>NZ_JBYCZL010000010.1:0-194687 GCF_057586215.1 Roseomonas sp. SRI_022
GCCGGTGCCGGACCGCGACCTGGAAGCGCCGCGGCAGGCCACCGTCCAGCGCACGACACCCCAGATCAACCCGGCGCTGATCGATCCGGCCGAGCCGCAGATCGGCACCTCGCGCGATGGGGCGAGTCTTCAGACGCGGGAGGATCGGCTGTTGCGCCAGCCCGCCCCCGGGGCGCGGCTGCGACTGCCCTTCGGATACTGAAGCGCCGCGTGGGCGCCGCGCTTCAGCCCGCGGCTTCCTCGGGCGTCGCCAGGCGCAATGCCAGGGCATGCATCCCGCCGGCGAATTCCGTCGCCAGCGCGTCATGTACCGCGCGCGACCGCGCCACGCGGGACTGCCCCGCGAAGGCCGGCGAGATCACGGTGACGGAGAAATGCGTCTCGCCTTCCGGCCGCGCCCCGGCATGGCCGGCATGGCGGTGGCTGTCGTCTTCCACCGTCACGCGCGCGGGTGCGAAGGCGGCTTCGAGGGCGGTGCGGATGCGATCGGCGCGGCTTGTCATGATGCGCGCTTGTCCCGCCTCTGGCCTGCGCTGCCAAGGGGCATCGGGCGCTTGCGAGATGCGCGATGCCTACCCATAAGGGACGGATGCCCAGACCTGGCAGGAAGTCCGAGCCGGACCCCGCGGATGACGACGCGACGGCGCGCCGCTGCGAACATCCCGGCTGTGCCGAGCACGGCCTTTTCCGTGCTCCGCGCGACCGCACGCTGCGCGAATTCCACTGGTTCTGCCTGCCCCATGTGCGCGCCTACAACGCCGCCTGGGACTACTACAAAGGCATGGGTCCGAACGAGATCGAGGCCGCGCTGCGCGCCGACAGTTCCTGGCAGCGCCCGTCCTGGCCGCTCGGGCGCCTGGGGGGTGCGGGGCGCTTCGATCCGGAATTGCTGCGCGACCCCTTCTCGGTGCTGGGGCAGGAGGCGCCGACCCCCCGCCGCCGCCCGCGCGAGGCGACCGAGGCACCGCCCGAATTGCGTGCCGCGCTGGACCTTCTGGGGCTGGCCTGGCCGATCGACCAGGTCGATCTGCGCAGCCGCTACAAGGACCTCGCAAAGCGGCACCACCCCGATGCGACGGGTGGCGATCGCAGCGCGGAAGAAAAGCTGAAGGACATCAACCGCGCCTACAGCCTGCTGAAGCGCCGGGTTCCGCCGCGTGCCGCGGCGCCCGCGCAGCGGGAAGCCGCGGCGGCCGGGTAGCCGGATCGCCCGGCTGGGCCTAGTATATCCCTCGATCGTCACGGAACCGGACTTGCGATGAACAAGGTTGCTCAGATTTCCGAAATCCGCCCGACCTCGGCCATCGAGGCCCCGGACACCACGGTGAAGGCGCGCGAGGTCTTCGGCGTCGACATCGACATGGATGTCCCGGCCTTCTCGGTGCGCACCGAACACGTGCCGGAAGTCGACAACACCTACCGCTTCGACAAGGAGACGACGCTCGCCATCCTCGCGGGCTTCGCCTTCAACCGTCGCGTGATGATCCAGGGCTACCACGGCACCGGCAAGTCCACGCATATCGAGCAGGTGGCGGCGCGGCTGAACTGGCCGTGCATCCGCGTCAACCTCGACAGCCACATCAGCCGCATCGACCTGATCGGCAAGGACGCGATCGTCCTCAAGGACGGCAAGCAGGTCACGGAATTCCGCGAAGGCATCCTGCCCTGGGCGCTGCAGCATCCCTGCGCGCTGGTGTTCGACGAGTATGATGCCGGCCGCCCGGATGTGATGTTCGTGATCCAGCGCGTGCTGGAAGTCGAGGGCAAGCTGACGCTGCTCGACCAGAACAAGGTGATCCGGCCGAACCCGTATTTCCGCCTGTTCTCCACGGCGAACACGGTCGGCCTCGGCGACACCACGGGCCTGTACCACGGCACGCAGCAGATCAATCAGGGCCAGATGGACCGCTGGTCGATCGTCGCCACGCTGAACTACCTGCCGCACAAGCAGGAGACGGACATCGTGCTGGCCAAGCTCGGCCAGGAGAACGATCCGAAGATGCGCAAGCAGGTCGAGGCGATGGTGGCCCTGGCCGACCTGACGCGCGCCGGTTTCATCGCGGGCGATATCAGCACGGTCATGTCGCCGCGCACGGTCATCACCTGGGCCGACAATGCGCGCATCTTCGGCGATGTCGGCTTCGCCTTCCGCCTGACCTTCCTCAACAAGTGCGACGAGGCCGAGCGTTCGACGGTCGCCGAGTACTACCAGCGCTGCTTCAACGAGGAAGTCTCGACGGGGCTGCTGCGCAAGGCGGGGTGAGGCATGGCCTCCCCGCCCCGCTTCCTGTTCCACTACGCCCCGCAATCGCGCGCCTTCCGCATCCTTTGGATGCTGGAGGAGTGCGGCGCGGCGTATGAGCGCGTGCCGCACGACCTGCGGCGCGGCACGCACAAGTCGCCTCAGTTCCTGGCCATCAACCCGGACGGCAAGCTGCCGGTGCTGGTGGATCGCGGGCCGGCGGGCGATTGGCAGGGCGTCGTGGTGACGGAAAGCCTCGCGATCTGCGCCTATCTCGCGGATGCGACCGGTGCGCTGGCGCCGGCGGTGGGGACGCCGACGCGCGGCGCCTATGCGACCTTCCTCGCCTATGGCGGCACGGTGCTGGAACCGGCGATGACGGATATCGCCTTCCCGCGGAAGGACCCGCCGCCGGCCGCGTCGGTGGGCTGGCCGGCCTATGCCGATGCCGTGGCGCGGGTGGAACGGCAGATCACCGCCTCGGGCGGGCCGTATCTGTTGGGCGCGGATTTCAGCGCCGCCGATGTGATGACGGGCGGGCTGCTGCGCTTCGCGGCGGCCTTCGGCATGTACAAACCGGGTCCGGTGGCGGCGGGGTATCTCGCTGCGCTGGAGGCACGGCCCGCCATGGTGCGGGCCAAGGCCATCGAACAAGCCGCGATCGAGGCGGCAGGGACATCGCCATGAGCGGCAAGCAGGACCTCACGCGGCAGGAAGAATTCAAGCGCGCCACGGCGGGCGCGCTGCGCGCCATCGCCCATGCCGACCCCGAGGTGCAGGTGGCCTTCCAGCCCGGCCCGTCCGGCGTCGCGGGCAAGCGCGTGCGCCTGCCGCTGCCCACGCGCGCGCTGCCGGCCGCCGAGATGGCGAAGCTGCGCGGTGCGGCCGATGCCGCCGCCCTTCGCCTGCGCCACCACGACGAATCCCTGCACGCGCAGCGCATCCCCGGACGGCGCGAGGCGCGCGAGGTGTTCGACGCGCTGGAACAGGTGCGCGTCGAGACGGTCGGCTCGAAGTTCATGTCGGGCGTGGCGGCCAATCTGCGCGCCAAGCTGACCGAGGAATGCGAGGCCGAGGGCTACGACCGCATGACGCGGAAGGACCAGCTTCCGCTGCCCGCCGCCCTTGCGATGATCGCGCGGGAAAAGCTGACCGGCGATGCCGCGCCCGAGATCGCCCATCGCGTGCTCGACCTGTGGCGCGATACGCTGGGCGAGAAGGCCGATGAGGCGCTGGCCGAGATGGCCACGACCGCCGAGGACCAGGCCGCCTTCGCCCGCGCCGCGCGCAAGCTGCTGACCGCGCTGGACCTGGCGGAAGCTGAGGTCGAGGCGGAATCCGAGCAGCAGGACGAGGAAGGCGAGGAAGGCGGCGAGAGCAGCCCCCAGCAGGACCAGTCCGGCGAGGGCCAGTCCCAGTCCGAGCAGGAAGAACAGATGCTCGGCGCCCAGCCCGAGCAGATGCAGGGCGAGGCCTCCGATGAGGAAGGCGAGGAGACCGAGGAGGACGGTGCTGCGGCCGATGGCGATGACAAGCCCGGCGGCCCGCAGCAGCGGCGCGAGGTGCCGCAGGTGGACGACACCACCCGCTACCACGCCTTCACGTCGCAGTTCGACGAGGTGGTCTCCGCTGAGGATCTCTGCGACCCGGATGAGCTGAACCGGCTGCGCCAGCAGCTCGACCAGCAGCTGTCGCATCTGCAGGGCGTCGTCTCGAAGCTCGCGAACCGGCTGCAGCGGCGGTTGCTCGCGCAGCAGCAGCGCGCCTGGGAGTTCGACCTCGAGGAAGGCATCCTCGATGCCGCGCGGCTGACGCGCGTGGTGACCAACCCGATGCACGCGCTGTCCTACAAGCATGAGCGCGACACGGATTTCCGCGACACCGTCGTGTCCCTGCTGATCGACAATTCGGGTTCGATGCGCGGGCGGCCGATCACGGTGGCGGCGATGTGCTGCGACATCCTCGCGCGCACGCTGGAACGCTGCTCGGTGAAGACCGAGATCCTCGGCTTCACGACGCGCGCCTGGAAGGGCGGCCAATCCCGCGAACGCTGGGTGCAGGAAGGCAAGCCGCGCAATCCCGGCCGCCTGAACGACCTGCGCCACGTCGTCTACAAGGCGGCGGATGCGCCGTGGCGCCGCGCGCGCAAGAATCTCGGGCTGATGCTGCGCGAAGGGCTGCTCAAGGAGAACATCGACGGCGAGGCGCTGGAATGGGCCTACAAGCGGCTGCTGCCGCGGCCCGAGCACCGGCGCATCCTGATGGTGATCAGCGACGGCGCGCCGGTCGATGACAGCACACTGTCGGTGAATCCCGGCAATTACCTGGAACGCCACCTGCGCAAGGTGATCCACGAGATCGAGGGCCGGAACCAGGTCGAGCTGATCGCCATCGGCATCGGGCACGACGTGACGCGGTACTACCGTCGCGCGGTGACGATCGTGGATGCCGAGGAACTCGGCGGCACGATGATGAAGAAGCTCGCCGAGCTGTTCGATGAAGACGCCGCCGAGGCGTGGCAGCGCGCGGCTGCGGAGCGCGGGCCGGTGCTGGTGTGAGGGGCGGAGGGGCTCTGCCCCTCCGGACCATCCCGCCAAAGGCCAGCGGGCCTTTGGAATGCGATCAAGAAGGTCGACTGGAAACCTGGTGCCGCCCGGACCTGCTCCGCATCGGCCGCGCCCCACATGCGATGTCTGCATTCGGCGGACTGGGCATCGACCTTGCCATCCGGGATGCTGTCGCCGCCGCCAGGATCCCTGCGCCGGCGGTTTGGGCAAGGGGTGCTGACATCACCGCCCGGCGGCAGGTCGAGGCACGGTGCCGACGGCCAAACCGGGCAACGCTGCGACGGCAGGTCCTTGCGCAGGATCGCGACATGGCGCCAATTCTGGCAGGCGCCGGCTCCGGCGCGTTGCCTCCGCCGCCGCGCTTACTCTAGCGGCTTCCTGTCCTGCGGTGGATTCCGGCACGCCTGCCCGGCACGGGTTTCGTCCAGGGCACATCGACGGCTAAGGGACACGGATGCAGCACCCAGGACTGTTGAGCACTTGCCTGGTCGGGGCGTTCTTCGTGGTGGCGGCCTGTTCGGGCGTGTCGCCGCGCAGCATCATGCCAAGGCTGCAAAGCGGGCCATCCGAAGATCGGCCACCCTGGCTTCGCGATCTGCCAGTGCCACTGGAGCGGTATCCCGCGCCTGAAGGTTGGGGCGGCGACCACTTGGCCTCACTGCAGATCCGCGCTGGCGCGGGTTAGCTGTCCACTACCGCCGCGTGCGCCCGCACGCGCACCACGGTGGCGTGGGTCCACGCTGTCCCACCCCTCGGCGATGAACGCCGCGCCCGGTCGCGGTTGACAGTCGGCCGATGCGAAGCGCACGCATGCGGATATGCAAGGGGCCGAGGCCTGTTCCCGGCACGCGCCCGGGTGCATGGACCGGGCCTGCCGCTGCGGCGGCAGGCGCGCAGTGCTGCTCGGCCTGGGTCTACTGGCCCGCGACGCGATCGCCGCGACAGACGCTGAAGCCCGGGAAGCGATGGTCAACACCATCGCCCAGTACGTCTCTACGGCAACAGGCGCACTTGGGCGCGACGCGATGGACCCCCGGGTGCTCGACGTCATGCGGCGGGTGCCGCGTCATGCATTCGTCGCGGCTTCGCTCCGGGCCAACGCCTATGACGACCGCCCGCTCCCCATTGGCTTTGGCCAGACGATCTCGCAGCCATTCATCGTAGCTCTGATGACCGACATGCTGCGCACGGCGCCCGGCCAGGTCGTCCTCGAAATCGGCACCGGATCCGGTTACCAGGCAGCGGTCCTGTCCGGGCTTGTGCGCACGGTGCACAGCATCGAGATCCTGGCGCCCCTGGCCGAGGTTGCTCGGAGCCGGCTCCATGACCACGGTTTCGGGAACGTGGTGGTGCATCTCGGCAATGGCTATTTCGGCGTGCCGAGTGCCGCTCCCTTCGATGGCATCATCGCAACGGCCGCTGCAGGATCGATTCCGCCACCGCTGCTGCAGCAACTCCGGCCGGGCGGGCGGATGGTGATCCCGATTGGCAATCCCTTCGCGACCCAGCATCTCATGCTTGTGGAGAAGGCGATGGACGGCGTGGTGCGAACACGTCGCACCTTGCCGGTGAGGTTCGTCCCCTTTGTGGAGGCAGGATGACCTGATCGCGGTGGGCGGCTCAGGAGCGGCCCGCCAGCGCGCCGGCGCTGGATTCCCGTGCCCTGCGTAACGCGAACGCGAACGGTCATCGCGCTCCCGCGCCAGTGAGGCTCGCCTTCACTTGTCAGCACGGCAGCTTCACAGCAGGCTCCGGCGTTCGAAGCGGATGGCCCTGCACATGAACCCCGCGCGACACCCGAGAGAGGGATTTCCGATGCAAAGACGCGCTTTCCTGCAGACGACCGCGGCCATCGGCGCCGGATCGATTGCTTCACCGCGGCTCGCTGCCGCGCAGGGGCAAGGCGTGCTGCGCTTCGTGCCGCAGGCAGATATCGCGATCCTCGACCCGATCGCGACGACGGGCTTCGTCACGCGCAACCACGGCTTCCTCGTCTTCGACACGCTCTATGGCTGGGACGAGCAATACCGCGCGCATCCCCAGATGGTCGAAGGCCATGTGATCGAGGATGACGGCCGCACCTGGCTGATGACCTTGCGTGAGGGCCTGCGCTTCCATGACGGCGAACCGGTGCGTGCGCGCGATGTCGTCGCGAGCCTGCGCCGCTGGGGCGTGCGCGATCAGTTCGGCATCGCCGCCATGGCCGTGACGGATGAGATCACAGCCCCCTCCGACCGCGTCGTGCGGTGGCGCCTCAAGCGGCCATTCCCGCTGCTGCCTGACGCGCTTGGCAAGATCGGCGCGAATGTTGCCTTCATCATGCCGGAACGCCTCGCGAATTCGGACCCGGCCCTGCCGATCAGCGAGATGGTGGGCAGCGGGCCGTTCCGCTTCGTCGCGAGCGAGCGCGTGCCGGGCTCGCGCGCCGTCTATGCGAAGTTCGACGGCTATGTGCCGCGACCGGGCGGGACCACGAGCCTGCTGGCAGGCCCCAAGGTCGCGCATTTCGACCGCGTGGAATGGCTGACCATCCCCGACGCGAGCACTGCCTCCGCAGCGCTGCAACGGCGGGAAATCGATTGGTGGGAGCAGCCGACCTCGGACTTGCTGCCGTTGCTGAGGCGCGGGCGCGGCGTGAAGATCGAAGTGCTCGACCCGACCGGCGCGATCGCCATGCTGCGCTTCAACCACCTGCAACCGCCCTTCGACAATCCGGCGATCCGCCGCGCGGTGCTGGGTGCGATCAACCAGGAAGACGTGATGACGGCCGTGGCCGGCACGGACCGGTCGCTGTGGCGAACGGGCGTGGGCTTCTTCGCCCCTGGCTCAGTCATGGCGAGCGATGTCGGCATGGAGGCGCTGACCGGCCCGCGCGACCTTGCCGCGGTCCGTCGCGCCCTGGAACAGGCGGGCTACAAGGGCGAGAAGGTCCTGCTGATGGGCCCGACCGACTTCCCCGCCATCACGGCGATGAGCGAGGTGGTCGCCGACACCTTCCGCCGCATCGGCATCAATCTCGACTACGCCGCCATGGACTGGGCCAGCGCGCTGCGGCGCCAGGCGAACCGGGAGCCGCCGGATCGTGGCGGCTACAACGCGTACTGCACCTATACGGCCGGCGTGAACCAGTTCAATCCGGCCGCACACAACTTCATCCGCGGCAGCGGGCTCAACGCGACCTTCGGCTGGTCCACCAGCCCGAAGCTCGAAGAACTGCGCGACGAATGGCTGCAATCCGACAGCGATGAGGTGCGCAGCCGCATCGGTCGCGACATGCAGCGCCAGGCCTTCATCGATGTGCCCTATGTGCCGCTCGGCCAGTTCTACCAGCCGACGGCCTACCGCGATGACCTGAGCGGCGTGCTGAAGGGCCTCCCGCTGTTCTGGAACGTGAAGCGCGGCTGAGGCGATGCTGGCTGTCACCGGCTATGCCGAGCACTGGAGCGTTCGCCAGGGCGAAACGCTTCGCTTTATGATCGGCGTGGCGGGCGGTGGGCGCTATCGCGCGCGCGTCGCCCGCATTCTGTGCGGGGATCCCAACCCCGCCGGCCCCGGGTATCGCGAGATCCCGATGCCCTGCGGCATCGAAGGGGAGCATGCGGGCGTCGAGCAGCAGATGCGCCTGGGATCCTGGGTGGAGGTGCCGGCCATCGATCTGGGCAGCGGCGGCGCGCCGCTGACGCTGATGGCGACGATCTGGCCGACGCTGCCGGGGCAGGGGGTGCAGGTGGTGCTGTCCTGTACGGGCGGCGGCGCCACGCTCACCCTTGGCCTCGGCCCGAACGGCGCCGTAGCGCGTTGCGGCGACGGCACCATCGTCGAGGCCGGCGTGCCGCTGACGGAACGCGCCTGGCACGACATCGCCTGCCGCTTCGACCCGGTGGCGGGCGTGCTCGAGGTCGCGCAGGTGCCGCGCCGCCCGCGCCTCGACCTCGATGAAGCCACCACGGCGCGCGTCGCGGCGGCGGGCGTATCGCCCTCGGGCTTCGGCCACGCGGCCATCGCCGCGGAAGGCCCCGCCTGCGCGCATTTCGAGGGCAAGATCGCTCGTCCCCGCATCCTGTGCGGCGCGCTTGGCATCACCACGGCGCTCGAAGCGCAGCCCATCCCCGTGTCGCCGGAGGAAGCCGTCGCGGATTGGGATTTCTCCATCGACATCCCGACCGATCGCATCGCCGATGTCGGTCCCGGCGGCTGGGACGGTGAGTGCCACAACCTGCCGACGCGGGCGATGACCGGCCCTGACTGGACCGCCGAGGCGCACCGCTGGACGGAACGGCCCGCCCAGTACGATGCCATCCACTTCCATTCGGACGATATCGGCGATGCCGGCTGGTCGCCGTCCCTGACGCTGGCCGTGCCGTCCGATTGGCCGTCCGGCCTGTATGCGCTGCACCTCGAAGCCGGTGATGCGCGCGACAACATCCCCTTCTTCGTGCGTGCGAAGGTGCCGGGGGAAAAGGCGCGCGTCGCCTTCCTGGCACCGACCATGACCTACACGGTGTACAGCCAGTTCGTCCGCGCCGGCCGTCAGGCGCAGATCGCGCCGCGCGCCGCTTCCTGGGGCGCGCTGCCCCATGCGCCGGACGGGCACCCGGAATACGGGCTCTCGCCCTACAACAACCACGCGGATGGCAGCGGCGTCGTGATGTCCACGATGCGCCGCCCGATGATCGACAAGCGGGTTGGCCAGTTCCACCTGATGGATCCCGACCCGGCAGGGTCCGGTACCTACTGGATCGCGGCGGACAGTTATATCCTCGACCTGCTGGATCGCTGCGGGATCGAGGTGGAGGTCATCACCGACCACGACGTGCACGCCGAAGGTGCGGCGCTGCTGTCCCGGTATTCGGTCGTGCTCACCGGCCAGCACCCCGAATACCACACGCATGAGACGCTGGACGCCATTGCCGGCCACCTCGCGCAGGGTGGGCGCTTCGTCTACCTCGGCGGCAACGGATTCTACTGGCGCATCGCGCCGCATCGCGACGGCCCCTGGGCCTTCGAACTACGCCGCGCCGAGGGTGGTATCCGTTTGTGGGAGACCCTGCCCGGCGAAGGCTATCACGCCTTCGATGGCGGCTATGGCGGGCTGTGGCGCCGGCTCGGGCGGCCACCGCAAGCCCTGGTGGGCGTCGGCTTCAGCAGCCAGGGCAACTACAACGGCCACCCCTACACCTTCACCGACGCTATCCTCGACCCACGCGTCGCGTTTCTGCGCGAGGGCATGGAGGATATGGCGCGCCCCGGCCTGGTCTTCGGCGATCGCGGCCTGATGGGTGGCGGTGCGGCGGGGCACGAACTGGATCGTGCCGACGTCGCGCTCGGCACACCGCACCATGCCCTGGTCGTGGCACGCGCCGTGGTGGAGGAGGCGAGCTATCAGCCGGTGAACGAGGAGCGCCGCGATCACACCTGGCCCGGCACGCGGGAGGATCTGATCCGATCCGACGTCACCTTCTTCGAGACTCCGAACGGCGGTGCCGTGTTCTCGGTCGGGTCGATGAACTTCATCGGCGCCCTTCCGGTGGACGGGTATGCCAACCCGACGGCCCGTCTGATTGAGAATGTGGTCCGCCGCTTCGCGGACCCGGCGCCACTCCTGCTTTCAGTGAAGGACGAAACCGCCCCGGCGCAGGTTGTGCTGTAGAACGACCGCCGTACGGGACGCCCAGCGCGGCAGGCGGCATGGGATGGACCGCGGCCGTCACACGGACATTTGACCCGGCCTCACCGGGGCCCATACGCTTCCGGGCAATCCGTGTGCACAAGAACAGGAAAACGCCATGAAACGTCGCAGCCTTCTGCAGGGCGCCGCCGCCGGAACCTTCGCCGCCGTGGCTCCTGCCGTCGCTCAGCCTGCCCGCACGGCGACGCTGCGCTTCGTGCCGCAGGCTAACCTCACCGCGCTCGACCCGATCTGGACCAGCGCGATCGTCACGCAGATGCACGGCTACCACGTCTACGACACGCTCTACGCCGTGGACGGGAACCAGCAGGCGCGGCCGCAGATGGCCGAAGGCCATACCGTGAACGCGGACGGTCGCGTCTGGACCATCCGCCTGCGGGAGGGGCTGCGCTTCCATGACGGTGAGCCGGTCCGCGCGCAGGATTGCGCCGCGAGCCTCGAACGGTGGTCGAAGCGCGATGCCTTCGGGCAGATCCTCGCAGCGGTGGTCGATCGCTGGGCCGCCGCCGACGACCGGACGCTCGAGATCCGCCTGAAGCGGCCCTTCCCGCTGCTGCTCGACGCGCTCGCCAAGCCGGACGCCAACGTCCCCTTCATCATGCCCGAGCGCCTGGCGCGCACAGACGCCAATGCGCAGGTGGCCGAGGTCGTCGGATCCGGTCCCTATCGCTTCCTGCGCGACGAGTTCGTCTCCGGCAGCCGCGTCGCCTATGCGAAGAACGATGCCTATGTGCCGCGGCAGGAGGCCGCGGACTGGGCCTCGGGCGGCAAGGTCGCGCATTTCCCGCGCATCGAATGGCATATCCTGCCCGACCCCGCGACCGCAGCCGCGGCGTTGCAGAGCGGGGAGATCGACTGGCTCGAGCAGCCGCTCTCGGATCTCATCCCGACCCTGCAGCGTAACCGCAACATCGCGGTGGACATCCTGAATCCGGCTGGCCTGATGTCCATCATGCGCCTCAATCATCTGCAGGCGCCGTTCAACGACGTGAAGACGCGCCAGGCGGTGGCGCTTTCGGTCGATCAGCCTGAGTACATGCAGGCGACGCTCGGTACCGATCGTTCGGTATGGCGCGAATGCCGCAGCCTGTTTCCCTGCGGCACGCCGCTCGGCGTCGAGGATCTTTCGGAATTCAACCGCCCACCGCGCAGCCTCGATCGCGCACGGGCCGCGCTCCAGGCGTCAGGATACAAGGGCGAGAAGGTCGTCATCATCAACCCGACGGACTTCCCGCTGATCGGCCCGCATGGCCAGGTCACGGCCGACCGCCTGCGGCGCATCGGCATGAATGTCGAACTGGCCGATACCGACTGGGGCACGGTGGTGCAGCGCCGCGTGCGGCGCGAGCCGGTGGACCAGGGCGGCTGGAGCATTTTCCACACCTACGGCTCCTCGCTCGCCTACCTGAACCCGGGGGTGTCCTCACTGGTCAAGGGACCGGGCGCCAGCGGCTGGTTCGGCTGGTATACGAGCCCTCGGGCGGAGGAACTGGTCCAGGCATGGCTCGACGCGGCGGAACCGGATCGGCAACGCAACCTCGCGAACGAGATCAACAAGCTCGCGCAGGACGATGTCGCGACCATACCGCTGGGCCAGTTCTTCATCCGCACGGCGCATCGGCGGAGCATCACGGGCCTGGCGAAGGGAAGCATGCCGTACCCGTGGGGCGTACGGCCGGCCTGACCGCGACGTGAGTCGCCCCCGGCGCGTCAATTCCGGACACCTTGTCAGTCCGGGAGTTGGGGACGGTTCGAAGCCGCCGTGACAGCATGACACGGCGGCCCGGCCCGCTGGCGCGCGACGCTCCTACATCAAGCGATGGAGCGCGACGCCGCACCGACGGCTGCGCGCCCTCCTGCACTCCATACGACGACCTCAGGCAGCGATCTTCGAGCGGTAGGCCGCCAGGGATCCTCCATGCATGACCCGGCCGCTCAGGGGGCGGCCGATGATCCGCTCCGCGAGCCGCGCGGCCTCGATGAGTCTTTCGAGATCGATGCCGGTCTCGATGCCCATCTCGTGGCAGAGGAACACCATGTCTTCCGTGCAGATATTGCCCGCGCCGCGGCTGTCGCCATGCCCGGCGAAGGGGCAGCCGCCCAGCCCGGCAACCGAACTGTCGAACATGTCGACGCCCATCTCCAGCGCCGCCAGCACATTGGCCGCACCGAGGCCGCGCGTGTCGTGCAGATGCAGCCCCACCCGCGTGTCAGGCAGCGCGTCACGCAGCATCCCGACCAGCCGGCGCACCGATTGCGGGTTCGCCCAACCCATCGTGTCCGCCAGATACACCTTCGGCAGGCGGATGCCGCGCTCGGCACAGGCGCGATGCGCCCAGACCAGTTCCCCAACGGGGCGTTCCGGCGGGATCTCGCCTTCGTAGTTGCAGCCGAAGGCAGTCATGACCAGGGCGCGTTCGATCGGAAGGCCTGCCTCGCCATAGAGGTCGAGCCAGCGCAGCACACGCTCGCGCATCTCGGCCGCGGTGCAGTTGTTGTTGCGCCTGGCGAAGGCATCGGAGGCATAGAGCGCGATCTTGCCGGACACATCGACGCCCGGCGTCGCCCGTGCCCGATGGAAGCCTTGCTCATTCAGCCAGACGGCTTCGTAGCGCACGCCCGGACGCCGGCGGATGGCGGCGAAGAATGCCTCGGAATCCGCCATCTGCGGCACCGCCTTGGGCGAGACGAAGGAGGCCACCTGGATCGCCTTCAATCCCGTCTCGGCCAGGGCCTCGACCAGGGCGACGCGCTGCTCGAGCGGATAGAGGCGCGGCTCGATCTGGAAGCCTTCGCGCGGGCCTTCCTCGTGGAACTCGACGCGGCGCGGAAGATCGCTGGGCATTCCTGCCTCCCTGTCAGCTGAAACGAATGCCGAGGCCGCGCGCGATCGGCACCCAGGTCGCGCGCTGCTGTTCCACGAAGGTGGCGGTGCTCTCCGGCGTCGAATCGACGATCACCTCGGTCGCGCCCAGCGCGAAGCGCTGCTGGATCTCCGGGTCGGACAGGGTCTGCCGCAGCACCGCATTGAGCCGCGCGATGACCGGCGCCGGCGTTCCCGCCGTCGTCATCAGCAGGTTCCAGCTGTTGTTGCTGTATCCAGGCAGCCCGGCTTCGGCGAAGAGCGGCACGTCCGGCAACTGAGCAATGCGGTGGCGATAGGACACGGCGAGCGCGCGCAGCCGCCCCGCGCGGATGTGCTCGATGGAGGAAGGACCGGAATCGAAGCCCACATCGACATTGCCGGCGACCAGGTCGGTCTGCGCCGGCCCGGAGCCGCGATAGGGGATATGCGTCATGCGGATGCCGGCCACCGCCATGAACTGCTCGGTGCCCACATGGTTGATCGATCCGTTGCCGGCCGAGGCGTAGTTGAGCTTGCCGGGATTGGCCCGCGCATAGGCGATGAGCTCCGCGAGGCTGCGCACCGGCACGGAAGGATTGACGACGAGGATCGACGCCGTGTCCGAGATCATGCCGATCGGCGCGATGCCGTTCACGAGGTCGAACGGGATGTTGTCGTAGAGCGCGAGGTTCATCACGAGCTGCGACATCGTGCCGATGCCGATCATGTGGCCATCGGCCGGCGCGCGGACCACGGCCTCGGTGCCGACCAGCCCGCCCGCCCCGGCGCGGTTCTCGACGATCACGGGCTGGCCGAGCTGCTTCGACATCTCCGGCGCGATCAGCCGCGCCGTCACATCGTTGATGCTGCCCGGTGGGAAGGCGACGATCAGGCGGACTGGACGGTTGGGATAGCTGGCCTGCGCCTGCGCGGCGCGCGGGCCCATCAGCCCCGCCGCCGCGGCGCCGAGCAGGATGCGCCGTGATGTGTTCATTGTCGTTTCCTCCTTCATTCCGCGTGACGGGCCTCAGGCAGGCACCAGCATCCCCGCGACGAGTTGCGCCAGATGCTCAGGATTGTCCGCGATGACGGCGCCCGCTTCGGCGAGTGCGGCGCGCTTCGCGACGGCCGTCTCGCGCGTGCCTTCCACCAGGGCGCCGGCGTGGCCCATCTGCTTCCCCGGTGGCGCGTGGCGCCCGACGATCAGCGCCACCACCGGTTTGCGCCGCGCGGCGATCAGGTCGAGCATGGCGTATTCCTTCCCGCCGCCGATCTCCCCGAGATAGGCGACGATGTCGGTGCCGGGATCGTCGAGGAAGCGGGCGAGATACTCGTGGGGATTGCGGCCCACCACGCTGTCGCCGCCCATATGGGTGATGGCCGACTGGCCGCAGCCGAAGCGCGTCAGCAGCCGCGTGCCGGTCAGCGTCAGCGTGCCGCTGCGCCCGATCACGCCGACGCGCCCGGGCGTCGTGAAGCCCGTGGCGATCGACCCGAGCAAGGCCTGGCCCGGCACCATCATGCCAAGCGAATTCGGCCCGACCACCCACATGCCCCGTTCGCGCGCATAGGCGAGCGCCCACAGCGCGTCATGCACCGGCACGAACTCGGCCGCGACGATCGCGAGCCGGATGCCGGCATCCGCCGCATCCACCAACGCATCCCGCACACCCGACGCCGGGACGTAGATGATGCTGACCTCCGCCCCGGTCGCCGCGACGGCTTCCGCCATCCGATCGAAGCTCGGCAGGCCTTCGATGGCGGCACCGCCGCGTCCCGGCGCGACGACGCCCGCGAGCGGCGTCCCGGCTTCCCGCATCGCATGCAACTGCGCCAGGCCATAGGCGCCCGTCGCGCCCTGCAGGAGGACCCGCCAGCCGGCCTCGTAGAGCACGGCCATGGCTAACGAAGGCCCCGCTTCCGGGGTGCGTGGCGCGAGGGCATGGGCGTCTCCTGCTGGTCGTGCGGCGGATCATGGAAAGAAACGGCCTATTGCGCAATAGTCCTAACCTTAATAACTTTACGGCATGCATCGCCCCGACGCGAACTCCGCCACCGTCGTGCCCGCCCCGCCCGCCGGGCGGGAGTCAGCGGCCGAGGACGCCTCGCGCATCGCGCTCTATCTGCGCCTGTCGCGCGTGTTCCGGGAAAGGATCGTCGCGGGCGACTGGACGCCCGGGTCGCTGATCCCGGGCCTGCCTCAGCTCTGCGAGGAATTCCAGGTGTCGCGCGTGACCATGCGGCAGGCCCTGGCCATCCTGGCGCAGGAAGGGTTGATCGGCATGAGCCGCGGCCGCGGCACCTGGGTCATGCCGGATGCCCCGGCGCGGCTTGGCGGCCGCAGCCTGCGCGGGGCGATCAGCGATACCGGGGCGCCCCAGCCCGGCCTGCGGATCGAAGTGCTGGAACGCAGCGCGGGGATGTCGCTGCCGGCCGAACTGCGCAGCCGCGCCCCGCGGGAAGCCGGCGACTTCACGCGCATCTACAAGCGCCATCACCTCGATGGGCGGGCCTTCGCGCTGCTGGACTACTATGTCGAGACCGGCCTCTTCCGGCGTTTCCCGCGCGGTGCGGAGCGCCGGTTCAAGCTTGGCGGCCTGCTGCGCCAGATCCTTGGTTCGGCGCGCATGACGCTGCTCGAGGAAGTGACGCTGACCCATGCCGATCTGCGCATCGCGGAACTGCTCGGCTGCGGCATGGGCGAGGTGCTGGTGCGGATGCGGCGATGGTATCGCGACCCTGACGGGCGCGTGCCGCTGACGGGAATTTCCTACTACCGGGGCGATGGTTTCGCGCTGGAGGTGGAGCGTCCGCTCGCCGCCGAGGAATTCCCGACGCCGGGTTCAACGGAGGAACGTGAGTGCGGCTGATAGAACATGACGGAAAGGCGCTGCTCGCCAGCGCCGGCATCGCCATCCCGCGCGGCATGCTGGTCGAGGCCGCCGCACCGCCGTGCGAGGCACCCTGGCCGGCCGCGATGGTCAAGGCGCAGCTGCTCGCCGGCGGGCGCGGCAAGCGCGGCCTGGTCCGGCGTGCGGAGGCCGGCGCGCTCGCCGGCGCCGTCGGGCAGGTGGCCGCGGCGCTCAGCCCATCCACGCCGCCCCTGTTGATCGAGGAAGCGCTGGCGATCGAGGCCGAATACTACATGGCCCTGCGCATCGACGATGTGCGGCAATGCGTCAGCCTGTTGCTCTCCGCGCGCGGCGGCATCGAGGTCGAGGCAGCGCCCGAGGCGGTGCAGAGCCTGTCGATCGACCCGCGGCGCGGCCTGTTCGCCCAGGACGTGCTGCCGCTGGCGGCCGCCGCCGGCATCCCGCCGCGCCAGCATGGCGCCGTCGCGCGCTTTGCCAGCGATCTCTACCGGCTGTTCACCCGCGCGGATGCGACGCTGATCGAGATCAATCCGCTGGGGCTCGTGACCGGCCGCGGGCTGGTTGCCCTGGATGCGAAGGTCGTCCTGGATGACGCCGCCGCTTTCCGGCACCCGGGTCGCGCGGCGCTGCGCTCGGCGGCCATCGAACGCGCGGATGCGCCGCAGCGCGAGGGCGACGCCGCGAGCCAGGGCTTCACCTTCGTGGAGCTCGACGGTCCGGTGGCCCTGCTGACCGGCGGGGCGGGGCTCGGCATGTCGATCCTCGACCTGCTCGGCGATGCCGGCTTGCCGGCGGCGAACTTCGTCGATGCGCCAGGTGGTGGTGGCGCCGAGGGTTTCCTGCGGCGCGGGCGCATGGTCTTCGACCTCGCCGCGCGAAACCCGTCGGTCAAGGCGATCGGCATGTACCAGACGCTCGGGGCCAGCTCGCTGGGCGGCACGGTGAAGGGGCTGCTCGCGCTGCTCGACGAATATCCGCCGCCCAAGCCGCTGGTCGTCGGATTCGCCGCCGCCGGCGCCGCGGAGCGGGAGATGACGATGGCCGAGGCAGCGCGGCTGGTTGCCGCGCGCGGCTATGTCGCGGTGACCGAGCTTGGTGATTTCGTCGAGGCGCTGCGGCGCGTTGTGCAGGGATGATGGATGTGAGCGACACTGTTCTGACGACGGAGATCCGCGACCGCGTGATGCGCCTGACCATCACGCGCGAGGCGCGCCGCAATGCGATGAACGCCGAGGTGCAGCACGGCATCTCGGCAGCGCTGACCCGGGCGGTGGAAGGCGGCGATGTCGGTGTCGTCGTGCTGACCGGTGCGGGCGACCGCGCCTTCTGCTCGGGCGCGGACCTTGCGCCGGATTCGGTCGCGTTCCGGCAGGACTTCTCGCGCATCGGCACGCCCTTCACGGGTTTGCTGCGCCAGGTACGGGACCTGCCGTTGCCGCTCATCGCGCGCGTCAATGGCCATTGCATGGCCGGCGGCATGGGGCTGATGGCGATGTGCGACATGGTGGTCGCCGCCGACCATGCGCTGTTCGGCCTGCCCGAGGTGAAGATCGGCGTCTTCCCGATGGTCGTGACCAGCGTGCTGCGCGCGCTGATGCCCGAACGCGCCTTCGCTGAGCTGGCCTTGACCGGCGAGCCCATCACGGCGGCCGAAGCGCATCGGCTGGGGCTCGTGAATCACGTGGCGCCGGGTGCGGAACTGGACGCCAAGGTGGATTGGCTGGCCGGGCGCCTGCTCGACAAGAGCCCGACCGCGATCCGCCGCGGCAAATATGCGCTGCGCAAGACCGAGGCGATGAATTTCGACGAGGCGCTCGCCTTCCTCGAGACGCAGATCGGGGTCCTGGCGCTGACCGAGGATGCGCGCGAGGGACGCGCCGCCTTCAACGAAAAGCGCCGCCCCGCCTGGACGGGTCGGTGAGCGGCGGAGGATGATCCCGCGGCCCCCGCTACGGCCCTGGGCTTGCCGGCCCGGATCCGCGATGCCGTTGCCGGAGACGCAAGCGCCGAGCCCTTGAGGCGGCCCGGACGTTGAGCGACAAGGTGGTCATTTCCACGCGGCCAAATGGAGGCGTGCCGCCCGGCATGGACTTGGCCGGCGACCTGTCCGGGACGCTCAAGGTTGCGGGGGTGCAGACCTGCCGGCCGGACAATCGAGAGGGAATGGCCGGCCATCCGCGCGCGCTCACCAGTTCGGCAAACGGGGACAAGGGAGGGCAAAGCCCTCCCTCGACGCCTCGCGTTGGCCGCCGCCCTCGCCACCCCGGCCTGCATCTACCTCCCGCCCACACCCCCGGCGGGCGGCGCCGCCGTCGCCCTGCCGCCGCTCACGCTCACCGGCCCGCTGCGCAGCCTGGGCGGGCTCGACATCGACAATGCCAGCCTCGGCGCCGGCGGTCTTTCGGGGCTGACCATCGACGATGACCTCCTCATTACCTTCATCGACGACCGCACACGCTGGGCGCAGGCGCGGCTGGTGCTGCGGGGCGGGCTTGCGGCGGGGCTGACGCCGGTCGCCACTGGTCCGCTGAATGATGGCGCGGGCAACCCGCTGCCGCGCGGCTATGCCGGGGATGCGGAAGGGATCGCGCGGCTGGCGGATGGCACCTGGCTCGTCAGCTTCGAACGCTGGCACCGCATCCGCGCCTATCGCCGCATGGATGGCGCGGGCGCCTTCGTGGACCCGCCGCCGGGGCTCGACGCCGCGCCGCGCAATGGCGGGCTGGAGTCACTCGCGCTGCTGGCCGATGGCAGGCTGCTGGCGATCACCGAGCGGCTGGAACCGCTCGGCAGCCCTGATCTGCGCCAGGGCTGGATCGGCGGGCCTGGGCGCTGGGCGCCGCTCGCCTATCGGCCGGAGGATGGCTTCCTGCCGGTCGATGCGGCTGGCCTGCCGGATGGCGGGGCGCTGGTGCTGGAACGGCGCTTCGCCTGGTATTCGGGCTTCGCGGCGCGGCTGACGCGCATCCCGGCCGCCGACATCGCTGCCGCCGGGGCTGGCTCGGTGCTGGAGGGGGCGGAGATCCTGCGCCTGGATGGCGGTGTCGCGCCCGCCGAGAATTGGGAAGGCGTGGCGGTGCTGCGCCATGGCGGGCGCACGCTGGTCGCCATCGTCTCGGACGACAACCATGCGGTGACGCAGCGCAGCCTGCTGCTGCTGTTCGAACTGGTCGCGTAGGCGCGCCGCGCCCTCAGGCCGGCTCGCCTTCCACCGGCAGTCCGCCGCAGGCGCGCATGAAGACCAGCACGTCATGTGCCGCCTGCTTCACCGCCGCCATGTCGGTCCCCTTGGCCACCACCGCGACCCCGCCACCACCCGCGCGGTAATAGGGGTAGGAGCCGATGTCGATTTCCGGGTAGCGCCTCTGGATCTCGCCGAGGCCATCGGCGATGCGACCTTCCATCAGGCCATTGGCATGCACCGCCGCGGAGACGACCGGCGGGCCGCCCTGCAGGGTCGGGGCCAGGGCCTCGAACATCGCCTGCATGATGCGGGGCACGCCGGCCATCACGTGGACGTTGCCGATGGTGAAGCCGGGCGCGATGGAGATGATGTTGTCGATCAGCTCGGCCCCGCGCGGCATGGTCGCCATGCGCTGCCGCGCGGCATTGAAATCCCCCGGCGGCGTCTGCCGGGCGTAGTGGGATTCGAGCCGCCGCCAGGCTTCCGGATGCGGTTCCCAGGGCACGCCGAAGGCCGCGGCGACGCATTCGCTGGTGATGTCGTCATGCGTCGGCCCGATGCCGCCGGTGGTGAAGACGTGATCGTATTTCGCGCGCGTCTCGTTCACCGTGTCGATGATCGTGTCCGGCACGTCGGGGATGACGCGCACCTCGCGAAGCGGAATGCCGATCTCGCCAAGGCGCGTGGCGATGAATTTCAGATTGGCGTCCTGGGTGCGACCCGACAGCACCTCGTTGCCGATGATGAGCAGGCAGGCGGTCGGGCTGGGCATGGCGTGATCCTCCGGCGCGGAAGGATAGGCGGGACGCGGCGGCAGACCAATGGTGGCCGTGTGCCCTTTGGGCCGGGGCGACGCCGCGGGCCAGGCGCGACCGGATGCCCGGCGCCCGCCGGGGGATTACGGCGCGAAGACGGAAAAGACGTAGGTCGCCGCCAGCACCAGGTGCACCACGCCGCACAACAGGTTGGTCCGCCCCGTGCCATAGGTGATCATCGCTACCGCGAAGGACAGCGCCAGCAGCGTGGTCTGCCCTGCCGATATGCCGAGCGCGAGCGGCTGTCCCATCCAGAAGGACACGACGGCGACCGCCGGCACGGTCAGCCCGATGCAGGCGACCGCGCTGCCGAGCGCGAGGTTGATGCTCGATTGCAGGCGATTGCGCGCGGCGGCGCGGATCGCCGCGGCACTTTCCGGCATCAGCACGATGGCCGCGACGATGACGCCCACCACTGTCATCGGCGCGCCGGCAGCGGTGACCCCTTCCTCCAGCGCCGGCGCCAGCGCCTTGGCCAGCAGCACGACCGCGGTCAGCGCCAACACCAGCAGCAGGGCGGAGGCGCCAGCCATCCGGCCGGTGGGCCGCACATGGGCCGCCTCGGCTCCGCCGCCGACCGGCAGGAAGTAGTCGCGGTGCCAGTTGGTCTGAATGAACAGGAAGGCCGCATAGAGCGCGAGGCAGGCGACCGAGACGAAGATCAACTGCGCGGTCGAGAGATACGGGCCGGGGGTGGACAGCACATGGTTCGGCAGCACCAGCACCAGCGTCGCCATCGGGATCAGCACTGCGAGGAAGGAGTTGGCGCCCTCCACCCGGAATTCCGCCTCGCGATGACGCCAGGCGCCGACCACGATGCAGGCGCCCGCCAGCCCGTGCAGCACGAGCATCACGGCCGCATGCACCGAATCCCGCATCAGCCCCGGATTGGGGTCGCCGCCGAGCATCAGGGATATGATCAGCCCGGCCTCGATCACCGTCACGGCCAAGGCGAGGATCAGCGTGCCGTAGGGCTCGCCAACGCGCAGCGCGACGATCTCGGCATGATGCACGGCCGCCAGCACATTGCCGAGCAGGACGGCCGCGAGCAGCAGCGCGACCAGGCCGAGGCCCGCCTTGCCGACGATCAGCCAGGCCAGCAGGCCGAGCCCCGGCAGGATGATGGTGTGGAGCGGGATACGGTCTGTCGGTGCGCCGGCCATGGCCTTGCCTAGAGCACTATCCGATCAGGTGGAACCACCTGATCGGATTTCCTGTCCGGGAGGACAACACCTTCGCCCGGCCTGCGCTCTCAGCCGGCGCGCCCGCCCTGCCGGCGCGGGCGGTCACGCGGCGGGCCGGCATCGCGCATCAGGCCGTGGCTTGCCATCCAGGCGTCGATGCGTCGCGCCACGTCGTCGCTGTTGTTGTCCATCATGATCATGTGACTGTTGCCGCGTACGCCCTCGGCCGGCATGTCGAGCGTGTCCGCCGTGCCGCCCGCATCGCGGATCTGGACCTGCCAGCGGTCGATGTTGCGCCGGACATTCTGCCAGAAGGGCGTGGCGTCCAGATGGTCGCCCCAGACCACCAGATGCGGGATGCCGCGCACCCGCGCCGCATCGGCCGCGGCCGGGGGCGCACCGGACGGTTCGACGGCGATCACCGCCTTGATCCTGTCGGGCGCATTCAGCGCGGCATTGAAACCGAAATTGCCGCCCTGGCTGTGCACCAGCATCACGCAGGGGCAGATGCGCTGCACCAGCGCGTCATAGGCGGCCTGTATCTGCCGGTCGGTCGTCGCCCAGCGCGGCACGCCCTGCATCATGAACTGGTTCCACGACGCCACCGGAAAGCGGCTGTCGGGAAAGGCGCGGCGCTGCGCCGGGTCGATGTTCCAGCCATCCTGCATGCCGATGCGGAACAGCCCCCAGCCTTCGCCCATGGTGCGGAAGATCGGCTCGCCGGCCAGGATTTCCGGGAAGCGCGCCCAACCGGAACGCCCGCGTTCCATCGCGTCGGTCACGATGACGTCATGCCCGGCGCGCAGGAAGAACATCTGCCAGCCGGGCCGCCCATCGGGCGTCGTCTCATAGGTCACGCCGGTCAGCCCGCCGCCATGCGCGAGGATGAGTGGATAGCGCGAACGCGGGTTCTGCAGCCGCGCCACCTGGGCATACATCTGCTCGACCTGGAACTGGCCGTTGGGGTTCATGCGCATCGGCGGCGCGCCGGGGCTGAAGACGACCTCGCGCTCCGGCAGGCCCGACAATTCGGCGACGCGGCCACCGACATGGAAGGACGATATCTCGCGGATGCGGAGTGGCGCCGCGTTGCCACGCGGGCCACGGCCTTCCGCTTGCGGCCCGGATCGCGGTCCCGGCCCCGGTGTCGGCTGGGCCAGCGCGGCCGGCGCCAGCAGCGCGGCGCCGAGCGCCGCCACGATGATCCGCTTCATCACGTTCCCTCTCCCGTGCGGCGAGCCTTGTGCAGTTGCGAACCTGTCGCGGTCGCCGCGATCGGCTAGCCTCCCGCGCATGGAGACGACTTCGCAAGCCCCCGTCGCCGCGGCGGTGAACCGTGACGGCCTCTGGCCGATGCCACCCGGGCCGCCGCATGAGGAACAGCACATCGCCCAGAATCCGGTGCTGCGCGACTTCGTGCACGGCGCGGCGGACGGCCCGGTGCTGCCCTTCGCGCTGGCCGTGGGGCTGTCCTACGCGGCGGCCGGCGACGCGCCGGTCGTCGCCGCCGGCGTCGTCGCGGCCGTGGCGGGCGGCATGGCCGCGGGCCTCGGCGGCTACCTCGCCACCTGCGGCGCGGCGGACCACTACGCCGCCGAACGCCAGAGGGAGGAGGAGGAGACGGTCGAGTACGAGGACCGCGAGCGCTGGGAGGTCGCCGCGATCCTCCACCGTTACGGCGTGCGCGGGGATGCGCTGCACCTGGCCGTTGATTCCATCTGCGCCGACCAGCGCCGCTGGGTCGATTTCATGATGCGCTTCGAGCTCGACCTGAAGGAACCGGAACCGCAGCGGGCGGCGGCCTGTGCCGTGACGACCGGCGGCGGCCACCTGCTCGCCGGGCTGATCCCGCTGCTGCCCTTCATGCTGGTGGGTGGGGCGCTTCCGGTGTCTGGCGCGCTGACCGCCGCGGCGCTCGCCGCCTTCGGCTGGCTGCGGGCGCGCGCCAACGGCCTGCCGCCGCTGCGTGGGGCCGTGCAGGCGCTCGCGACGGGTGCCGCCGCTGCGGCCGCGGCCTTCCTTGTCGCCAGGGTGGTGGGCGGCTGATCGCGGGCGCCGCGTGGCTCGCCGCCATGCTCCTGCACGGCGTGGCGATGACCACGGTCGGCGCACTGACGATCAACGGGAAAGCGGTGCGTCGGGCGCGGTTATGACCATACCGCAGATGCGAAGCGGCTGATTGACGCCGCATGCACCGAAGGCGCAGCACCTGCGGGCGGTTCGCCGCGCCAGGGAGGTAAAAGACATGTACGCCATGATCCGCAGCTACACGGCGACCGGATCGGTCGAGGAGATCGTGCGCCGCGTCGAGGCCTCGGTCCTGCCGATGCTGAAGGCGCATCCCGGCTTCCGGAACTATTGGGCGGGACGCAGCGAGAACGGCGTCTTCTCGGTCAGCCTGTTCGACACCCAGGAGAGCGCGGAAGCCGCGCATGAGGCGGTGCGTGGCATCGTCGCGGCCAACCTTGCGGAGTTATTGCCGCAGCCGCCGGTGGTCACGCGTGGGGAAGTGCTGGTGACGGCGTAGGGCAGGGGCGGGGATGACCATCCCCGAGCCCCTGCCGGTCGTCGCGGCCGGTTGATGAAGGCCAGGCTCGGCGCGGTCCCGGATCAGATCGCGCGGTTGGCGCGCGCGACCACGGCTTCGAACAGCACCTGGCAGCCGGCCTCGGCCTCCTCCGGCAGGATGCTCTCGGCCTCGTTGTGCGACAGGCCGTCCTTGCAGGGTGTGAAGATCATCGCCGTGGGGACCGAGCGCGCGACATAGACCGCGTCATGCCCCGCGCCGGAGATGATCTCGCGCGAGGAGAAGCCGAGCCGCTTCGTCGCCTGGCGCACCAGGTTGACGCAGGACGGATCGAAGGGCTGCGCCGGGATGCGGAACAGCTCGGTCAGGTCGAGCCGGCAGCCGGTCTCCGCGACCAGGCGCTGTGCCTCGGCCGGGAAGGTCTCGGCGAGGGTGGTGATCTCGGCGTCGGAGGGGTGGCGGAATTCGACGCTGAAGCGCACCTCGCCGGGGACCACGTTGCGCGAGGGCTGGGCGATCTGCAGGAAGCCGACCGTGCCGCGGCCATCCTCCCCCCGCGCGCGCATCAGCTGGTCCACCAGGGTGACGACGCGGGCGGCGGCGACCAGCGCATCCTTCCGTGCGGATGGCGGCGTGGTGCCGGCATGGCTGTCCTGGCCGATGATCACCGCATCGTACCAGACCTGCGCCTGCGCGCCGGTGACGACGCCGATCTGCTTGGCCTCCCGTTCGAGGATCGGCCCCTGCTCGATATGCAGCTCGAAATAGGCATCGGCCGGGAAGGGCTTCGCGGCGTGCTCGCCCTTGTAGCCGATCTGGTCCAGCGCCTCGGACACCGACACGCCGTCCACGTCCTTCAGGCCATAGGTCTTGTCGAGCGAATAGATGCCCGCCCAGGTGCCCGAGCCCATCAGCGAATGGCCGAAACGCGAGCCTTCCTCATCGGTCCAGTTCACCAGCTCGATCGGCGCATCGGTGACGATGTTGAGGTCGTTCAGCGAGCGCATCACCTCGAGCCCCGCGATGACGCCGAGCGCGCCGTCGAACTTGCCGCCCGTGGGCTGGCTGTCGAGATGGCTGCCCATCAACACGGGCAGGCGCTTCGCATCGCGGCCGGCGCGGCGGGCGAACATGTTGCCGATCGCGTCCACGCGCACCGTGAGGCCAAGCGCCTCACACCAGCCCTTGAAACGGTCGCGGCCTTCCTTGTCGACGCCGGACAGGGTCAGGCGCTTCACCCCACCCTTCGGCGTGGCGCCGATCTCCGCCATCGTCATCAGGCTGTCCCAGAGGCGCTTGCCGTCGATGCGCTGGTTGGTGCCGCTCATGATGCCGCCTGCTCCGTCACTGATGACCAAGGCCGGGGCTTACTGGACCGCCGTTGCGCGAACAAGCCGCCCTGCCAGGGGTCGGGACCCGCGCCGATGCATGCCTGCCGATGCAATTGTGGCCACGCCCGAAGGCGGGTTCGGGCGCTTGGCGCGGGCCCCGGACGGCGCTTTCCGCGCCCCCGCCCGCTCAGGAACGAATACAATATATTGGCGAATGAGTTCAATTCCGCCCGGATGAAGTCAAAGTAGAAACGGCGCCGTTATACTTGCTGATTAGATCAGATGACGCCCAGTCGGCGTCGGCGTTGACGAGGCACAGGGGGCGGCCCTCGGGGGCGGGACTGTTGCCAGTCGCAAGGAATTGTTGCATGGCATTCGGCGCAGACCGGACCGGTCTGTCATTTCAGTCACTTTCTGCCTGCTGGAGACTCATATGCGCCGACGGGCGCATTCCCCCCGCAACGGCTCGTGCAGCCAGGACCACCAAGGAGATTCCCCCATGGGGTTCCAATGCCACGCTCCCCAGCCTCGTGACGGCCGCGCCGCGCCCCCCCGCGCCGCGATGTCCCCGCGGGTGCGGCGGATCCGGACCACCGCCCTGCGCGCGGCGGCCGGTTGTGCGGTGATCGGACTGTCAGCGATGACCATGGGCTGTGCCCAATCGGCCGAGGGCATCGCCCAGGCCACGCCGGGGGCGCTGACGCCCACCGCGGACCTCGGCCGCGCGGTCGGCAATCCGCAGGTCGGCACGGCCTCCTACTACGCACGTCACTTCACCGGCCGGCGGACGGCGAGCGGCCAGCGCTTCGACCCCGCCTCCGACACCATCGCGCATCGCACGCTGCCCTTCGGCACCGTGGTGCGCGTGACCAACCTGCAGAACGGCCTGGTCACCACTGGCACGGTGCAGGATCGCGGCCCGTGGACGCGCGGCCGCATCGTCGATCTCAGCCCGCGCATCGCGCAGCATCTCGACATGATGCGCAGCGGTGTTGCGCGGGTGGAGATCGTGCCGGTCGAACTGGCCGAGGCTCGGGACTGACATCGGCGATCCGCCCGCGCCTCACGGCAGGCGGATTGTCTTCACCAGATAGTCGATGAAGGCGCGGACACGGCTTGGCACGTGTCCGCCCTGGCCGGCATGGACGGCATGGATCTCCTCCATGTCGCCGGGATTGAGCGCCTCCAGCACCGGCACCAGCCGCCCGGCGGCGATGTCCGGCCCGACATGGATCCTGGCGAGGCGCGCCAGCCCGACCCCGGCCAGCGCCAGCAGCCGCGCGGATTCACCATCGCCCACCTGGGCAGTTCCGCAGGCCGGGATGGTGGCGATCCGCCCATCCTCGCGGAACGGCCATTCCTCGAAGCTGCGGGCGAAGTTGAAGCCGATCAGGTTGTGCGCGGCCAGCGCCGCCAATCCGTCCGGCGTGCCATGGCGCGCGAGGTAGCCGGGCGCTGCCACCACCACCATCGTGCTGGCGCCGAGTTTGCGCGCCACCAGGCGCGAGGCCCGCAACGGACCGACCCGGATGGCGACATCGGCACGCTGTTCCAGCAGGTCGATCACCTGGTCGCTGAGCACCAGGTCGATCGTCACCTCCGGATATTGCGCGAGGAAGCCGGGCACCAGCGGCAGCAGGTGATGGACGCCGAAGGGCACGCTGGCGTTGACGCGCACACGCCCGCGCGGTGCCGCGCCGGCGGCGGCCTCACGCTCGGCTTCCTCGATATCCGCCAGGATGCGCTGGCAGCGTTCGTGATAGGCGAGGCCCTCCGCGGTGAGCTGCAGCTTGCGCGTCGAACGGTTCACCAGCCGCGTGCCGAGCCGCGCCTCCAGCCGCGCGACGAGCTTGCTGACGGCCGAGGGCGTCATCCGCAGGGCCCGCGCCGCCGCTGAGAAGCCGGACAGCGCGACGACCTGCGTGAAGACCTCCATCTCCGCAGCGCGGTTGATGTCCGGACGAGGCATGTGACTTCATCTCACAGGTAATGTGCCTTTTTGCCATATGGTTCACGGAACGGCCGGCGTCCATCTCCCGCTGCATCCATCCCGACGCAGCCTGGAGGCCGACCGTGCCTGTTGCCGTCTATGCCCTTGCCGCCGGTGCCTTCGGCATCGGCGTCACCGAATTCGTCATCATGGGCCTGCTGTTGCAGGTCTCCGCCGATCTCGGCGCGTCGATCTCCGCCGCCGGGCTGCTGGTCTCCGGCTATGCGCTCGGGGTCTTCGTCGGCGCGCCGGTGCTGACCATCGCCACGCGTCGCCTGCCGCGGAAGACCGTGCTGCTGGCGCTGATGGCGATCTTCACCATCGGCAACCTGGCCTGCGCCATCGCGCCCAGCTACGGCGCGCTGATGGCCGCGCGCGTCATCACCGCGCTGGCGCATGGCACCTTCTTCGGCGTCGGCTCGGTGGTCGCCGCGGGGCTGGTCGCGCCGGAGCGCCGGGCCTCGGCCATCGCGCTGATGTTCACCGGGCTGACGGTGGCGACGCTTCTGGGCGTGCCCTTCGGCGCCTGGCTGGGCCTGGCCCATGGCTGGCGTTCGACCTTCTGGGCGGTGACGGCGATCGGCCTCTTCGCCTTCGCGGTGCTGGCGCTGCTGGTGCCCCGCGCAGCAGGGCGGGAGCAGCCCGGCCGGCTGTCCGAGGAACTGGCCGTGCTGCGCCGGCCCCAGGTGCTGCTGGGGCTGCTGATGACGGTGCTGGGCTTCGGCGGCGTCTTCGCGGTGTTCAGCTACATCCAGCCGATCCTGGTGACCGTCACCGGCTTCCCCGAGGCCGCCGTCTCGCCGATCCTGCTGGTGTTCGGCGCCGGGCTGATCCTGGGCAACATCCTGGGCGGCAGGCTCGCGGACTGGCGGCTGATGCCGGCGCTGCTGGGCACGCTGGCGGCGCTGACACTGGTGCTGGTCGCCGCGACCTTCGCCGTGCAGGACCGCATCGCGGCGGTCGCCGCCGTCGGGCTGCTGGGTGCCGCGGCCTTCGCAACGGTCGCGCCGCTGCAACTGCGGGTGCTGGAAGCGGCGGGCGGTGCGGGGCAGACCCTGGCCTCGAGCCTCAACATCGCGGCGTTCAACCTCGGCAATGCGCTGGGCGCCTGGCTGGGTGGCGTGGTGATCGACCACGGGCCAGGGCTCGGCGCCGTGACCTGGGCGGCGGCGAGCATGCCGGCGGCGGCGCTGGTCGCGGCCTTGGTCAGCCGCGCGCTGGAGCGGCCGGGCGCGGCAGCACGGCCGGCCGTGGCGTTCGGGGATGACTGATGCGCGCCGGAGGGGCGCTGCCCCTCCGGACCTCCCCGCCAGGGGGCAACGGCCCCCTGGACCGCGGGATCTTGGCGCTTCGTCTCGGACCAGTTTACCGGACCAAGGGGCAGCCGCCTTCCGCCAGGGGGCGGAACGCTTCGTTCCCGGGAATGGTCTGCGCGACTTCCAGCAGGTCCCACTCGCCACGCGCCTGCGACGGCTGCTTGGCGCGCATCAGGTACATGTCGCGGATGACACGACCATCCGCGCGGATGCTGCCGTTGTTCGTCATGAAGTCGTTGATCGGCATCTCGCGCATCTTGGCCATCACCGGCACGGTGGCATCGGTGCCCGCGGCGCGCACCGCCTTGAGGTAGTGCGTCACCGCACCCCACATGCTGGCCTGGAACATGGTGGGCGGGCGGCCATGGATGCGCAGGAAGCGTTCGGCGAAGGCGCGCGTGCCGGCGTTCTGATCCCAGTAGTAGGCCTCGGTGAAGACCATGCCCTGCGCGGTGTCGAGACCGATCGCCTTCACATTCGTCAGCAGGCACAGCAATGCCGCGGGCTGGATGCCGCGCCGCGTCAGGCCGAATTCGCCCATCTGCTTCACGATGTTGATGAAGTCCGTCCCCGCCGCGGCGATGCCGACGACATTCGCCCCGGACTGCGCCGCGCGGATCAGGTGCGATGAATAATCCGTCTCGCCAAGCGGCGCGCGGGCGGTGCCCGCAACTTCCCCGCCCAGGGCGCGGATCACCGCCGTCGCATTGGCTTCCAGCGAATGGCCGAAGGCGTAGTCGGATGTGATGAAGAACCACTTCCGCCCGCCACCCTGCATCACCGCGCCGACCGTGCCGCGCGCCAGCGCGTAGTTGTCGTAGGTCCAGTGCACGCCATAGGGCGAGCAATCCTTGCCGGTCAGGTCGGTGGTGCCGGCGGCGACCACGACATCGATCTTCTGCTTCTCCCGCGCCAGGTTCTGCACGGCGAGTGCGACGGCCGAATTGCCCAGGCCGAAGATGGCATCGACGCGTTCCTGGTCGTACCAGCGCCGGGCGATGGACAGGCCGACATCGGGGCGGTTCTGCAGATCGCCGAACACCAGCTCGATCGGCATGTCGTTCACCCGGCCGCCGAAATCCTCGACCGCCATGCGCGCGGAAACGACATCGCCCATGCCCTGCTGGTCGGCGAAGACGCCGGACATGTCGTCGAGCACGCCGATCTTCACCACGCCATCCGAGATACCCGCCTGCGCGCGACCCTCGGTAGGGCGGATGGCGGCGAGCGGCAGCGCCGCCGCGCCGGCAAGAAGACGCCTGCGATTCATGGATGTTTCTTCCCTGGCTCCGTTTCCTGGCGCGCATCATGGCATGCGCACGCAGCCCGGCCAGGGGGGCGTTACGGTGTCGCGAAGCCCGCGGCGCGGAAGCGGGTGCGGCCTTCCGGCCCGGTCAGGTAGCTGAGGAAGGAGAGCGCGCCGTCCCGGTCTGCCGCCCGCGTCGCGAGCGCGCCGACATAGGAGGTGACGAGCTGCACCGCCTGCGGCAACGGGCCGACCAGCACGGCGCCGGGCACGGCGATGATCTCGCTGATCTGCGAGATCGCGAGCGCGGCGCGGCCATCGGCGACCGCCTGCACCGCCGCGGCGCCACCGGGGAAGACCAGGGTGCGCAGGCGCATCGTCTCGGCGAGGCCGAGCCGTTCGATCAGCCGCGCGGCATGGGTGCCCGCGGTCGCGCCCGTGGCCGGGTCGGAGTGCGCGATGACGGGGGCGGCGAGGATCGCCGCGCGGAGCGCCGCCTCGGTCGCGATGTCGGGCTTCGGCGCGCCGTCGCGCACCGCGACGCCGATCAGCATGCGGCCGAGCTCGCTCACCGTCATGCCGTCGAGCAGCCCATCCGCGACCAGCCGCGCGACCTGCTCGGCGCTGTTGAGCATCAGATCCACCGCCTCGCCCTCGCGCAGCCGGCGCGCGGCGACGCCGGCATTGGCATTGTCGAAGGCGATGGCGCGCCCGGTGCGGGCGGTGAAGTCGCGCGCGAGGTCGCTGGTCGATGCGGCGACCGCGCCGGTGCCGAGCACCCGCAACGGCCCCGCGCCCTGCGCCCGGGCGATGGCAGGGCAGGCGAGCGCGGCGAGCAGCAACGGGCGGCGGTTCATGGGACCTCCTCAGCCTTCGTTGGGCCAGATGCCAGGGGTGGCGAATTCGCCAAGATGACCATCCGGGTCGCGGAAATAGAGGCTGGTGCCGCCGCGCGGCCAGCGCATCCGTCCTTCCTCCGCGACGCCATGCCCGGCGAGGCGATCCGCCCAGGCCGGCAGGTCGGCGGCGGCGATGGCGAGCGCGAAATGAATCCGCCCCGCCGCGTCATGCCCCGGGATGACGCCGCCGGGCAGCGCCACCGGGTCGGTCGCCCCGCCGCGCAGGAAGACCAGCAGCACCGACTGCCCGACCGCATAGGCGGCCAGTCGCGCGTCGGTGAACATCGGGCTCAGGCCGAGCACCTCCTCGTAGAAGGTCCGCGCGCGCGGCAGGTCGGCGACGTAGATCGCGGTCTCCAGCACGCCGGCGATCGGGGGTGCGGCCATGGGGCCATCTTGCTCCCGCGGCGTCGCTGGGGGAACCTCCGCGCGACACACCGGGAGACCCCCCACATGGCCCATGCCCTCGGCGCGCCGGCCGCGCCTGCGATCCTGCGCAACACCGAGCTCGACGCCGATGCGGTGCGCCAGGCGCGGGTCGATCTCGCGGCCTGCTTCCGCATGGCCGCGCGGCTCGGCATGCATGAGGGCATCTGCAACCACTTCTCCTTCGTCGTGCCGGGGCGCGACGACCTGTTCCTGGTGAACCCCTATGGCTGGGCGTTCAGCGAGATAAGCGCATCGCGCCTGCTGGTCTGCGACTTCAACGGCAATGTCGTGGCGGGCGAGGGCGTGCCGGAGGCGACCGCCTTCTTCATCCATGCCCGCGTGCACCTGAACAAGCCGCGCGCCAAGGCGGCCTTCCACACCCACATGCCGAACGCGACGTCGCTCGCGATGCTGGAAGGCCCGCCGCTGGTCTGGGCCGGGCAGAGCGCGCTGAAGTTCTATGGCCGCACGCTGGTGGACGAGGAGTATGGCGGCCTCGCGCTCGACGAGAAGGAAGGCGACCGCATCGCCGCGTCGATCGGCGATGCCGACATCGTCTTCATGAAGAACCACGGCGTCATGGTGGTCGGCGGTTCGGTCGCCGAGGCCTGGGACGATCTCTACTACCTGGAACGCGCGGCGGAGGCGCAGCGCCTTGCCATGTCCACCGGCCGCGCGCTGAAGCCGGTGCCGCCCGAGATGGCGCGCCGGACCTATGAGCAGATGCGCGAGGGCGACCGCGAGAGCGCGCGGCTGCACCTCGAAAGCATCAAGCGCATCCTCACGCGCGAAGAACCGGATTTCATGCATTGATCCTGCATCTGCTGCGCTGCGGGCTCGTTGCATCCTGCGTCGCCGCCGCGCTGCCGGCGGCCGCGCAGGATGCGGCGGCCCCCGCACCAGCACCCACGCCGGCGTCGCGCCAGGCGGATGAACGGCCGAACGGCATCGCAGTCTTCGCGGGGATCTATTCCTCCGACGTCTTCTCCGACATCGTCGCCACACCATGGGACACGCGGACGGAGGACATCTACCTCCTGACCCTGTCCTACAACCGGCGGCTCGCCACGGTCTTCCGCCACCTCGACATCGAGGTGGAAGGCGGTGTCGGCCGGCGTTTCGGCGACAACAACAGCTTCGAGGCCTATGCCGCGCTCGCCCTGCGCTGGACCTACTTCCCGTGGAACCGGTACCTGCGCACCAGCTTCGCGGTCTATCCGATCGGTCCATCCTATGTCGCCGACCTCTCGCCGTCGGAAGTCGCCAAGGACGGGCGCTCGGCCAATTGGCTGAACTACTTCGCGCTGGAACTGACCTTCGCCGCGCCGTCGCTGCCGGAACTCGAGGTGCTGTTCCGTCTGCACCACCGTTCCGGCGCCTTCGGGGCGATCAACGGATCCACCAATGGCGCGGATTTCCTGAGCGTCGGAGCGCGCTACCGGTTTTGACCCCGGCTCGGACGCTGCGGCCGGACGGAACCGGCATCGCCTTGCTCGCCGTCACGACGATCGGCTGGGGCCTCAACTGGCCGGCGATGAAGCTGCTGCTGGCCGAATGGCCCGTGCTGACGACGCGCGCGTCGATGGGCGCGCTCGGCTTCGCCCTGCTGCTGGTGGTGGCGCTGGCGCGGCGGGAGAGCCTTGCGGTGCCGTGGCGGCTCTGGCCGCGCCTGGTGCTGATCTCGCTGCTGAACGTTACGGCCTGGATGGGGCTTGCTTCCTTCTCGCTGCTCTGGCTTGCGGCGGCGGAGGCGACCATCGTCTGCTACACTATGCCGGTCTGGGCGGCGCTGCTGGCCTGGGCGATCCTTGGCGAAAGGCCGGCGCGCGCGCGCATCGCGGGGCTGCTGCTGGCGCCGTCGGGCCTTGCGCTGCTGGTGCTGGGGCGCGGCGTGGCCGTGGGGCTGGAAAAGGCACCGGGCGTGGCCTTTGGCCTTGGCTCGGCGATCCTGTTCTCGCTGGGCACGGTGATCACCAAGCGCTGGCCGCTCGGCCTGCCGCCGACCAGCGGCACGGTGTGGCAGGTCGGGCTTGGCATGCTGCCGCTCGGCGTGCTTGCCGTGGTGTTCGACCGGCCGGAGGTCGGGCGGTTATCCCCGCTGGACTGGGCGCTGTTGGCCTATGGCGGGGTCTTCGCGCTGGGGCTCTGCTACCTGTCCTGGTTCGCGGCACTTCGGCGCCTGCCGGCTTCGCTTGCCTCGCTGGGCACGCTGATCACGCCGATGGTCGGGGTGGCAAGCGCGGCGTTCTTCCTCGGCGAACCCTTCGGCTGGCGTGAGGCGATGGCGCTGGCGCTGACGCTGTCGGGGGTGGGGCTGGCGGTGCGCGGGTGACGCACCGCTACACCGCGATGTTGTCGAGCAGCCGCACCGTGCCGAGCCGCGCCGCCGCCACCAGCCGCATCGGCCCGTCGGCGCGGCGCGCCGTCAGCGGCTGCAGCGTTTCGGCCTCCACCAGCGCGAGGTAGTCCGGCGCGAAGCCGTGGTCGCGCAGCGTCGCCAGCCCCGCATCGAGCGCCATTGCCACCGGCTGACCCGACATGATCGCCGCCGCGGCCTGCGTCATCACGCGCAGCAGCACAGGCGCCGTCGCACGGTCCTGCGGCGAGAGGAAACGGTTGCGCGAGGACATCGCCAGGCCGTCGGCCTCCCGCACCGTCGCGACCGGCAGGATGCGGATGGGGATGTCGAGGTCGATCGCCATGCGCGTGACGACCTGCAATTGCTGCCAGTCCTTCTCGCCGAAGATCGCGACATCGGCCTCGGATTGCAGGAACAGCTTGCAGCAGACGGTGGCGACGCCGCGGAAATGCCCGGGGCGCGCATCGCCTTCCCAGCCCTGCGTCGGGCCCGCGACCTCGATCACCGTCGCGCTGCCGGGCGGGTACATCGCCTCGACGGGCGGCATCCACACCAGGTCGCAGCCGGCGCCGCGCAGCTTGGCGAGGTCGCCCTCCTCGTCGCGCGGATAGCGCGACAGGTCCTCATTCGGATTGAATTGCAGGGGATTGACGAAGATGGAGGTGGCGACGGCATCGGCCGCCTGGCGCCCGGTGGCGACCAAAGCGAGATGCCCGTCATGCAGCGCCCCCATCGTCGGCACCAGGGCAAGGCGCTTGCCGGCGGTGCGCAGGGCGGCGGTGGCGGTGCGGAGCGAGGGGAGGTCACGGCAGATCAGCATGCCGGGATGCTAGTCCGGATCGCGGTCCGCCGGAATCTCAGCCGCGGCGCATGGATGCTTCCATCGCGCGCGGTGTGGAATCGGGCGACGGGTCGAGGATGTCGTCCTCCCAGATGTGCAGGATGCCGAGCGGGGGGCTCGAGCGCTCACGCAGCTTGGCGTAGGCGGCGGCCTCGATACGGGGCCGCGCCCCGGCGAAGCGGGTCATCAGGTCGGTGGTGTGGAAGGAGCCGCCGCCGCTGATATCGATCAGGGCGAGGCGCGAAATGGCGCAGCGCACCACCACGGCATCATCGATGTTCAGCTCGAAGATGAGCCGGTGGCCGTCCCAGCGCGGCGGCGCGGGCATCTCGGCGGTGGTCATGGCCGGGGCGCTTCGTCGGAAGCCCGCGCTGCCGCGAGTTCCGCCGGCGTGATCGTCAGGCACTGCACGAGCCGCCCGGCGCTGGCGCCATGCCAGGCGATCGTCATGCTGGTTCGCCGCCAGGCGGGGAAGGACAGGCCGTCCAGCATCTCCTCTTCGGTCTCGACCCGGTAGCGTCCCGCCGGCAGCGCGCCGGAGCGGGAGGAAATCCGGAACGGATGGCGGAAATCGACCAGCTCCGTCGTCGTGCGCGATTCCATCGCCGGTCACCGCGCCAGGCGATCCGCGCAGGCCCGGGCTACGTCGGAGTCGACGTTGGTGCCGCCGGCCGGGTTGGTCGCGAAGCGGCGCGCCAGCGCGTTGCGCGCCGACCAGTCGAGCCGTGCGGAATCGGGTGTTTCGACCCGCGCGCGGTCGGCGCAGTAGACCGCCTGCTGTTCCACCACACCATTGTGCATCAGCGTCTGCGCCGTGCTGGTCCGCATCTGGAAGCCCACCATGCCGGAGATGATCGGCCCGGCGACAAGCCCGACACCGAGCGCGAGCAGCAGGGGCTTGGCTTTCGCCCAGCGCTGGGCGGCATCGGCGGAGAAACGGGCAAAGGCGCTCGGGGTGCCGGCGGACATCGTCGTTTCTCCTGGGGGTCATGGGGTGCAGGCGGGGCCTGCATGTCCGGCGGAGACGGAAAAATGTTTCCGATCGGTTCCGCGGGCATAACCGCAACGTTCAGGTGGCGATTTTTTTCGGCAATACAATCGAGTGTTTGGATTTTTTTCGGCGTATCGTGGCTGTTCGGCGCAACTGGTGCGGCGCGCCAGGCATCGCTTGAGGCTTGCCCCTGGCGGGCGGAGGGATTAGGCGGCGGCATGTCCCTCGATCGCATCACCGTCCGCCTGCTGCCCGGCCGCGACCGCCGGGTGAAGGCAGGCCATCCCTGGGCCTTCTCGAACGAGATCGTCATGACAACGGCGGCGAAGGCGCTGCCGCCGGGCAGCGTCGTGCGCCTGGAAGGCGATGACGGGGTGAAGCACGGGGCCTTCCACTTCAATCCGCATTCGCTGATCGCCGCGCGGCGCCTGTCATCCGACCCTGACGCCGCCTGCGACGCCGGCTGGTATCGCGCCCGCATCGCCGATGCGCTGTCGCTGCGTGACCGCCTGTTCGACGCGCCGCATTACCGCCTGGTCCATGCCGAGGCCGATGGCCTGCCCGGCCTGGTGATCGACCGCTACGGCGACGTCATCGCCCTGCAGGCGAACACCGCGGGCATGGAAGCGGCGACGCCGCTGATCGTCGAGGCGCTGCACGCGCTGGTCGTCCCACGCGGCATCGTCGCGCGCAACGACAGCACCGTGCGCACACTGGAAGGCCTGCCCGAGGAGACGCTGCTGCTGGCCGGCGATGCCGCCGGCGCGGTGGTCGAGGAGAATGGCCGCCGCTTCCCCGTCGATCTGCTCGGCGGGCAGAAGACCGGCTGGTTCTTCGACCAGCGCGAACACCGCGCGCGCGTGTCGCGCCTGGCGCAAGGTGCGACCGTGCTCGATGCCTTCTGCCACACCGGCGGCTTCGGCATCGGCTGCGCGGTGGCGGGGGCGGTGCAGGTCACGCTGCTCGACCGCAGCGAGCATGCGCTGGCGACGGCGCAGCAGGCCGCGGCGCTGAACAGCGTGGCCGATCGCGTCGCCACCCAGCGTGGCGAGGCGATGGAGGCCCTGGAGCGCATGGTCGGCGCCGGGCAGCGTTTCGGCGTGGTGATCACCGACCCGCCAGCCTTCGCCAAGACGCGCAAGGACCAACCGGCCGCGCTGCGCGCCTATGGCAAGCTGGCGCGCCTTGCCGCGACGCTGACGGAACGCGGCGGCTTCCTGTTCATCGCGTCCTGTTCCCATCACGTCAGCCCCGGTGAATTCGCCGATGCCGTCGCCTGGGGCGTGCACCGCGCGCGGCGCGAGGCGCGCATCCTGCACATGGGCGGCGCCGGGCCGGACCATCCGCTGCACCCGATGCTGCCGGAGAGCCAGTACCTCAAGGGTATGCTGCTGCACCTGCCGTGACGCTGCCCCATATCCGCTTCGTGCATCCCGCACCGCTACCGGTCGGCCCACGCCTTGCGCGCGGCTGGCGGGTCACGGTCTATGAAGCGGCGGGGGCGGAGGCGCGGCTGGGGCGGCGCTCGGCTTCGGTCGATGCTTTGCTGGCCGCGGCCGGCGTGCCGCAGGGTGCCTTCGTCGGGGCGTGGAACCCGCTGAGCCGGGCCATGCCGCGGCGCTGGAACGACCGGGCGCTGGCCCGCCTGCGCCGGGTGGCGCGCCGCGCCCGGCTGTGCTTCCACGAGGGCACGGGCCATGCCGCGCGGCCGCCCTGGGCGGAGGAGCACCTGCTGATGCTGGGCGATCCGCGCCGCATCGCCGTGCTGGCCCGTCGCTTCCGCCAGCACGCCATCCTGCTTGTGCGCGCCCGCGCGCCCAGTCGGCTGCTGGTGCTGCGATGAGGGCGGCCATCGGCTTCCTCACCGCGGTCTTCGCGCTGCGCGCGGCGCTCGGCGTGCTGTTCCAGGCGCCGGGCGCGGCCGGGCCGGTGCTGGTGCCGGAATTCGGCATGGACTGGACCGAGTTCGGCACGCTGGTCGGGCTGTTCTGGCTGCCGGGGCTGGTGCTGGCCGTGCCGCTCGGCCTCGCCGCGCCGAGGCTCGGCGACCGCGCGGTGGTGCTGTTCGGCATGGGGCTGCTGGTCGCGGGCGCGCTGGTCTCGGCCGCGGCGGGGGCGGGCGTGGCGCCGCTCTATGCCGGGCGGCTCCTGATGGGCACCGGGACGGTGATGGTCATCGTGCTGCTGACCAAGATGATGCAGGACCGCTTCAAGGGACCGGATTTGTTCCCGGCCATGGCGATCTATGTGCTCGGCTGGCCCGTGGGCATCGCGGCGGCGCAGGCGGTGCTGCCGGGCGCTGCGGTGTCCTTCGGCTGGCAGGTGCCGTTCCTGGTGGGTGCGGTGGCGATGGCGGTGGCCTTCGCCGCACTGGCGGCGGCGTCGCGGCCGGGGTCGCGCGGGGTGGTCCCGCCCGCCGGATCCGGGCGGCTAACGGGGCGTGAGATCCGGCTGATGTGTCTGGCCGGCGCCTGCTGGGCCATGGTGAACGGCACCTACATGGTGCTCGTCACCTTCGCGCCGCCGCTGCTGGTGGCGCGCGGGTTGTCGGTGGCCGAAGCCGGCTTCGCGACATCCCTGATGTCCTGGGTGAACCTGATCGCGGTGCCGGCCGGGGCGATGCTGGCGCGCAGGCCGAGGATCGTGCTGCCGATGGTGGTGGCCAGCATCACCGCCTCGGCGGCGCTGGCCGCGGCGCTGCCCTTCGCGGGGCTCGGCTGGGCGGCGGCGATCCTTGCGCTGCACGGGCTGCTGTATGCGCTGCCGATCACCGTCTTCTCGGCGCTGCCGGCGATGGCGGTGCCGCCGGAACGCCGGGCGCAGGGGCTCGGTGTGTATTTCGTCTGGTTCTATGGCGGCTGCACGGGGTTCCCGCCGCTGGCGGGATGGCTGGCGGACCGCACGGGCGGGGCGGTGGTGCCGGTGATATTCGCGGCGGTGCTGTTGATGGCGGCGCTGCTACTGTTCCTGGCGTTCCGGCGGGTGGTGGCGCGGGATTAGTTCACGCCCAGCGCGCCGCCCATGACATCGCCGATCCCTTCGTGGATGACGAGATCCGCGAGGTCGTCGAGCGGCGTCTCCTCCCGGTTCACGATCACCAGCCGCGACCCGTTGCGCTTGGCGATCTCGGGGAAGCCGGCGGCCGGATACACGACCAGCGAGGAGCCGAGCACGATGAACAGATCGGCGGCCAGCGTCTCCACCTGCGCGCGGCGCATCGGTTCCTCCGGCATGGCCTGGCCGAAGGAGATCGTCGCGGTCTTCACCAGGCCGCCGCAGGCTGTGCAGGCCGGCACGTCGCCATCGCGGTCAAAGACCGCGCGCAGGGCGCCGATCTCGTAGCGCCTGCGGCAATCGAGGCAATGCGCGTAGGTCGAGTTGCCGTGCAACTCGATCACCTGCGCTTCGGGAATGCCGGAGGCCTGGTGCAGCCCGTCGATGTTCTGCGTGATGACGGCATTCGCCTTGCTCTGCCGCAGCAGCAGCGCAACGGCGCGGTGGCCGCGATTGGGCTGCGCGGCGCGCATCACGTCGTCGCTGGCGAAGCGACGCCGCCAGGTCTCGCGCCGCGCTTCGGGGGATGCGACGAAATCCTGGAACAGGATCGGCTGCATCTTGGACCAGACGCCGTTGGTGCCACGGAAATCGGGAATGCCGGATTCCGTGCTGATGCCAGCGCCGGTGAAGACGACGACGCGCCCCGCTTCCTCGATCATGTGACGGAGCGTGGCCGCGTCGCTCACGGCAGCCGCGCCAGGATGAACAGGCGCCGGAAGGGCAGCAGCACCACGCCATCGGCCTGCGGCGGATAGGAAGCGCGCATCGATGCGCGATAGGCATCGAGGAAGCCGTCGCGCTCCGCACCCTGCAGCACGTCGAGATAGGGACGCAGGGACGTGCCCATCGCCCATTGCACCACCGGGTCGTCCCCGCGCAGCACATGGACGTATTCGGTGATCCACAGGTCGAGCGACGCGACGCGTGGCCGCAGCAGGTCGTAGTAGTCGCCGGGCGTGAGGATCGGCGGCGCGCTGGCGATGCGCGACAGCGTGCTGGCCCAGGGGCCGTCGCGCGCGATACGGTCCTGTTCCGCCCGCAGCGGTGCGGCATGCATCGAGGGCATCTGCACGGCAAGCACGCCGCCCGGCGCGATGGCCGACAGCAGGCGTGGGAACAGCGCGGCGTGTCCGCCCAGCCATTGCAGCGCGGCATTGCTGAACAGCACGTCCACCGGTTCGGCCGGCGCCCAGGCGGCGATATCGGCCTGTTCCGTCGCGAAGCCTGTCGCCTTGGCGAGCATCGCCGCGCTGCCATCCACGCCCGTGACGGTCGCGCCGGGGAAACGCGCGGCCAGCGCCGGCAGCGCATTGCCCGCGCCGCAGCCGAGATCGACGACGCGCCGCGGCGCCGGATGCGGGATGCGCCCGATCAGGTCGAGCGCGGGACGCAGGCGCTCATCCTCGAAGCGCAGATACTGGCTGGCATCCCAGGATGATGCGCTCATAGGAACCTCGCCCTGATATCGACGCTGCTTTCGCGGCCGAGCTTGTCGAAATGCTCGGCGATCCAGGCTTCCGCGGCCTCGCGCCCATATTGGCGCAGCATGCACAGGAAGTCCCAGTCACCATTGAACTTGGTGCTGAGCTTGAAGCCGCGCAGCCTTTCCTCATCCTCGATCAGGTGGATGAACAGGCGGCGGTAGCGCGGCTGTTCCAGCCGCCCGGTGTCGAGCAGCCGTTGCACGAAGTCGATGGCGCGCATCTCGGCCATCAGCGACCCGTTGAAGGTGATCTCGTTCAGCCGGTTGACGATGTCCGACACCGAGGTCGGATGCTCCTCCCGCACCTGCGGGTTCAACTGGATCAGGATGATGTCCGGCGGCCCGCCCTGGTCGTAGAGCGGCCAAAGCGCCGGGTTGCCGAGATAGCCGCCATCCCAGTACGGCTCGCCGTCGATCTCAACCGCCTTGAACACCTGCGGCAGGCAGGCGGAGGCGAGCAGCGCCTCCACCGTCAATTCGCGCCGCGTGAAGACGCGCGGCTTGCCGGTGCGCACGCTGGTCGCGGAGACGAACAGCCGCGGTGCCTTCGCTTCCATGCGCAGGCGCTCGAAGTCGATGCTGTCGGTCAGCGCGTCGCGCAGCGGGTTGAAGTCGATCGGGAAGGGATTGATCTGGTAGGGCGAGAGCACGCGCGAGAGGTTGTCGAAGGTGCGATAGGCGAAGGACCAGGTCAGGTCGTGCCCCCAGACCAGCTTCTCGAAGGGCGTGGCCTGCATCGGGCTCATCGACAGCCGCCGCGCCACCGACCGCCAGAAGCGGTCGAGCGCGGCGATCGCTGCTTCGGGCCCGCCTTCCAGCAGGCCCTGCACCAGCATCGCACCATTGATCGCCCCGGCCGAGGTGCCGGACAGCCCATCGACCTCCAGCCGCTCATCCTCGAGCAGCCGTTCCAGCACGCCCCAGGTGAAGGCGCCGTGCGTGCCGCCGCCCTGCAAGGCGAGGCTGATGCGGCGCTTCGCCGGCGGCTTCGCGACCGCCGGCGTGCTGACGGCAGTCTCTTCGCTCACGAAGCCGTCCAGCCGCCATCCGCCGAGAAGGCGATGCCGTTGATCGCGCCCGAACCGGGGCCGCAGAGGAACACCGCCATGTGCGCGATGTCGTCCACCTCGACCCAGCGCTTGGAGGGCTGCTTCTCCAGCAGGTAGTCGCGCAGCGCGACTTCCTCGCTGACGCCGTGTTCCTTGGCGAGCGGGCCGACCTGCGCCTCGGCCAGCGGCGTGCGCACGAAGCCCGGGCAGATGGCGTTCGACGTGATCTGCGTCGTCGCGACTTCCAGCGCGACGACCTTGGTCAGCCCGACCACGCCATGCTTCGCGGTGACATAGGCGGCCTTGTGCGGCGATGCCCGCAGGCCGTGCGCGGAGGCGATGTTGATGATGCGGCCCCAGTTGCGGTTGCGCATCCCCGGCAGCGCCGCCTTGATGGCGTGGAAGTTGGACGACATGTTGATCGCGATGATCGCGTCCCACTTCGCCTCGGGGAATTCCTCGATCGGGGCGACATACTGGATGCCGGCGTTGTTCACCAGGATGTCGAGCTTGCCGAGGGTCTTCTCGGCATCCGCGACCATGGCGCGGACCTCATCGGGCTTCGAGATGTCCGCCCCCGAATAGGGCGCGTCACCGCCGCCCATCGCCGCGCCGACGGATGCGCGGGCAGCGGCGATCTCCTCCGGCTTGCCGAAGCCGTTGAGCATCACCTTGGCACCTGCCTGCGCCATCAGCATCGCGATGCCGTGGCCGATGCCGGAGGTGGAGCCGGTGATGAGGGCCGTGCGGCCTTCGAGGGTGCGGTCCATGGACAAGGCGCCTCCGTGATCGGGGGGGGGGTGGCGGCGGGGTGCCGTCGGGGTCGCGCATGGTGGCGAAGCGGGCGGTCGCGGGGAAGCCCCTCGCGGAGTCCGGATCGTCCGGCGCCGTTAAGCCCGGAACAACACTGATCCGTGACTATCGCGCCGATGCCCCTGTGCCCCAACCACGACCGAGGTCCCCCGATGCTGTCCCGCCTGTCCATCCGCGCCAAGCTTCTTGGCGGCTTCGGCGTCGTCATCCTGCTGCTGGCCATCGTCGGCGGCAGCGGCCTGCTGGCGGCCGTGCGCATGCAGCAGAGCGTCGAGGACCTGTCACGGAACTGGCTGCCATCGGTGCAGATGCTCGGCCGTTACAAGGCCGCGGCGATGGAGGTCCGCCAGGTGGAGACGGCGCTTCTGCTGTTCGCGGAACCGGACGAACGCGCCAGGCGGCGGCCGCGCGCCGAGCGGGCCGAGGCCGAACTGCGGGAGGCGTGGCGCAGCTATGAACCGCTGGTGTCGCCCGGTGAGGAACGGCAGTTGGTCGATCGCTTCCGGGTGCTCGAGGCGAGCTTCATGCAATCCCATTCGGAGGTGATGCGCCTGCTCGATGCGCGGGACGATGCGGGGGCGCGACGTGTCTTCACGGCGTCCCGCCAGGGCTTCGAGGCGTTTCTCGCCGGGATCGACGCGGTTATCCAGGCCAATGCGCGCGGCGCAGCCGCAGCCAGCGCCGAGGGCGAACGCATCGGAAGCTGGGCCTTCCGGGGCATCGCCGGCGTCATGGTGGCGGCGGTGCTGCTGGGCTTCGGCATCGCGCTCGTCATCGGGCGCAGCATCGCCTCGCGCGTCGGGTCCTTGGCCGGTGCGATGCAGCGCATGGCGAAGCGCGACTACGGCTTCACCCTGGCTGGGACCGCCGACCAGGACGAGATCGGCATACTGGCGCGCGCCGTCGATACCTGCCGCGACAGCCTGAAGGAGGCCGACCACCTGGCCGAGCAGCAGCGCGAGGCGGAGGCCAAGGCTGCCCAGCGGGCGGTGCGGATGGATGCGCTGATCGCCGCCTTCGATGCCGAAGCCTCCGACGCGCTGCGCACCGTCGCCGCCGCCGCGACCGAACTGGATGCGACCGCCAAGGCGATGGGCGAGACGGCCGATGACGGCACCGGCAAGGCGACCGCTGTCGCCGCCGCCACCGAGCAGGCCAGCGTCAACATCCAGACCGTCGCTTCCTCGGCCGAGGAACTGGCCGCTTCGATCGCCGAGGTCGCCCGGCAGGTCCGCGACACCGCCGGCATCACCGGCCGGGCCGCCGATGCGGCGCGGGAGACCGATGTCACGGTGCGCGGCCTTGCCGAATCGGCGAGCCGGATCGGCGATGTGGTGCGGCTGATCAGCGATATCGCCGGGCAGACCAATCTGCTGGCGCTGAATGCGACGATCGAGGCCGCCCGCGCCGGTGAGGCCGGCAAGGGCTTCGCCGTCGTGGCATCGGAAGTGAAGCAACTCGCCGCCCAGACCGCGCGCGCGACGGAGGAGATCGGCCAGCAGATCTCCGCCATCCAAACGGAGACGACCCGCACGGTGGACGCTATCGCCGGCATCGCGCGGACCATCGAGGAACTGAACGCCAATACCGGCCAGGTCGCCGCGGCGAGCGAACAGCAGGCCGCCGCGACGCAGGAAATCGGCCGCGCCGTGGCCGAGGCCGCGATCGGCACGCAGGAGGCGTCGCGCAACGCCGCCGGCGTGCAGGACGGCGCCGAACGCACCGGTGCCGCTGCCGGTGAGCTGCGCGGTGCTTCGGCCGAACTGGCCCGCCAATCGGAACGGCTGCGCGGGCGGGTCGGTAGCTTCCTCGCTGAGGTCCGCGCGGCGTAGGCGCTTGCATGTTGCGCGGTTGATTGGAGAGGGGCTCTGCCCCTCTCCAAGCCTCTCCCCGCCAGGCCACAGCGTGGCCTGGACCGCCGGGACTTGGCGTGGGGCATGACGGAGCGCGCTGCGGGCACGATGCCCGGGAAGAATCCTGGGCGCCGGGCGCGGCGCACCCTCTGTCGCCGCAAAGTTCCTGCTCTGCCCAACATCAGATGATGGTTTCCAAAGGCCTTTCGGCCTTTGGTGGGGAGAGGTCCGGAGAGGGGCAAAGCCCTTCTCTGGTCCCCCATCGGCCCCCCTACGGCAACCGCATCAGCACCCCGACCAGCCGCTTGACCGGCGCCGAGAGCAACCGCGGCGTATAGAATTCGGAGGCCGCGCGCTTCGCCGCCTCCTGCGCTGTCGGATACGGCATCACCGCCCCGGCCAGCGCCGAGAGCGGCAGACGCCGTCCGATCATCAGCACGAAGACCCCGGCCATGTCGCCCACCCCCGGCCCGACCAGGGAGGCGCCGAGCAGCCGCCCCCTTGGGTCCGCAATAAGCTTCACCAGCCCTTCCGCCCGGCCTTCGGCGACCAGCCGGTCATTCTCGGCGAGCGGCCAGCGCAGCACGGTCAGATCCTGCCGGCCCTGGGCGCGGAGTTCGGCCTCGGTCGGGCCGATCTGGGCGATGCCGGGGTCGGTGTAGGTGACACGCGGCAGGGCGTCGTAGGACAGCCGCGCGGGCAGGCGGAACAGCATGGACCGCGCGATGATGCCGGCGTGCTGCGAACAGACATGGGTGAAGGCGCGTGGCCCGAGGCCTTGGGGGTCAGCAATGTCGCCCGCCGCCCAGACGCGGCGGTTGGAGACGGAGCGCAGGGCGCGGTCGGTGGTCACGCCGGCTGGCGTGGCCGCGATCCCGGCGGCTGCGAGGTCGAGCCCCGCCAGCCGGGGCGCCCGCCCCGCGGCGATCAGCAGATGCGTCCCGACGACCCGCGTATCGTCGTCGAGCAGCAGCGCCACGCCCGCTTCGTCCGGCTCGGCAGCCAGCACGCGGACGCCTTCGTGGAGCGTGACGCCATCGGCGGCCAGCGCGTCGCGCAGCGGCGGGATGCATTCGGGTTCCTCCCGCCCGGCGATGGTGGCGGCTTCCACCACTGTTACACGGCTGCCGAGCCGGGCATGGGCCTGGGCCATCTCCAGCCCGATTGGCCCGCCGCCGAGGATCAGCAGGTGGCCCGGCTGCTCCTTCAGGCCGAACAGCGTGTCGTTGGTCAGGAAGGGCACGTCGCCCAGGCCCGGAATGGGCGGGATGATGGCGGCGGAACCGGCGGCGATGACCGCGCGGCGGAAATGGAAGCGACGCTCACCGGCCTCGATGACGTCACGCGCGGCGAACCGGGCGGAGGCACGCACCACCTCGACCCCCATGGCGCGGAAGCGCTCCTCGGAATCGTTCGGCGCGATGGCGGCGATGGCGCCGGCGACATGGGCGCCTACGCCCTCCCAGACGATCTCGGGCGGCGGCAGGCGGATGCCGAAGCGGTGGGCGCGGCGTGCCTCGGCTGCCGCATGGGCAGCCGCCAGCAGGGCCTTGGACGGCACGCAGCCGGTGTTCAGGCAGTCCCCGCCCATCGTCCCGCGTTCGAACAGCGCGACCGTCAGCCCGAGCCCGGCCGAGATCGCCGCCACCGAGAGCCCCGCCGCCCCGGCGCCGATCACCGCCACATCGACATCAGGCATCGCGCTTCCTTTTCCGCCACCAGGCCCCGAGCAGGGACAGCGCCGCCAGCCCGAGCAGCGGCAGCAGGATTTCCGGCGTCAGGATGACACCGAGATCGGGCCGGCCCCCGGCGGCCAGCACATCGCCCAGCCCCGCCCCGATTCCGGCGAAGACCGCTGTGCCGGGGATGATGCCGATGGCGGTCGCCGCGGCAAAGGCGCCGAAGGGCATGCCGATCAGGGCCGGGGCCAGGTTGACCAGCCAGAAGGGCAGCACCGGGATCAGCCGGATGGTCAGCAGATAGAAGAAGCCGTCGCGTTCCAGCCCGGGGCGCATCAGCTCGACCACCCCGGCCGCCCGGCCGGTGACCAGCGGGGCGAGCGCGCTGCGCGCGATCAAGAACAGGAGGCAGGCGCCGATGGTGGCCCCCACCACGGTCAGCGCCGTGCCGATCCAGGGGCCGAACATCAGCCCGCCGGCCAGGGTCAGCACCACCGCCCCAGGCAACGACAGCGTAACGACCGTGATGTAGATCAGCACGTAGCCGGCCGCGGCGCCGGCGGGATGGGTGGCGACGACCTCGGCCAAGGCTGCCCGATGCCTGGCCAGCGCCTCGAAGGACAGCAACTCGGTCAGGCCGGAGGCCCAGGCGGCCAGCAGCAGCCCCGCCAGCAGCAGGATCGGCCAGAAGCGGGCCAGGCGAAGGCCGGATTTCAGCATCGATACGGCCTTCGGTTCCCTCTCCGCCGCGGTTACATACAGGAATTGCGGCCCTGCGCGGTTGACGGGCGGCAATCCTGCTCCCTATACCTCCGCCCCTCGCCGGGGCGCCCCAATGCATGGGGTCCGCCGGCGCGTTCTGCTGGCGGCGTGGCCCGCACGCCGGCACCGAGGTTCAGGAGACTAGTCGTGAAGCGTACCTACCAGCCCTCGAAGCTTGTCCGGAAGCGCCGGCACGGGTTCCGCGCCCGCCTGTCGACCGTGGGTGGCCGCAAGGTGCTCGCCAACCGCCGCGCCAAGGGCCGCAAGCGCCTTTCGGCCTGACGTCCGCGCCGCGGAGCATCCCATGTCGGGCAGCGCCGAGCCGGCCCCGCCCCAGACGGGTGTTCCCGCCGGTCGGATCAAGAAGCGCCGGGACTTCCTGCGCGCCGCCTCGCGCGGCAAGCGTGCCGCGCGGCCGGGCCTGGTGATCCAGGCCCTGGCCACCGAGCCCGGATCTTTGCGCCTCGGCTTCACCGTGACCAAGAAGGTCGGCAATGCCGTGGTGCGCAACCGCGCGCGGCGCCGGCTGAAGGAAGCCGCGCGGCTGACGCTGCCCGGCCTTGGCGTGTCCGGCTGGGACTTGGTACTGATCGGGCGCGACGGCACCGGCAGCCGGCCCTTCGGGCAGCTCATCGGCGACCTGCGCGGTGCGCTGAAGCAGACCGGGGTGCTGCCGTGAGCACGGCCGGCATGGCCCTGAAGGGCTGCGTCCACGCCTATCGCTATACGCTGCGCGGCATCATCGGCAGCCATTGCCGCTTCCATCCCTCCTGCAGCGACTACGCGCTCGAAGCCATCACCAGCCATGGCGCCGCGCGCGGCGCCCTGATGAGTGCGACGCGCATCCTGCGCTGCAATCCCTGGAACCCGGGCGGCTACGACCCCGTGCCCCTTCCGCCGAAAGGCTGAGATCCTCCGTGATGGACCAGAAGCGCCTCTTTGCCGCGATCGCGCTCTCGATCGGCATCCTGCTGATCTTCGACGTGTGGAACCGCACCAACCGGCCGCCGGCACCGCTGCCGTCGCTGCCTGCCGCGCAGACCACGCCGGCTGTGCCGGCGCCGAGCGCCGGCGTGCCCACGCCGGGCGTGGCCGCCCCGGTGCAGGCGGAAGCCAGCGCCACGTCGCCGCGGTCGCCGGCCGCGCGGATCGCCATCGAGAATCCGCGCGTCGCCGGCAGCATCAACCTGCGCGGCGCGCGCATCGACGACCTGGTCTTCACGACCTATCACGAGACGCTCGCCCCGAATTCCCCGCAGGTCCGCCTGTTCGACCGGCGCGACAGTTCCAACCCCTATTTCGCGCAGTGGGGCTGGACCGCCGCGAGCCCGGGCGTGCGCGTGCCGGACAGCGAGACCGACTGGACCGCGACCGGTGGGCCGCTCGCCCCGGGCCGCCCCGTCACGCTGTCCTGGGACAACGGCCAGGGCCAGGTCTTCGAGATCGTGCTCTCGCTCGACGATCAGTACATGATCACGGCCGAGCAGCGGCTGCGGAACACCGGCAGCGAGCCGGTTTCCGTGCTGCCCTGGGCGCGTATCCGCCGCGAGCACACCCCGCCTTCCGCCGGCTACTACATCCTGCATGAAGGTTTCACCGGCGTGCTCGGCGGCCGGCTGCATGAAATGACCTACGCCAACGCCAAGACCGAGGCCGGGCGCCGGTCGGGCGTGGCGCTGGACCAGGAGACGACGGGCGGCTGGGCCGGCTTCACCGACAAGTACTGGCTCGCCGCCGTCATGCCGGCCGCGCCGGACCAGGCGCTTCGGGCATCCTACCGCTTCGCCAATGACGGCGGGGGCGCCGCCGGCGACCGCTGGCAGGTCGACATGGCCACGCCGCAGCCGATCACCGTGGCACCAGGTGCGACCGGCCAGATGGCGACGCGCGTCTTCGCCGGCGCCAAGGAAGTCCACCTGCTGGACTCCTACATGTCGCGGCTGAACATCACCGATTTCGACAAGGCGATCGACTTCGGCTGGTTCTACTTCCTGGTGAAGCCGTTCTTCCTCGCGCTCGACTGGCTGTTCCGCCTGACCGGGAACTTCGGCGTCGCTATCCTGATCTTCACCGTCCTGATCAAGGCGGCCTTCTTCCCGCTGGCCAACAAGGCCTACCACTCGATGGCGCGGATGAAGGCGCTCGCGCCGAAAATGACGGAGATCAAGGAGCGCTATAAGGACGACCCCCAGAAGGCGCAGCAGGAGATGATGGCGCTGTACAAGTCGGAGAAGGTGAACCCCGCCTCCGGCTGCCTGCCCATCCTGATCCAGATCCCGGTCTTCTTCGCGCTCTACAAGGCGCTGTTCGTGACCATCGAGATGCGGCACCAGCCCTTCTTCGGCTGGATCCACGACCTGTCCGCGCCCGACCCGACCAACCTGTTCAACCTGTTCGGGCTGCTGCCCTTCCAGCCGGAACAATGGTCCAACTTCCTGCACATGCCGGCCTGGGCGCTGATCATGGGCGTGACGATGTTCGTGCAGCAGCGGCTGAACCCGCCGCCGCCCGACCCCATCCAGGCCAAGATCTTCGCCTGGATGCCGATCATCTTCACCTTCATGCTCGCCAGCATGCCGGCCGGGCTGATCATCTACTGGGCGTGGAACAACACCCTGTCGGTGGCGCAGCAATACTACATCATGCGGCACGACCGGGCGGCGGCGAAGGCCGCGAAGTCCGGGACGCCGGGTAAGGCGAAGTAAGCAAGGCCGGGGGAGGGAACTCCCCCGGACCCCCTCCTTTTTCTGTCTGTCACCAAGGGGCGCAAACGCGACGGTTCGGCCCATCAAGCGAAAGACGAGCGATGACCGGGCTTTCTGAAGCGAGAGACGAGGCGGAGCGCGAGGCGCTGATCGAGGCGGGGCGACTGCTGTTCGCCAGACCCTGCACCTTCTTCTATGCGGCGCAGAAGTCGGACCAGTTGCCGGAACCCGGGCTGCCGGAGGTCGCCTTCTGCGGGCGGTCCAATGTCGGCAAGTCGTCGCTGGTCAATGCGCTGGTCGGGCAGAAGGCGCTGGCGCGCGTGTCGCAGATGCCCGGGCGGACGCGGCAGCTCAACTTCTTCAACCTAGCCGAGCGCCTCGTGATCGTGGACCTGCCGGGCTATGGCTATGCCAAGGCGTCGAAGGACATGCAGCGCGATTGGCAGGGCGTGATGTTCGACTACCTGCGCGGCCGGCCGAACCTGATGCGCGTCATGCTGCTGCTCGACGCACGGATCGAGACGAAATCGTCCGACCGTGCGGCGATGGAGTTGATGGACGTCGCCGCCGTCGCCTTCCAGATCGTGCTGACCAAGGCGGATGATGTCGGGCCGGTGAAACTCGCGGCCCGCATCAAGGAAGCCGAGGCGCTGGCGCGCAGCCATACCGCGGCGCATCCGTTGGTGTTGGTGACGAGCAGCGAGAGCGGGCAGGGCATTCCCGAACTGCGGGCGGAGATCACGTCGTTGGCGGCGTGACCCGTCACGGCCGCCGCAGATTCTCCCGCAGCGTCGCCCCCGCATACTCCTTCCGGAACAGCCCCCGCCGCTGCAATTCCGGCACCACCAGCCGGCAGAATTCCTCGAACATCCGTGGATGCACGGTCGGCGTGATGATGAAGCCGTCACAGGCGCCGGAGGTGAAGTAGTCCTCTAGCGTGTCCGCCACGCTCTGCGGCGTGCCGACCAGCAGCCCGCGCGGCTTCTTCGTCGCCTCGGCGAAGGTCAGGCTCTCCTGCTGCATCACCTGCATCACGCGATCGATCGACCCGCTGATGCCCTGGTTGCCCGTCGCGGCGGCGAAGCTCGTCACGTCCTGGTGCTTGGACAGGTCCGCGCCCATCAGGGAGGAGTTGAGCATCTGCTGCGCCTCGGGATCGATCAGCGATTGCAGGTATTCGTACTTCTCCTGCGCGATGCTCTCCGTCTCGCCGATCACGGTCATGAAGCTTGGCAGGATCTTGCAGTCGTCGGGGGCGCGGCCGTGCTTGGCCATCCGCGCCTTCACGTCGGTGGTGAAGGCGAGCGTATCGGCCTTGCTGTGCGGCGTGCAGAAGATCAGTTCCGCCCAGCGCGCGGCGAAGTCGCGCCCGCGATCGGACGATCCCGCCTGCATGAAGACCGGGCGCACCTGCGGCGAACGCGGCATGGCGAGCGGCCCGCGCGTCTTCACCCACTTACCCTCGAAATTCGTGTAGCGGACCTTGGATGGGTCGATGAAGACGCTGCCCTCCTTGTCCAGCACGAAGGCGTCGTCGTCCCAGGACTCCCAAAGCGCGTTGCAGGCCTCCAGCACCTCATCCGCGCGGTCGTAGCGTTCGTCCTTGCCCGGAATGCCATCCATTCCGAAGTTCTTCGCCTCGAGGTTGGTCGCGGAGGTCACGATGTTCCACGCCATCCGCCCCGCCGTCAGCAGGTCGAGCGAGGCGAGCGTCCGCGCGATCCAATAGGGATGCAGGAAGGTCGTGGACAGCGTCGCGCCGAGGCCGAGATGCTTCGTCACCCGCGCCATGACCGGTAGCACCACCAGCGGATCGAGGTAGGAGATCTGCCCGCCCAGCCGCAGATAAGCGTCGAAATTGCCGCCATGGATATCGGGCAGCCCGAAGGTGTCGGCGTAGAAGCAAGCATCGAAGCGTGCTTCCTCCAGCACGCGCGCGATGTGCTCGTAGCGTTCCGGCCGCAGGATGTCGTCGAGCGCCGCTTCGGGGTGCCGCCAGGCGCCGGGATGGTTCGCGGTCGGCCCGGTCTTGAGATAGGCGACCAAGTGCATCCGGCGCTGCGTCATGCCGCGCGGGTCCGGTGAGGATTGGGGTGGGTCATGCGACCTCCGGTCTCCGTTGGGCCGTGCCGGCGTTCGGCGTCTTCAAACGATCATGCGGTCCGGGCGCGGGGGCGGCAAGCCGCCTGGCCGGACAGCCGCCCGGCCCCGGCTTGACCGCCCCGCCATGCGCCGCCAGAAACCGGCAGCCCCGCGACGGGACGAGGAACGCCGATGACTGAGCCCGCCGACACGCTCGACGCCATGAATATCCTGGCCGGAGCCCTGCCCTTCCTGAAGCGCTACGACGACGCCACCGTGGTCGTGAAGTACGGCGGCCACGCGATGGGGGAGGAGGAGACGGCGCTGCGTTTCGGTCGCGACATCGCACTGCTGGAACAGGTCGGCGTGAATCCGGTGGTGGTCCATGGCGGCGGGCCGCAGATCAACGCCATGCTCAAGCGCCTGAACGTGAAGTCCACCTTCGTCCAGGGCCTGCGCGTGACGGATGAGGAAATGCTCGACGTGGTCGAGATGGTCCTCGCCGGCCCGGTCAACAAGCAGGTGGCGGAAGCCATCACGCGCGCCGGCGTCATGGCGGTCGGCATCTCCGGCAAGGATGGCGGGCTGATCCGTGCGCGCCGCCTGCAGCGCACCTATCGCGACCCGGAGAGCAACATCGAGAAGGTGCTCGACCTCGGCTTCGTGGGTGAACCGGAAAGCGTCGATCCCAAGGTGCTGCAGCTGATGATCAGCGCGGACATCGTGCCGGTGGTCGCGCCCGTCGGCGTCGGCGCGGATGGCCAGACCTACAACATCAATGCCGACACCGCGGCGGGTGCCATCGCCGGTGCGCTGAACGCCGAGCGGCTGCTGATGCTGACCGACGTCGCCGGCGTGCTCGATGCCGACAAGAACCTGATCCCGGAAATGACGGTCGCCGAGGTGAAGGCCGGCATCGCCGCCGGCTGGATCGCCGGGGGCATGATCCCGAAGGTCGAGACCTGCATCTACGCCATCGAGCGCGGCGTGAAGGGGGCGGTCATTCTCGATGGCCGGGTGCCGCACGCGATCCTGGCCGAATTGTTCACCGATGCCGGGCCAGGAACGCTGATCCGGCCCTGAGCCGCGAGACGGCCTGCGCCATCACGACCAGGTGGTGGAACCTGTGGCGAAATGCACGCGTCGCGTGTAGGTTCGGGTCTCCGCATGGGAGAGAGCCGATGCCGCAGGTTCCGGTGCCTGATTCGATGTCGGGTTGGTGCGAGGCCCTGTTCGACTACGGGCTGATCGGCAACAACGTCACGGGACTGCACTACGGCCTGCAGTGCCACATCACCGTCACCAAGGCGTCTTCGCATGACGGGATCGGCTTCCACATCTCGGTCTACAACACGGCCGAGGGCCTGATCGGGCCGGGTTCCTTCAAGCCCGAAACCGCGGTGTCACGCGTGTATTTCTTCCCTGGCATGAACAACACGATCGCCGAGAACTGGCAGGGCCTGAACAAGGGCTTCATCAAAGGCTTCCCCGGCTTCCCGCACATCAAGGCGCAGGGGGTCACGTTCTTCTACGAGATCTTTCCGCAATTCGCGCCACCGTTGCCGCCGGTGGACCTGACGGACGAGAAGCAGTTCCCGGCACTCGGATCACACTGAACGAGGCGTTCGGCCTGCCTACCGCGCGGCGGCGCGCGACAGGGCGTCGATCCGCCAACGCAATTCGCCGTCGCCGACCAAGGACGTGCAACCGCGACCGTCGCCGCTATCAGCGCCGACGGGGCGAGCAACCCGATCACCGTCTCGGATGCGGCGTCGGTGAGCCGGGCCTTGCGGCACAGCCCCGCCAGGGACGTGCTGCGCCGGGTCGCGACGGCGTGGTCCACCGCGCTCGGCGGCACGGCGGCCGCGGGCGGTATCGTCGCCATTCGTCCCTCGGGGGCGCAGCACCGTCGTCATCGTCATCATGGAACGGCCAGGGCGATGAACGTCCCGTTGGCGATATTTTTCTTGTGTCCCGCAAACGCCGGGCGGGCCGCATCCGCGGCCTTTGGCTTCGCGCCATGCACTGTTGCGCCGGGGATGGCTGGCGGTCTGGGTGCGGTCGCGTTGTGCGCTCCTGGCCCAATGCGCGGCATCGGGTCAAATGCTGGCCTGGTGGCCCCGCCGCCGCGTTGACAGCGGGGCGCGACGGCCCCAAGGAACCGCGCGCCGAACAGACAGCCCGAGGACGTCCATGGACAGCACCGCCCTGCAGGCCCGCATCGAATCGCTCTGGCAGAACCGCGACCGGGTGAACCCCGGCACCGGCGGGTCCGACCGTGCGGCGATCGAGGATGCGCTCGAGATGCTGGATTCCGGCAAAGCGCGCGTCGCCCAGCCGGATGGCAAGGGCAACTGGCATGTGAATCAGTGGCTGAAGCAGTCCGTGCTGCTGTCCTTCCGGCTGGTCGATTCCGCGCCGATGGACACCGCCGCCGGCGCCTATGACAAGGTGCCGCTGAAGTTCGCCGGCTGGGGCGAGAACCGCTTCAAGGAAGCCGGCTTCCGCGCCGTGCCGGGCGCGGTTGTCCGCCGTTCGGCCTACATCGCGCGCAACGTCGTGCTGATGCCCTCCTTCGTCAATCTCGGCGCCTATGTCGATGAAGGCACGATGGTGGACACCTGGGCGACCGTGGGTTCCTGCGCGCAGATCGGCAAGAACGTGCACCTGTCGGGCGGCGTGGGCATCGGCGGCGTGCTGGAACCGCTGCAGGCCAACCCGGTGATCATCGAGGACGACTGCTTCGTCGGCGCGCGCTCCGAAGTCGCAGAGGGCGTGATCGTCGAGAAGGGTGCCGTGCTCTCGATGGGCGTGTTCCTCGGCGCTTCGACCAAGATCATCGACCGCGCGACGGGCGAGGTCTTCATCGGCCGCGTGCCGTCCTATTCCGTGGTGGTGCCGGGCTCGCTGCCGGGCAAGCCGCTGCCGGATGGCTCGCCGGGCCCGTCGCTGTACTGCGCGGTGATCGTCAAGCGCGTGGATGCACAGACCCGCGCCAAGACGGCGATCAACGAATTGCTGCGCGACTGACGCCCGCCACGGCGCGCGTGGCCCGGGGGCGGAAGGCACGCCCCCGGCCGCGAAGCGCCGCAGCGAAGCGAGGAGCGGAGCGTGAATCGGTGGCGCAAGGAACGATGATGGCAGCGGACCCGATCCCCCTCGCCCAGGCGATGATCCGCTGCCGGTCCGTCACGCCCGCTGATGACGGCGCGCTGGACGTCGTGCAGCGCGTGCTGGAACCGCTGGGCTTCACCTGCACGCGGCTGGTCTTCGGCCCCGACGACTATCGGGTGGACAACCTCTTCGCCCGGCGCGGCACCGCCGGGCCGCATCTTTGCTACGCCGGGCACACCGATGTCGTGCCGCCGGGCGATGTTGCGGCCTGGGCCGACGATCCGTTCGCCGGCGTGGTGCGGGACGGCACGCTGTTCGGACGCGGCGCCTGCGACATGAAGGGCGGCATCGCCGCCTTCATCGCCGGGCTGACCGACTATCTCGCCGCGCATCCGGACCATCCGGGCTCGATCTCGCTGCTGATCACGGGGGATGAGGAAGCGCGCTCGGTCGATGGCACCGCGAAGGTGCTGGAATGGATGCAGGCCAATGGCCAGGTCCCCGACATGGCGCTGATGGGCGAACCGACCAGCCGCCGCGCGCTGGGCGACACCATCAAGATCGGCCGGCGCGGCAGCCTGACGGCGCATGTCGCGGTGCAGGGCAAGCAGGGGCACAGCGCCTATCCCGCCCTGGCCGACAACCCGATCCACCGGCTGGTCGCCGCGCTCGGTCCGCTGCTCGCCGCGCCGCTCGACAACGGGTCGGAGTTCTTCCCGCCGACCACGCTGCAGGTCACCGGCTTCGATGTCGGCAACAGCGCATCCAACGTCATCCCGGCGGTCGCGCGCGCCATGCTGAACATCCGCTTCAACGATCTGCACAGCAGCGCATCGCTGACCGAACGCCTGCACGCTGCGCTGCGCGCCGCCGGCTGTGCCTATGAACTGCGGGCGGAGTGTTCCGGCGAATCTTTCCTGACGCGGCCCGGCCCCTTCGTCGATGCGCTGTCGCGCGCCATCCAGCGCAGCACGGGCGAGACGCCCGCACTCGACACCGGCGGCGGCACATCGGATGCGCGTTTCATCGCGCGCTACTGCCCGGTCGCGGAATTCGGCGCGGTGGGCGCGACGCTGCACCAGGTGAACGAGAACGCCTCGATCGAGGAACTGCGCCGGCTCGCGGCGACCTATCGCGCGATCCTCGAGGAGATCCTCGCCTGAGCGGCGCCGCGACCCCGCCCGCCGGCCCGGTGGTGCGCGGCATCGCCGGCGCGCTGCTGCTCGCGCGCGGCAAGCCGGATGGCATGGACGCCTTCGAGCCGACCATGGTGGACGCCCGCGCCTCCTTCCTTGCCGCGCTGATCTGCCTGCCGATCTTCCTGCTGCTGCGGCTCGGCATCGGCCCAACGGCCGTGACGCCAGACCCGCTGCGTGGGTTGGCCGCCGACCTGATCGCCTTCGTCTGTTCCTGGGCGGGCTTCGCGCTGGCCTCCCTGCCGCTGGCCGAGGCGATGGGCCGGCGCGTGCTCTGGCCACGTTTCATCGCCGCGTGGAACTGGGTGAACCTGGTCCAGTACGGCGTGCTGGCGGTGCTGTCCCTGCCTGAGTTGCTGGGCATGCCGCGGATGGTGGCGGATACCTTCGCGCTGCTCGGCCTTGGCTATGCGCTGTGGTTGCAGTGGTTCGCGACGCGGATCGGGCTCGGTCTTCAGGGACCGCGGGCGGCGGCCTTCGTGGCGCTCGACCTGGGGATTTCGCTGTTCCTGTCGGGGCTGACGACGCGGATGGCGGGGGGCTGACGCTCAGCCCCAGTCGATCGGTTCCGCGTAGCGCACGCCGGTCAGCGTCAGCCCCTCCGGCGGCGCGGTCTGCCCCGCGCGTGCCCGTTCCCGCCCATCCAGCACGCTGCGCGGCCAGGAGACCGGACGCTTGCCGGCGCCGACCTCGGCCAGCGTGCCGACCATGTTGCGCACCTGGTGATGCAGGAAGGACCGCGCCTCGGCGGTGATCACCACCTCATCCCCCAGCCGCGCGACATCCAGCCGGTCCAGCGTGCGCAGTGCCGATTTCGCCTGGCAGGACGCCGCGCGGTAGGCGGAGAAATCGTGCTTGCCGAGCAACCCCTGCGCGGCCTCGTGCATCGCGGCCGCATCGAGCCGGCGCTGCACATGCCACACCCGCCCGAGATCGAGCGCCGGGCGCGTCCGGCGGTTCAGGATGCGAAAGCGATAGGCCCGGCCGGTGGCGGAAAAGCGGGCCGACCAGTCATCCGGCATCACCGTCGCGCCCAGCACGGCCACGGGGTGCGGCTTGGTGTGGAAGTTCAGCGCCTCCCGCACCCGTTCCGGGGGCAATGCGGCCGAAAGCGTCACCTGCGCGACCTGGCCTTCGGCATGCACCCCGGCATCGGTTCGGCCGGCGGCGATGACGGTCGGGATCTCACCGCCATTCAGATGGGCCGCCGCTTCCTCCAGCACCCGCTGTATCGACAGCCCATCGGCCTGGCGCTGCCAGCCGATGAAGGGCGACCCGTCGTATTCGAGCAGGAGGGCGTAGGAAGGCATCAGCCGAGCACGCCACCGCGCGGAAGGGCGAAGCCGCGCAGGAAGGCGTCCGCTTCCATCGCCGCGCGCCCGGGCCGTTGCAGGCGCAGCAGGCGCAGCGCGCCGCTGCCGGTGGCGACCAATGCGGCATCGTCCAGCAGCGTGCCGGGCATGCCACTGCCGGCCTCCACGCGCGCGGCGAGGACGCGGATCTGTTCGCTGCCATGGGTGAAGAACGTACCCGGCCACGGGTTCAGTGCGCGCACGCGGCGTTCCAGCGCGGCGGCGTCGAGCGACCAGTCGAGCCGCCCGTCATCCTTGGTCAGCTTGGGCGCGTAGGTGACGCCATCCTCCGGCTGCGGGATGGCCGCCGGGTCCTCATCGAGCGCGCGCAGCACCAGCCTCGCGCCGATTGCCGCCAGCGTATCGTGCAGTGCCTGGACGGTGGCGTCCGGGCCGATCGGGGTCGCTTCCTTCAACAGCATCGGGCCGGTGTCGAGGCCTTCCTCCATGCGCATGATGGTCACGCCGCTTTCGGCGTCGCCCGCGAGGATCGCGGCATGGATCGGCGCGGCGCCACGCCAGCGCGGCAGCAGGGAGGCGTGGATGTTGAGGCATCCGCGGCTCGGCGCATCCAGCATCGCGCGCGGCAGGATCAGCCCATAAGCCGCGACCACGGCGGCATCGAGGTTTAGCGCCGCGAAGGCATCGTGCTGCGCGGTGTCGCGCTTCAGCCGGGTGGGCGTGCGGACTTCAAGGCCGAGACCGAGCGCCGCGCGGTGCACCGGGCAGGGCGTTTCCTTCTGGCCGCGGCCGGCGGGGCGGGGCGGCTGGCAGTAGACCGCGGCGATCTCGTGGCCGGCGGCGTGCAGGGCGCGCAGCGCCGGGACGGCGAAGTCCGGGCTGCCCATGAAGGCGATGCGCATGGGCGTCAGGCCTGACCGGAGAGGGGCGCCGCCCCTCTCCGGACCTCACCCCGCCAAAGGCCTAAGGGCCCTTGGAACCCTCGAATTGGGGTGCGCCACATGGGGACGGGGCTCCATAAAGGTGATGGTTTCCAAAGGCCTCGGGCCTTTGGTGGGTGGGGTCCGGGAAGGGCAAAGCCCTCCCTGGCCTTCAGTCCCGCTGCTTCGCCTTCAAATCCTTCGCCAGCTTCCGCAGCAGCATGTTCCGCTTCAGCGCGCTCAGGTAATCCACGAACAGCACGCCGTTCAGGTGGTCGATCTCGTGTTGCAGGCAGGCCGACAGCAAGCCCTCGCCCTCGATCTCCCGCTTCGCGCCGGTCAGGTCGTGGTAGCGCACCTTCACCCGCGCCGGGCGCGTCACCTCGGCATATTGGCCGGGCAGGGACAGGCAGCCTTCCTCGCGCGTCGCGGTCTCGTCGCTTTCGGCGACGACCTCGGGGTTCACCAGCACGATCGGGTCGCGCGTCTCCTCCTTCTGGAGGTCGATGACGACCAGGCGCAGCATCTCGCCCACCTGCGGCGCGGCCAGGCCGATGCCGGGGGCGGCGTACATCGTCGCCAGCATCTTCTCGGACAGGGCGCGCACGGCATCGCCGTTGCCGGCGGCGACGGGCTTCGCCTTGGCGCGCAGGCGCTGATCGGGGACGAGCAGGATCGGGAGGGTGGCGGCGTCGGTCATGGCGGGGGCATGGGCATGTAGCCCTCGCCGCCCCCCCTTGCAACCGCCCGCCCGCCCGCCAAAATCACGGCATGGCGGGGTGCTTCGGGTCCCGCCGCCCGCTTCGCTCTCGGATGAGGAGGCCCGCCTTCGTGTCTCGCCAGTCGCTGTTCGGCTCGCCCTTGTTTCTCGGCTTCGACCATCTCGAGCAGATGCTCGACCGGGTGGGCAAGAATGCCGACGGCTACCCTCCCTACAACATCGAGCAGATCGGCCCCGACCGGCTGCGCATCACGCTGGCCGTGGCGGGCTTCGCCATGGACGACCTGCAGATCACGCAGGAGGACAACCAGCTCGTCATCCGCGGTCGCCAGAAGGATGACAGCGAGGGACGCATCTTCCTCCATCGCGGCATCGCCGCGCGCCAGTTCCAGCGGGCCTTCGTGCTGGCGGAAGGGATGGAGGTGGAAGGTGCGTGGCTCGACAACGGGTTGCTGCACCTCGACCTGAAGCGGCCGCAGCCGGAGAGCCGGGTGAAGACCATCCGTATCGGGGCCCGCACCAACGGCCCCACCGCGATCACCGACAACCGCCGGGAGCAAGGCTGAACCCCAACCGGGCCCATCAGGGCCGGAAACGAGGCTGCACGGGCCTATCGGGACGTGGCGGCCGGAGGACAGAGTGATGACCAACGAAACCGACGACATCGACACCCTCGAGGACGGCGAGGAACTGCTGCCGACCGCCGAGGAGTTGCGGCGCCTCTCGCCGCTCGCCTGGGCACGATATGGCGCGCAGACCATCGCCTATACACGGCCGGTCGTGGTGAACGGCCAGTCCGCGGTGGCGATCCATGCGGCGGACGGCACACCGATCGGCGCGGCGCCGACGCTGGCGCTGGCGACCGCCGCGATCCTGCAGCACGGGATGGGCGCGGCGCTGGTGCACTGATGCCTTGGCTGGCCGCGAGGCCCGCGTGGCGCGCTGAGCCGCGCCCGCACCGTTACGCCGCCGGGTAGCCCAACTGTTCGGCGATGTCGCCGAATTTCTCGCGGAACAGGTCGTGCAGGGCGGGGGTGAAGTGCTCCCGCCACTGCTCCGGCCTGCCGCTGCGGACGTGGCTCGTGCGGCCCCCACCGGCGAACAGGCTCTGCGAGTAGGCGATGTTCAGAGCAGGGCCGAGATGCTTGGCAGGGATGCCGAGCCAGGCGAAGACGCGATGGAACTCGAACAGTTCCTCGTCGGCGACGAGATGCTCCAGGCGCGTAAGCCGGAACTCGGGGCGCGGCGACACGAACCGGCGCATCCGCTCGAGGGTCTGGCGGCCCATGTTGTCCATCTCGAAGGCGAAGCGTGCCTCGTCCGACCGGAGTGAATTCAGCTTCTCCTGGTAGGTCATGCCATCCAGGGCGGGCGATGGGATATGCACCCAGTCGTCGTTCAGGCCCTTCTTCACCCGGCTGTGGTAGTAGGCGCCGCTGATGATGACGTCGCGCGGATCGCGGATGACGATGATGCCGCGGAAATCGCCCTCCAGGTGGGGCGCATCGAAGCGCGAATGCACGTCGAGGAAGATGTCCCAGTCATCGCGGGAAGGCTGACTGCCGCGCATGGCCAGCCTGTAGCCAAGCCGATTGCAGATCCTCCGGAACACAGCGACCATCAACATGGTCCCCGTCTTGTGGAACGTGCCCACCAGCATCTTGGGCCGCGCGCCGGGGTCGCGGCCGGCTATCGGCCGCTCGTCGCTCCCGGCGCCGCTCGGCGGCTCCTTCAGTTCTGTCGGATCACCGGTCACGGACAACTCTGACAGGAACGCATTCGGATACGGTCCTCAAAGGGGGGAAGGTGTCCAATATTGGCAGCGGGTAGCTGCGCAATTAGGGTGGCCGCCCACTGGTTGGTCAAGTCCGCGGCATTGAATCGCCTGCGCGAGGGGATGCGGCGTGAGATGCCGCGGGAGTCCGCATGAGCAACGCGACGACGGGCGGCGGCGCCGCACGCCTACCGCCCCACGCGGTCAGCGGGCCCGCATCGGAGGTGTCCCGGCTGATGTCGGAAGCCGCGTCACTCGCCGCGGCCGGTGACCATGCCGGCATCTGTGTGCTTCTGTCCGCGGCCACGGCACGGCACCCCTCCCCGCAGTTGCTCATGCGTTTGGTTGAGGCGGCGTTCATGGCGGGTGATATGGGCGGGCTCCGCCAGGCGGCGTCGCGTGCGATCGCGGCCGACCTGCCGGGCCGCGCGCGCGCGAGCATCGCCTGGCAATTCATGCGGGGGGACTGGTCGCGGGAGGCCTACGCGGTGCTGACCGCTGATCCTGCGATCTTTCAGGATGTGTCTGCCCGCCGGCAGGTGATTGCTGTGCTGAACGGCATCCTGCGGAGCGCGGTGGCGCCGGCGGAACTGCGATGGACGGCCGGCGCCCTCGTGCGCCGGATCCTGCGCGTGGATGATTCCGCGTGGTCCGCCGCGCCCTTCCGCTTCGCGGAGCAGCGGCCGGTGGTGCCAGCGCCGCTCGCGTGTATCGGTCTTGACCCGGAGGTGCCCGCCAGCGCCGCCGATGTCGTGCTGCGCACGCTGAAGCAGGCGGAACGGCAGCATCTCCAGCTTCCGGCACCGGCCGGCATCCGCATCTATGCCGACGTCTTCGTCAACCGCGCCGGCCAGGTCTGGCGCCGGGACGGCGTGATGGTCCGCAGCAACGGCATTCCCCTGCTGCAGGAATCGGTAAGCGCCGCGTTGGATCGCGCCCCTTCCATCGAGGACGGCGTGCTGGCGACCGGGGATACCGCGAACTTCAATCACTGGTTCGCCAACTGGATTCCGAACATCGCCTGGCGGTTCGAGCCCGGCGTGCCCGACCTGCCGATCCTGATCCGCGACGATGCGCCGAGTTTCCAAGCCCGCAGCCTTCGCCTCCTGGGCGGGCCGCAGGTGCCGCTCGCCCCGGTTGGAGCGGCGGTCTTCGTGCGACGGCTATACGTGACACCGCACGGCACGGTGCGCATCGATGCCGACGGCGCTGGCCGGGGCGTCATGGACCGATTGGCGGTCGCTGGTGACGCGGATGATGGGACCCCGGCGGCGGAACGCATCTTCATCTCGCGGCGCGATTCGCGGCGCCGGCGCCCGGCGAACGAGGATGAGATCGAGGCGGTCTTTGTCCGGCAGGGCTTCATCCCGGTCATGCTGTCGACACTGGATCTGGTCGATCAGATCCGGGTGGTGCGTCGCGCCTCGGTCATCGCCGGGGCGCATGGCGCCGGGCTGACGCTGCTGTTTGCAGCGCGGCCCGGCGCGAGGGCTTATGAGATCCTACCCTACATGCCCGCGACGCTTCCGGTGCGCCTGTGCATGGCCCGCATGTCGCGGATGTTTGGCCACCGCCACCGGCTGTGGATCGCGCCATGCGATGAGCGGACCGAAACCTGGTCCACCGATGCCGTCGCGCTGGAAGGCGATCTGTGCGCCTTCCTCTCGGAAGGCGCACGGTCATCTGGTGGCACGAGGGGGTAGGCTCACCCCCCGATACGAAGACCTCGACGCGTCTGGCCGGACCCAACGCGACGCATCGGACCGGTCGCAGAACGCCCCAACGGCCACGAGACGGGCTGTCGGCTCACACCTCGCCCGGGTCGATCCACCCCACATGCCCGTCGCCGCGGCGGTAGACGACGTTCACCGCGCGCGTGGCCTTGTTGCGGAACATCAGGACCGGGACCTGGCCGAGATCCATGCGCATCACCGCCTCGCCCACCGTCATCAGGCTGATGTCGGTGGGATGCTCGGCGATGATGGCGCCGTGGTCGGCCCCGTTAACCGCAATGGGCTCCTCGCCCTCCTCTTCGATGGCCTGCAGGACGCGCTCGCGCCCGGCCGGCGTTTCGGTGTCGCGGCCGGGTGCGAAGGACCTGGCGTGCTCGTTCACGCGCCGGCGGTAGCGGCGCAGCCGCTTGGCCAGATGCTCCGCAGCCTCCTCGAAGGCACGATGCGCGTCGGGGCCCTCGCCCTCGGCCCGCATGGTCAGCCCTCGACCGGCCTTGAGGTTGATGTCGCAAGCGAAATGGGCGCGGGAGCGGTGGAAGGTGACGTTCGCTTCCAGCGCGTGGTCGAAGTACTTGCGCGTAATGGCATCAAGGCCATCGCGCACATGGACCTTCAGCGCCTCGCCGGTTTCGACCTGCTTGCCTGCGACAGTGACATGCATGGGGCTTTGCCCTCCTTCCTCTAGTGAAGGGGAGGGGCCGCCCCGTGGCGACCGTTCGCCGGTCCGCATCCTCAGCGCGGGCCGCCCAGGCAAGGTCGGATCAGGCCGGGACGGCCTTCTCCCTTTTGCGCTGCACCGAAGATGGGATGCGCAGCGCATCGCGGTATTTGGCCACGGTCCGGCGGGCAATGTCCACGCCTTCCGTACGCAACCGTTCCACGATCGCGTCATCCGACAGGATGTCGGCCGGTGCCTCGGCATCGACCATGGCCTTGATACGGTGCCGCACCGCTTCTGCGCTCACCGCCTCGCCGCCCGCGGTGCCGGCGATGGCGGTGGTGAAGAAGTACTTGAGCTCGAAGGTCCCGCGCGGCGTGGCAATCGCCTTGTTGGAGGTGACGCGCGAGACGGTGCTTTCATGCATCCCGACCTCCTCCGCCACGTCGCGCAGGATCAGCGGGCGCAGATGCGCGACGCCGTGGCGGAAGAAGCCGTCCTGGCGGCGGACGATCTCGGCGGAGACCTTGAGGATGGTGTTCGCGCGCTGCTCCAGCGACTTCACCAGCCAGGACGCGATCTGGAATCGCTCGGCGACCCAGGCCTTCTCGTCGCGTGACTTCGCGCCGACCACGGCGCGGGCGTGGAAGCCGCGATTGATCAGCACGCGCGGCAGCGTCTCGGGGTTCAGTTCGACGATCCAGTCATCGGCAGGGCCGCGACGCATCAGCACGTCGGGCACCAGGGTCAGCGCCGGCGGCGCATCGAAACTCGCGCCGGGCTTGGGGTCGAGCCGCTTCAGCTCGGCCACCATCTCGGCGATGTCCTCGGCATCCACGCCGCAGACGCGTTGCAACCCGCGCAGGTCACGCCGCGCCAGCATCTCCAGATTGTCGAGGAGCGCGGCCATGGCCGGGTCGAAGCGGTTGCGGTCCTGCAACTGCACCATCAGGCATTCGCGCAGATCGGCGCAGAACATGCCCACGGGATCGAAGCGCTGCATGCGCTGCCGCACCGCGGTGACCACGGCTTCCTCGCAACCCAGCGCAGCGGCGATCGTGGCATCGGGAATCGTCAGCCGCCCCGCCGCATCGACCAGTGCCAGCAGATTCGCCGCGATCATGCGGTCCTGCGGTGCGGCGAAGGTCAGGCGGACCTGCTCGCCGATATGCTCGCGCAGGTTCTTCTCAGGCGCGGCCATGGCGTCGATGCCGGAGAGGTCGTCGTCGAAATCGGCGCGACCGCCCCGCCCGATCGGCGGGTTGCCGCTGTCATAGACATTGTCCCATTCCGCATCGAGCGGCGCGGCGGCTTCGCTGGGCAACACGTCCGATGATGCGGCGGCGGCGGCGTCGGGGGCTTCGGCCTGTACGGGCAGCGGGTCGGTGCTGCGGCCGGCATCGGGGCCGGGGTCCGTCCGCTCATCACGTTCGAGCAGCGGGTTGCGCTCGAGCTCCTCCTCGACGAAGGCGGTGACCTCGACGTTGGAGGATTGCAGCAGCTTGATCGCCTGGCGCAGCTGCGGCGTCATTACCAGCTGCTGCGAATGCCGCAGGTCGAGGCGCGGGCCGAGCGCCATCACCCGGCGCTCCGCCTGTGCGGCCGCCGTGGATCCGGGATCGGTGTGGCGGCTGGAAACACGGCGCGCAAACTAAAGGCTGAACCTTTCGCCGAGGTAGACACGGCGCACGCCTTCATGCGCGACGATATCGCGCGGACTGCCTTCCATCAGCACCTGGCCGTCGTGCAGGATGTAGGCGCGATCGATGATCTCGAGTGTCTCGCGGACATTGTGGTCGGTGATCAGCACGCCGATGCCACGGTCCTTGAGGTGCTTCACCAGGTCACGGATCTCGCCCACCGCGATCGGGTCGATGCCGGCCAGCGGCTCGTCGAGCAGGATGTAGGAGGGGTGCGTCGCGAGCGCGCGGGCGATCTCGCAGCGCCGCCGCTCGCCGCCCGACAGCGCCAGCGCGGGCGCGCGGCGCAGATGGGAGATGCCGAACTCGGCCAGCAGCGCGTCGAGCATCTGCTCGCGCCGGTCGCGCAGCGGTTCCACGACTTCGAGCGCGGCGCGGATGTTGTCCTCGACATTCAGGCCGCGGAAGATCGACGCTTCCTGCGGCAGGTAGCCGAGGCCGAGCCGCGCGCGGCGATACATGGGCAGCGTCGTGACGTCGTGCCCGTCCATCACCACCTGGCCCTCGTCGGGCTGCACGAGGCCGGTGATCATGTAGAAGGTGGTGGTCTTGCCGGCGCCGTTCGGGCCGAGCAGGCCGACCGCCTCGCCGCGCTTCACCGAGATCGAGACGTTCCGCACCACCGGCCGCTTCTTGTAGCGCTTGCCGAGGCCGCGGGCGACCAGTCCGCCATTGGTGGCGGCCCCTTCCACGACGCGCAGGGCCTCGCTCATCGGGACGGTTCCGGCTGTGGTGCTGGCTGCGGTCCCGGCTGCGGCTGGCCCTGCTGCGGCATCACCAGCCCCTGGACGCGCGCGCCGGGCGCCGAGACGAGGCGGGCGACGCCGGTCTTCATGTTCACGATCGCTTCCTGGCCGGTCAGGGTATTGTCTCCACGGGTGATGCGCACATTGCCGAGCAGGCGCGCGAGTCCCGTATTGGGGTTGTAGACGCCACGATCGCCGCGCACGACTTCCTCGGCCGTGCGGATGTCGACATTGCCATAGGCCTCGACGCGTTCGATCGAGGATGGCTGCGCGCCCGGCGGCTGGCCGGGCTGGATGGTGGTCGGCTGGGCGCGCGCGGGCTGTGCCGCACCCGTCGCCTGGCCTTCGGCGAAGAAGGCCACCAGCGTGTCGGCGCGCACGCGCCTGCCGTCATTCGTGACGACCACGGCATTGCCGCGCGCCACCGCCATGCGGCGCTGCGCCCAGTATTCGACGCTGTCGCGCGCGGTCAGCGTGTTGTCGGGCGTGACCAGCCGCAGCGCGCCGCCGGTCATCACCATGACCGCCTGGTCCATGTCATAGACGGCGCGGTCGCCCTCGGCCCGGTCGGTCGCCGAGGTGACGACGACGTTGCCCTCGGCTTCCAGGCGCCAGATCTCGCCACCGCCGGCAGGGCCTTCGGTCGGCGCACGCGGGGCGGCCGCGGCCTCGCCCCCGCGCGGTCGGTAGCGGGCGACCAGGCGGTCGGCATCGACGGTGACGCCGCCGCGCGTCGCGCGCGCCTGGCCCCGGGCGATCACCACCTGGTCCTGCTGGCGCCATTCGATGCCATCGACGGCGGTGACCTCGATCGGTCCGCCCTGGCTGAGGTCGAGCCCCTGGGCCAGCGCCGTCGCCGACAGCAGCGCGACGGCGAGCCCGATGATGCCGCGCTTCATTGCCCACCCTCCAGGATGGCGCGGGCGCGTCCGGTGAAGACGACGACCTGGCCGCGTTCGGTCAGGCGAAAGCCTTCGCTGACCAGCGTGCCGAAGGGCCCCTGCGCGGCCACGGGCTTGTCGCCCGAGGCCGAGCCTTCCTGTAGTTGCACTTCCGCCTCCGCCGTGACCAGCAGGTTGCCGCCATCCTGCCAGAGCGTGACATCGCCCCAGAGGTCGAGCCGGTGCTGCGCCTTGTCGAAGCGGCCCGTGTTGGATTCCAGCAGCACCCAGCTGCCATCGGTCAGCAGCACGTCGGCGCGCGGTCGGTCGAGATCGACGATATCGGCGTTCTCCGTCTGGGTCGCGACGTCGGCGGTGACGGTGAAGGGCCGGTTCTGCTCGTCGAGGCCCTGGTAGCGGGGTTCGACCAGCCGCACCGCATCAGGCTGCGACTGCAGGACGCGGCGGAAGGAGACGCGGGCACGGTCTTCCATGCGGTCGAGCTCGGGCCAGACGGCGATGGCGACCAGCAGGCCGACGCCGGCGATCGGCAGGAACCACTTGGCAAGGCGCACGGCCAGCCGCCGCCGGGCGATCTGCCCGGCCGAGGGCGCCCAGCGCCGGCGCGAGGGCGGCAGCATGTGGCGGGACGCCGAGGCCGCCCGTTCCGACGGCACCGCGCGCAGCGGCACGGCGGGCGTCGGCCTCGGGCGCGGGTCGTCCCGTCCGCTCATGCGACGCCCGCGCGCAGCAGGTCGTGGATGTGCAGGATGCCGACCGGGCGGCTTTCGTCATCGACCACGAACAGGGTGGTGATGGCGCGCGTGTTCATCTCGTGCAGCGCCTCGGCGGCGAGCGTGTCCGGCCGCACGGTGCGCGGGGCGCGGGTCATGACATCCGCCGCGCTGCGGGTCAGCAGGGCGCCGCTGCCACCGGCCTCGAGGCCGCGGCGCAGATCGCCATCGGTGATGATGCCGAGCAGGCGGCCATCGGCGGCCTGCACGCCGAGGCAGCCGAAGCGGCGCGCGGTCATCGCGACGATGGCGGCATCCATGCTGGTGTCGGGGGGGGCCAGCGGCAGTTCCGCCGCGCCGTGCATCAGGTCGCGCACCCGCGACAGCCGCGCGCCGAGCTTGCCGCCCGGATGGAAGACGCGGAAATCGGCCGCGGTGAAGCCGCGCCGCGTCAGCAGCGCCACCGCGACCGCGTCGCCAAGGGCGAGCTGCATGGTGGTGGAGGTGGTGGGCGCGAGGCCCATCGGGCAGGCCTCGGGCGCTTCGGGCAGCACCAGCGCGACATCGGCGGCGCGGGCCAGCGTGCTGCCGGGGCGGCCGGTGATGCCGACCAGCGGCAGGCCGAAACGCTTGGCGTGGCCGACGAGGTCGGCGAGTTCCGAGGTCTCGCCCGAATTCGACAGGGCGAGCACGGCGTCGCCGGCGACGATCATGCCGAGATCGCCATGCGAGGCCTCGGCCGGATGGACGAAAAGTGCGGGGGTGCCGGTGGAGGCGAGCGTCGCGGCGATCTTGCGCGCGACATGGCCCGACTTGCCCATGCCGGACACGACGACGCGGCCCGAGGCACCGGCAAGCAGCGAGACGGCCTGGGCGAAGCGGTCGTCGAGGCTGGCGGCCAGGGCGGTGAGGGCTTCGGATTCGAGAGCCAGAACCTGGCGCGCGACGTCGAGATCAGGATGGGGAAGCGGGGCGTTCACGGCGCCTGTATGGTGCCGCGAGGGCGAAGGGTCAATAAAACTCGCCCCGGGGAATCAAGAATCGTGCCAGGGCTGCCGACGCCTCGACGCCAGGGCGCCGGAAGTGCTCAGGCGGCGATCCGCGAGCGGCCTGGAAACGGTCCGGGTAAGTAGCCCCAGCTTCTGAAGGACGGAGAAATCGGTTCGATGCCCTGCATCGAACTGCGAGCGCACAGCGCGAACGCGCCCGGACCGCCCACAGCGCCCAGCACACCAGTGCGGGACGCGAAGGCTAGCCGGCCGGATGGCCGGCACCCGCCGTTTGAGGGCGCGGAAAAATCAATGACTCAGGATGTCGGGGTCTTCGTAGCCCAGCAGGTCGAGCTTTCCCCGCGCCGGTAGGAAGCGGAAGCAGGCCTCGGCGAGGTCGAGCCGGCCTTCCCGCTTCAGCAGCCCTTCGAGCTTCGCCCACAGTGCATGCAGGTGCAGCACGTCAGACGCGGCATAGGCGAGCTGGTCCGGGCTCAGCTCCGGCGCGCCCCAATCCGAGGTCTGCTGCTGCTTCGACAGGTCGACGCCGAGCAGTTCCTTGCATAGATCCTTCAGCCCGTGCCGGTCGGTGAAGGTCCGCACCAGCTTGGCCGCGATCTTGGTGCAGAGGACCGGCGCGACGGTGACGCCGAGATACTGGTACAGCGCGGCGACATCGAAGCGCGCGAAGTGGAACAGCTTGGTCACCGCCGGGTCGGCCAGCAGCTTCTTCAGGTTCGGCGCGGCATAGCCCTGGCCGCCGAGGCTTTCGGGGATCAGTTGCACCAGATGCGCGGAACCGTCGCCGGAGGACAGCTGCACCAGGCAGAGCCGGTCGCGATGGGGGTTGAGGCCCATCGTCTCGGTGTCGATGGCGACGACGCGGCCGAGGTCGAGCCCGTCCGGCAGGTCGTTGCGATGCAGGCGGATGGTCACGCCGCCATGGGTGAAAAGGGTGCTGCCCATCGGCTGCGCCTGCCTCCGTCGTAGTTTGGTGCCCAGGAAAGGACTCGAACCTTCACAACCTTGCGGTCACAGGTACCTGAAACCTGCGCGTCTACCAATTCCGCCACCTGGGCAAGGAGGTCGGCGCCTTTCGGCGAGGGGCGGGGAATTACCCGTGGCGGTGCGACCCGTCAAGCACCCCCTCGCAGCCTTTTCGCGTGCCCTATCGCGCGCCGGTCTCCGCGAGGCGGCGTTCCTCGTCCTGGATGAAGTCGCGCACCACCGGAACGTCGTCGCGGCGGTCGGACAGCAGCAGCTGGAAGACGAAATTCGACCCGTGCAGGAAGCCGAGTTCCACCGAGGCCAGGTAGAAATCCCACATGCGGCAGAAGCGGTCGCCCATCATCGCCACGGCTTCGTCGCGGCGGGCGTCATAGGCTTCGCGCCAATGCTTGATGGTCCAGTAGTAGTGCAGCCGCAGGCTCTCGCAATCGGCGCACCAGGTGCCGGTCCGCTCCAGCGAGGCGAAGACCTCCGACAGCGCGGGCACATAGCCGCCGGGGAAAATGTATTTGCGGATGAAGGGCGCGGTGGTCCCCGGCGGGGACATCCGCCCGATGCAATGCACCAGTGCGAAGCCACCCGGCTTGGTCAGCGCCTTGATCTTGCGGAAATAGGTGTCGAATTCGTCGATGCCGATCGCCTCCATCATCGCGATCGAGACGACGCGGTCATAGGTGCCTTCCAGCTCGCGATAGTCCTGCTCGCGGAAATCGACGCGGTCGGTCACGCCTTCGTCGATCGCACGCTGCTTCGCCACGGCGCATTGCTCGGGCGACAGGGTCACCGAAGTGACCGTGACCCCGTAGTTGCGCGCGAGGAAGGTGCCGAGCGCGCCCCAGCCCGAGCCGATCTCGGCGACCGTCATGCCCGGTTCCAACCGCAGCTTGGCGGCGATGTGGCGCAGCTTGGCGATCTGCGCGTCGTACAGCGAGGTCTCCGGCGTCGGGTAATAGGCGCAGGAATAGGTCATCGTCTCATCCAGCCAGAGCCGGTAGAAATCAGGCGGGATGTCGTAGTGGTGGCGGATGTTCTTCGCTGCGACGCCAAGCGGGTTGCGCTGCTGCCAGCGCCGCACCGAACGCCAGGCGCGGCGGAGCATCTGCTGCACCGGATGCGCGGCAAGGCCGGAGCGGTTGATCGAGAACAGGTAGAGCAGGTCGAAGACCGGCGCGCCGCCCTCCATGACCAGCCGCCCATCCATATAGGCCTCGGCGGTCTTGAGTTCGGGATTGAGGAAGATTTCGCGCTCCACCGCCGTGTCGGTCAGGCGGATGGTCACCTCCGGGCCATCCTCGCCGGACCCGAAGCGATGGGCGGTGCCGCGATGGTCCAGCACGACCAGCCGGCCGCGGCGGACGAAGCGGCGAAGGAGATGGGAGAGCAGCATCATTGGCGGCGGATCCTGGGAGGCGAAAGATTGCGCTTATGCCGCGCCACGCCGCAGATGCCCATTGGGCGCGCGCCAGGGGCCGCGCCGGCACGCTGCCTGCTTGGTTCGCGCCGGGCCGGCCCCTATGAAGTCAGGCCAGGCAGGGATGGAGTGCGCAATGATGCGGCAGGTGGCGACGGTGTTCGGCGGCGCGGGCTTCATCGGCCGGCACGTGGTCCAGCGGCTGGCGAAGCAGGGCTACAGCGTCCGCATCGCCGGGCGGGATACGGAAAAGGCCGGCAAGCTCCGCACGCTCGGCGATGTCGGGCAGGTGGTGCCGGTCGCCGCCTCGGTGACGGATGACGCCTCGGTGGCCCGGGCGGTGGCCGGCGCGGGTGTGGTGGTGAACCTGGTCGGTATCCTGTTCGAGCGGAAGCCGGGCGACTTCCAGCGCATCCAGGCCGAGGGCGCGGGCCGCATCGCCCGTCTGGCGGCCGCGGCGGGGGTGCGGCGGCTGGTGCATATCTCGGCGATCGGCGCGGATCCGGGCAGCGAAAGCCTTTATGCGCGCAGCAAGGGGGAGGGGGAGCAGGCCGTGCGGGCCGCCTTCCCGGGCGCGACCATCCTGCGGCCGTCGGTGGTGTTCGGCCCGGATGACCAGTTCTTCAACCGTTTCGCGGGGCTGGCGGCGATGCTGCCGGTCATGCCGGTGGTGGAGGGCCAGACACGCTTCCAGCCCGTCCATGTCGGAGATGTGGCCGATGCGGTGATGGCGGCGATCGCGCGGGATGATGCGGTGGGGCGCGTCTATGAACTCGGCGGGCCGCGGGTGATGACGATGCGGCAAGTGCTGGACTTCGTGCTGGAGCACACCCATCGCCGGCGGCTGATGGTGCCGCTGCCGGAGGCGCTGGTCGCCTTCCAGGCGCGCATGGGGGAATGGTTGCCGACCCCACCGCTGACCCGCGACCAGCTGATCCTGCTCAAGCGCGACAATGTGGTGGCGGCGGATGCGGCCGGGCTGGCCGCGCTGGGTCTGTCGCCCAAGGCGGTGGAGGCGGTGGTGCCGGCCTATCTGGCGCGCTACCGGCCCGGCGGGCGGCGGCAGGGCCCGGTCACGTCATGATAAGACCGATATGGACCAATTAAGCGGAGATCCGAGACCGTCGTGAACGATGGCGGCGAACAAGGCACCGAATTAGGACATTAAATATGACCCATCGGCGCAAAAAGGACTCGCGCCGGGGATTCGCTTGCCGTATGTGACCTTCAACCGGGACCGCGATGGCGGATCATGCGCTGCCGCATGCCCGCCGGCCGCCCGGTCGGGTGCTGTCCCAACGTTGTCCGAAAGTTCAGGCAAGAATTGTGCCGCCGCGGGGGTTCGTATGGCCGAAAAGATGCTCCAGTTCGTCCGCCTGCAGCAGCGCCAGCCCGACAAGCGCGAAGCCGGCGAACGCCGCGCCGACTGGGCCGAGGTCTATCAGCCCTTCGCGCAGGAGGCCGCCGCGACCCAGGCCTCCCGCTGTTCCCAGTGCGGCGTGCCGTTCTGCCAGGTGCATTGCCCGCTGAACAACAACATCCCCGACTGGCTGAAGCTGACCGCCGAGGGTCGGATCGAGGAAGCCTACGAGATCGCCTCGGCGACCAACACCTTCCCCGAGATCTGCGGCCGTGTCTGTCCGCAGGACCGGCTGTGCGAAGGCAATTGCGTCATCGAGAAGGGCTTCGACAGTGTCACCATCGGCGCGGTCGAGAAATACATCACCGACACCGCCTGGGAGAAGGGCTGGGTCAAGCCACCGAGGCCGGTGCGCGAGCGTGCGCAATCCGTTGGCATCATCGGCGCCGGCCCGGCGGGCATGGCGGCGGCGGAGCGGCTGCGCACCATGGGCTACCAGGTCACCGTCTATGACCGGCATGACCGCGCCGGCGGGCTGATGATCTACGGCATCCCGAACTTCAAGCTGGAGAAGGACATCGTCGTCCGCCGCTGGAAGCAGTACGTGATGGGCGGCATCCACTTCCAGATGAACATCGCGATCGGCCGCGACATCACGCTCGGCGAACTGCGCGCGCGCCACGACGCGGTGCTGGTCGCGACCGGCGTGTACAAGGCGCGCGACATCAGCAATCCGGGGGCCGGGCTGAATGGCGTGGTGGCGGCGCTCGACTACCTGATCGCCTCGAACCGCAAGGGCCTTGGCGACGACGTGCCGGACTTCGACTCCGGTGCGCTGGATGCCCAGGGCAAGCATGTCGTTGTGGTCGGCGGCGGCGACACCGCCATGGATTGCGTGCGCACGGCGGTGCGCCAGGGCGCGGCATCCGTCACCTGCCTCTATCGCCGCGACAAGGCGAACATGCCGGGCTCGATGCGCGAGGTGAAGAATGCCGAGGAAGAAGGCGTGACCTTCGAATGGCTCGCCGCACCCGAGGCCTTCTTCGGCGATGACAAGGTCGAAGGCGTGCGTGCGCAGCGCATGCATCTCGGCCTGCCGGATGCGACCGGCCGCCAGCAGGTGGAACCGATCCCGGGCGCGCATTTCAACCTGCGCGCCGAGCTCGTGATCAAGGCGCTCGGCTTCGATCCGGAGGATCTGCCGGCGGCGTTCAACGAGCCGGCACTCGGCGTCACGCGCTGGGGCACGCTGAAGGTCGATTATCGCACGATGATGACGGCGCTGCCCGGCGTCTTCGCCGCCGGTGACATCGTGCGCGGCGCTTCCCTGGTGGTCTGGGGCATCCGCGACGGGCGCGATGCCGCCGACCAGATCCATGCCTTCATCCAGGCGCGGGGCGAGACCCCGGCCATCGCGGCGGAGTGAGCGCACCATGTCGCAGCAGATCGAAACCGGTTCCGCTTTCGTCGAATCCTACGCCGCGGGCCGTGTGGCGCTGGAATCCACCGCGCATCTGGACCTGACCGAGCACGACGCCTGCGGCGTCGGCCTGGTCGCCGCGCTGGACGGCAAGCCGAAGCGCGAGGTGGTGCAGGCCGGCATCGACGCGCTGAAGGCGGTGTGGCACCGCGGCGCCGTCGATGCCGATGGCAAGACCGGCGACGGCGCGGGCATCCATATCGAGATCCCGCAGGATTTCTTCGCCGATGTGGTCGAACGCGGCGGCGACCGGCTGCGCCCGGGCCGCATCGCCGTCGGCATGGTGTTCCTGCCCAAGACCGACCTCGGCGCGCAGGAACGCTGCCGCCAGATCATCGAGACCGAGATCCTCAACGCCGGCTACCACATCTATGGCTGGCGCCAGGTGCCGATCAACGTCGCCTGCATCGGGGAGAAGGCGAATGCCACGCGCCCCGAGATCGAGCAGATACTGATCTGGGACCCTGAGCAGCGCGACATCGCCACCGCCGAGCGCGACATGTTCGTGATCCGCCGGCGGATCGAGAAGCAGGCCATCGCGGCGCAGATCCCCGAGCTGTATCTCTGCTCGCTGTCCACGCGCTCGGTCATCTACAAGGGCATGTTCCTTGCCGAGAGCCTGACGGAATTCTACCCCGACCTGCTCGATGTGCGCTTCGTCTCGCGCTTCGCGATCTATCACCAGCGCTATTCCACCAACACCTTCCCCACCTGGCGCCTCGCGCAGCCGTTCCGCATGCTCGCCCACAACGGCGAGATCAACACGCTGCACGGCAACGTCAACTGGATGAAGAGCCACGAGACGCGGCTCGCCCATCCGCTGCTCGACGACTACATGGACGACCTGAAGCCGATCGTGCAGGCCGGTGGGTCCGACACCGCGACGCTCGACAACGTGTTCGAGCTGCTCGTGCGCGGCGGGCGCGATGCGCCCATGGCCAAGGCCATGCTGATCCCCGAGAGCACCGGCAACAACGCGACCATGCCGGACAATCACCGCGAGCTGTTCATGTACTGCAACGCGGTGATGGAACCCTGGGACGGGCCGGCGGCGATCGCCGCGACCGACGGGCGCTGGGTGATCGGCGGGCTGGACCGCAACGGTCTGCGCCCGATGCGCTACACCGTGACGACCGACGGGTTGCTCATCGTCGGCTCCGAGACCGGCATGGTGAAGGTGGCCGAGGACCGCATCATGCAGAAGGGCCGTGTCGGCCCCGGCCAATGCATCGGTGTCGATCTCGAGGAAGCGCGCTTCTACGAGGACACGGCGCTGAAGGATGCGCTCGCCGCCCGCAAGCCCTTCGGCAAGTGGACCGCGCGCACCACCGGCATCGACGAGATCGTGAAGGCCGAAGGTGACGAACGCGCCAACTTCGGGACCGAGGAGCTGCGCCGCCGCCAATTGGCGATGGGCTACACGCTGGAGGAGCTGGAAGGCATCCTCCACCCGATGGCCGAGGATGCCAACGAGGCGGTCGGCTCGATGGGCGACGACACGCCGATCGCAGTGCTGTCGGAACAGTATCGCGGCCTGCATCACTATTTCCGCCAGACCTTCAGCCAGGTCACGAACCCGCCGATCGATTCTCTCCGTGAAACGCGGGTGATGACGCTGCGCACCCGGCTCGGCAATCTGGGCAATATCCTCGACGAGGACCCGACGCAGTGCGACATGCTGATGCTGCACAGCCCGGTGCTGTCCAACGCCCAGTTCGACGCCATGCGGGCCTATATGGGCAGCACTGTCTGCACGGTGGACTGCACCTGGGCGGTGGCCAATGGCGAGGGCGGCCTGCGCCGCGCCATCGAGCGCATCCGCCGCGAGGCCGAGGAAGGTGTCCGTTCCGGCTGCGCCCACGTCATCCTCACCGATGAGGCGCAATGCGCCGAGCGTGCCGCCATCCCGATGATCCTCGCCGTCGGCGCGGTGCAGACGCATCTGATCAAGCATGGGCTGCGCACCTTCACCTCGCTCAATGTCCGCGCCGCGGAATGCATGGATGTGCACTACTTCGCCGTGCTGATCGGCGCGGGTGCGACCACGGTGAACGCCTATCTGGCGCAGGAGAGCATCGCCGACCGGCACCGGCGCGGGCTGTTCGGCAATGTCGGCCTCGGCCAGGCAGTCGCGAAGTACAAGAAGGCGGTGGACAAGGGTCTGCTGAAGGTCATGTCCAAGATGGGCATCGGCGTTCTGTCCTCCTATCGCGGCGGCATGAACTTCGAGGCGATCGGCCTGTCCCGTGCGCTGGTGGCGGAATTCTTCCCCGGCACGCCGTCGCGCATCTCGGGCATCGGGCTGTCGGGCATCGCGCGGCGCCTGCTCGCCCTGCATGACAAGGCGTGGCAGGAAGGCGCCGTCACCCTGCCGGTTGGCGGCCTGTACAAGCTGCGCCGGCGCGGTGAGGTGCATGCCTTCGACGGCAGCCTGATCCACACGCTGCAGAAGGCGGTGGAGACCGACAGCTACCAGACCTACAAGCGCTACACCGAAGCCGTGCGGCGGCTGCCGCCGGTGGCGCTGCGCGACCTGCTCGACTTCCGCATGGAAGGCCGCGCGGCGGTGGCGCTCGAGGAAGTCGAGAGCATCACCGAGATCCGCAAGCGGCTGCTCGCACCCGGCATCTCGCTTGGCGCGCTGTCGCCGGAAGCGCATGAGACGCTGTCCATCGCCATGAACCGCATCGGCGCACGGTCCGACAGCGGTGAGGGCGGCGAGGATCCGGCGCGCGCCAAGCCGCGTCCGAACGGCGACAACGCCAATTCCGCCATCAAGCAGATCGCCTCGGGCCGCTTCGGCGTGACCGCGGAATACCTGAACAACTGCCGCGAGATCGAGATCAAGGTTGCCCAGGGAGCGAAGCCCGGGGAGGGCGGCCAGCTTCCAGGCTTCAAGGTCACGGGGCTGATCGCGAAGCTGCGCCATTCGACGCCCGGCGTGATGCTGATCTCGCCGCCGCCGCATCACGACATCTATTCGATCGAGGATCTCGCCCAGCTCATCTACGACCTCAAGCAGATCAACCCGGATGCGTCGGTCTGCGTGAAGCTGGTGTCGCGTTCGGGCATCGGCACCATCGCGGCTGGCGTGGCGAAGGCGAAGGCGGATGCGATCCTGGTCTCCGGCCATTCCGGCGGCACGGGTGCGTCGCCGCAATCGTCCATCAAGTATGCCGGCCTGCCCTGGGAGATGGGCCTGTCCGAAACGCACCAGGTGCTGCAGCTCAACCGGCTGCGCCATCGCGTGCGGCTGCGCACCGATGGCGGCATCAAGACCGGCCGCGACGTGGTGATCGCGGCGATGCTCGGCGCCGAGGAATTCGGCATCGGCACCGCATCGCTCGTCGCGATGGGCTGCATCATGGTGCGCCAGTGCCATTCCAACACCTGCCCCGTGGGCGTCTGCGTGCAGGACGAAGCCCTGCGCCAGAAGTTCACCGGCACGCCGGAGAAGGTGATCAACCTTTTCTCCTTCGTGGCGGAGGAGGTGCGCGAGATCATCGCCGCACTCGGCTTCCGCAAGCTGACTGACGTGATCGGCCGTACCGACCTGCTGCAGCAGGTCAGCCGCGGGTCGGAGGACCTCGACGACCTCGACCTCAACCCGCTGCTGGTGCAGGCCGATGCGGGTCCGCATGCGTCCTACTGCACGCAGGAAGGCCGCAACGAGGTGCCGGAGACGCTGGACGCGGAGATGATCCGCGACGCCGATGCGCTGTTCCGCCACGGCGAGAAGATGCAGCTCCAGTACAACATCCGGAACACGCATCGCGCGATCGGCACCAAGGTGTCGTCCCGCATCACACGCCAGTTCGGCATGTCGGGGCTGCAATCGGGGCACCTGACCGTGCGGCTGCGCGGATCGGCCGGGCAGTCGCTCGGCGCCTTCGGCGTGCGCGGCCTCAAGCTCGAGGTGTTCGGCGACGCCAACGACTATGTCGGCAAGGGCCTGTCGGGCGCGACCATCGTGGTGCGGCCGGCGCCGTCCTCGCCGTTGATCTGGAACGACAACACCATCATCGGCAACACCTGCCTCTATGGTGCGACGGCCGGCGAATTGTTCGCCGCCGGCCAGGCGGGTGAGCGCTTCGCGGTGCGCAATTCCGGCGCCACCGCGGTGGTCGAGGGCACCGGCGCGAATGGTTGCGAATACATGACGGGCGGGACCGTCGCGATCCTGGGCGCGGTCGGCGACAATTTCGGCGCCGGCTTCACCGGCGGCCAGGCCTTCGTCTACGACGCCGACGACACCTTCGGCGTGCGCGTCAATCCCGAGACGCTGCTGTGGGCCCGCCTGGCGCATCCGCATTGGGAAGGCGTGCTGTGCGACCTGATCGCCCGGCATGTCGCGGAAACCGGCAGCCGCTTCGCCGCGCGCCTGTTGAATGAATGGGCCGTGGAACGCAGCCGCTTCTGGCATGTCGTGCCGCGCGAATTCCTGAAGTACCTGCCGGTGCCGATGGCTGAAGCCGAGGCCGTCGCCGCCGAATGAACCCGCGCACGCCGTCCGGTGAATCGCTTCACCGGACGGCGTGGCCGCATCTTCCGTTTCCATGACGGCGCGGTAATCTTGTCCCGTCGATGCGCGCCCGGCGCGTCGTCAGGAGGGATTGCATCCGTGCGCCGTTTTGCCCTGGCCCTGGTGGCCGTCTTCGCCATCGCCGCGCCCGCCTCGGCGCAGCAGGTCCGTAACCTCGCCGCGATCAATGGCTGGGTCGCCTATGTCGCGCAGAGCAACAACGGCGCCCTGTGCGGCATGGGGACCGAGGCGAATTCCATGGGCCGCTTCTTCTGGATCAAGGTCGAGCGCCTGCGCGGTGACCTGCACGGTTTCGTGCAGGTCGGCGACCGCAGCTGGAACGTCCGCCAGGGTGCCACCGGGCGCATCGCGATCGCCATCGACCGGCAGAACGCCGAATTGAATTACACCGGCACGAACCGTCCCGACATGATCGAGGCGTCCTACCAGGGCGCCTTCCGCAACTTCATCAACTTCGTCGAGGCCTTCGCGCTTGGCCTGCGCATGCAGGTCAGCTTCCCCGGCGAGGACGTCTCCCCCTGGAGCGCCGACCTGCGCGGCACGCGCGCGGTGACCGAGGCTTTCCTGGCCTGCGCGCGGCGCATCTGACGATCGGCCCGGACGGCATGGACCCCGGCCTTTGCGCCGCAGCGGAGCGGGTGGCATAAGCGCCCCATCGTGAGGCTGCTGTTCCACCTTCCCCTCTCCCCCTTCTCCCGCAAGGTGCGCCTGGCCCTGGCCGAGAAGCGCATCCCGTTCGACATGCGAATCGAACGCGTCTGGGAAAGGCGTGACGACTACTTGGCCATGAATCCCGCCTGCACCGTGCCGGTGCTGCAGGAGGACAACGGCCTGACCATCGCGGATTCCACCGCGATCTGCGAATACCTCGACGAGGCCTATCCCGACATGCCGCTGCTCGGCCGCACGCTGGCCGAACGCGTCGAAGTCCGCCGCCTCGTGGCCTGGTTCGATGGCAAGTTCCACGCCGAGGTCGGCATGAACCTGCTGTACGAGAAGCAGATGAAGCGGGTGATGGGGCGCGGCAATCCGGATGCGTCGGCGATCCGCGCGGGCTACGCCAATCTGCGCCCGCACCTCGAATACATCGGCTGGCTGGCCGAGACGCGGCCCTGGCTCGCCGGCACCTCGCTGACGCTCGCCGATCTTGCCGCGGCGGCGCATCTTTCCGCGCTCGACTTCATCGGCGACGTCGATTGGTCGCTGAACGAATCGGCGAAGGACTGGTACGCGCGGATGAAGTCCCGCCCGTCCTTCCGGCCGTTGCTGACCGATCGCGTCAGCGGGCTGACGCCGCCGACGCATTACGCGGACCTCGATTTCTGAGGGCAGGGACTGAGTCTTTCTTGACGCCCTCAGACGGCAGGCGCCGCGCATCCGCGCGGCTTGCCTTCGCGCCCTGCGCTGTCGTGCTGGGGGCGGCTGTTGGTCTGCGCGCGGTCGCGCTGTGCGCTCCCGGCCCGATGCACCGCACCGGGCCGATGGGTGGGTGTCACGGGTGTCACCAGCTTGCCTGGTTCAGTCGCATGTAGGGGCGGCCGGTCGCTTCGCGGCACTTACCGCCGCGCCGGCCCCGCCTCGATCAGCGCCATGTTCTGCGCGGCCAGGTCCGCGGCGGCGCCGTCGGGCGTCAGCTCGATCACCCGTTCCCAATCCGTTCGCGCCCCGGCAGCGTCGCCCTGGGCCTGGCGGATGATGCCGCGCTCCAGCAGCGCCTCGACATTGTCGGGCGTCAGGCGCAGCGCCTGCGCCACGCTTTCGGCCGCCGGCGCCAGCCGCTCAAGGCGCCGAAGCGCGGAGGCGCGGATGATCCAGGCCTCGGCCAGGGTCGGATCGGCCGCGACCACCTGCTCCACATCCGCCAGCGCGTCGGCCGGGCGGTCCAGGGCCAGCGAGGCCATCGCCCGCTCGGCCAGCAATTCGACGTCGGCCGGCGTCAACGCGAGCGCCAGGGTCAGCGCGGCATGCGCGCGCTGCGGCCGGCCCGCGGCGATCCAGGCCTCGCCGGCCTGACCGAACACAGCCGCGCGGGCGGCGATGCCGGCCTGGCTGCGCGTGGCGATGCGCTCCAGCGCCTCGGCGGCGCGCTCGGCCTCCCCAAGCGACAACAGCGCGAGCGCCGCGCAATGCGCCGCGCCTTCGCCACCGCCCTGCATGGCCCAGGTATCGGCGAGGCTGCGGGCGCCTTCCGGATCCTCGTCCAGCATCTGCAGGCAGCGCTCGTATTCCGGCGCGTCCACCAGCCGCGGCGGTTCGGGCGGGGTGGGCAGGATCTCCTCGCTGCCCGGGGCGGACAGCCACCACCATGCGCCGCCGCCGGCCGCCAGGACCAGAATCGCGGCCCCGGCCAGCAGGAGGCGGAAGGGCGTCATGACGGGCAATCTAGTGTCCGGTCCCAGGCCGTGCCAGATCGCTCAGAGGGAGGCGGCCATGCTTCTGGTGTTGGGTCTTGGCTATGCGGGACTTGCGGTGGCGCGGCAGGCGCGGGCGGCCGGGCATGCGGTGGCGGGCACGGCGCGCGATCCCGCCGCCCTGCCGCCGGACGTGCGGCCGCTGGCGATCCCCTTCGCCAGTGCCGCCGATGCGCTGCGCGCCGCGTCCCATCTCCTCATCACGGCTCCGCCGGGCGAGGCGGGCGATCCCGTGCTGGCCGCCCACGGCGCCGCGCTGGAGGCCGCGCTGACCGCCGGGACGCTGCGCTGGGTCGGCTATGTCTCCACCACCGGCGTCTATGGCGACCGAGACGGTGCCGAGGTCGATGAGGCCACGCCGGCCGCCCCGGGGCAGGCGCGCAGCCTGCGCCGCCTGGCCGCGGAAGACGCCTGGCGTGCCATCACCGCCGGCCGCGCGGCGCTCGACCTGATGCGCGCGGGCGGCATCTATGGGCCGGGCCGGTCCGCCTTCGACGATCTGCGCACCGGCACGGCGCGGCGCGTGGTCAAGCCGGGGCATGCCTTCTCGCGCATCCATCGCGACGACATTGCGCGCGCCGCGCTGGCGACGATGGCACAGGGCCGTCCGCCTGCGCCGCGCGTGCTGCACCTGGTGGATGACGAACCGGCCGAAAGCGCCACGGTGACGGAGCACGCCGCGCGTCTGCTCGGCATCGCACCGCCGCCCGCCATTCCTTTCGAGACGGCGCGCGCCACCATGTCGCCCATGGCGCTGTCCTTCTGGTCGGAGAACCGGCGCGTCACCAATGCGAAGACCAAGGCCGCGCTCGGCATCGCCTGGCGGTATCCGACCTATCGCGAAGGCCTAGCCGCCATCCTCGAGGAGGAGCGGCGCGAGGGTCTCGCCCAGTAGCGCGAGGTCCTCCGGCCGCGACAGCCGGTGGTCACCATCCTTGATCAGGTGGATGCGCACATCCGGCCCGGTCACCGCCTCCGCGATGCGGAGCGCGTGCTGCCAGGGCACGTCCGGGTCGCGCTGGCCCTGCAGGATGCGCAGTGGCACGTCGATGTGCAGCGGGCCGCGCAGCAGCAAGTGGCGGCGGCCGTCCTCGATCAGCGCGCGGGTGATGGGGTAGGGGGCGCCGTACTCGCTCGGCCGCTGCCACACGCCGTCGCGCTCGATGGCCTCGCGCACCTCGGGCGGGAATTCCGCCCACATCAGGTCCTCGGTGAAGTCGGGGGCGGGGGCGATGCCGACCAGCGCACGCGGTGCGCGGCGGCGCGCCAGCAGCAGCGCGATCCACCCACCCATGGACGAGCCGACCAGCACCTGCGGCCCTGGTGCCAACGCATCGATGACGCAGGCCGCGTCCTCGGCCCAGCGGCCGATGGTGCCATCGACGAAGCGGCCGCCCGAGGCGCCATGGCCGGAATAGTCGAAGCGGAGGAAGGGCGTGCCGCGCGCCTCGCACCAGCCGGCGAGGAACTCCGCCTTGGTGCCGGTCATGTCGGAGTTGAAGCCGCCGAGGAAGACGACGCCGACGCCGCGGCCAGGGATGCGGCGCCAGGCGAGGCGGATGCCGTCGCCGCGGTCGATGCTGCCGGATTCCTCCTTCATCGGGCGCGCTCCTGGAGGGGCGCTGCCCCTCCAGACCGCCCCGCCAAAGGCCCGAGGCCTTTGGAAACCGTCACTTGGCGCTTGGCATGGCGGGGCCCCAGGGGTGGCGAAGCGTGTTGTGGCCATGGCGTTGGCCGGAATTCCCACTGTCGGGCGCGGCGTATCCGATGCCGGAGCGAAAGACCCGCCTCGCCCGGTGCCAAGTGATGGCATTCCAAAGGCCACTGGCCTTTGGTGGGGGTGGTCCGGAGGGGGCGAAGCCTCCTCCGGTTCCCCGCGCCGCCGCGCCTCACGGCCGCGGCAGTCCGCGCCGCGTCAGCGACGCGAACAGAGCCCCGGTCCCGAACACCCAGGGCGGGCATTCATCCGTGCGGTCTACCTCGTTCACCAGCGCGCCGAGCCGCGGCGAGGCGACGCGCACCACGTCGCCTTCCTTGTGGGTGAACCCCATCCCCGCCGCGCCGCGATCCTTCGACGGCGAGAAGGGCGTGCCAAGATACAGCACAGCCCCGTCTGGATACTGGTGATGCGCGCCGATCATCTGCCCGACGATCTCCGTCGGGTCGCGGCTGATCGCGCCGACCGCGCCGCGTTCCTCGAGCGCGAAGCCATCGCGCCCGCTGATCGTCAGCGTGATCTCGGCGCGGCGCACATCCTCGAGCGAGAAGCCGTCATCGAACAGCCGGATCATCGGCCCGAGCGCGGCGGAGGCGTTGTTGTCCTTCGCGCGGCCGAGCAGCAGCGCGGACCGCCCCTCGACGTCGCGCAGGTTCACGTCGTTGCCGAGCGTCGCGCCCTGGATGGTGCCGCGGCTGTTGACCACCATGACGGCCTCGGGCTCCGGGTTCGACCATTCGGATTTCGGATGCACGCCGACCTTCGAGCCCGTGCCGACCGCGGCCATGGGTGGGCATTTGGTGAAGATCTCCGCATCCGGGCCGATGCCGACTTCAAGGTACTGGCTCCACCAGCCCTTCCCGACCAGCGCGGCCTTGACCTTCATGGCCTCGGCACTGCCCGGGACCAGGTTCGCGAGGTCGTCGCCGATGATGGCGCGGACCTCGGCGCGCACCGCCTCGGCGCGGGATGCGTCGCCGCGGCAACGTTCCTCGATGACACGTTCCAGCATGGAGCGGACATAGGTGACGCCGGCGGCCTTCACCGCCTGCAGGTCGATCGGCGCGAGCAGCCATGGCTTGGCCGGATCGCGCGCGTCATGCGCGGAATTCGCGAGCAGCGCATCGAGGTCGAGCGCCATCGGCACGCCGCGGGTGCGGATGCAGGTGGCGGGCTGCTCCACCTCCATCCAGCGGGCCATGGTGCCGACCTTGGGCGTCATGTCGAAGACGGCGCCGCCGATCACGCCGATGATGCAGGGGCCGTCCGGCGTCATGATACGACCGGCGAAGGTTCCGGCTGCGAAGTCCGCCGGCAGGCATGTGCGGTCCAGTCGCATGCGTCAGTCTCCCCCCATTCACGTGGCACAGGCTGGCCGCGGGCGGAGCCGCTGCCAAGGGGGGTGCGCCACGCCGTTCAGTTCGCCATGCCCTCGGCGGCCTCGATCAGCGGTTTCCATCGGGCGATCTCGGCGCGCCAGAAGGCTTGCGCGCCGGCCGGCGTGGTCCGTTCGCCCGTGGCGGGCATGCTGCCGAGTTCGATCATGCGGCGCGTCACGGCATCGTCGCGCAGGGTGGCGAGCAACGCACGGTTCAGCCGCGCCACGATGGCGGGCGGCGTGCCGCCAGGGGCGAACAGCATGTTCCAGCCCGACATGCTCATCGCGGGCAGGCCGGCCTCCGCGGTGGTGGGGATGTCGGGCAGGGCCACGGCGCGGACGGGCGTGCTGATCGCATAACCACGAATGGATCCAGCGCGGATCTGTTCCGCATTGTTCGTCGTCTGGTCGCAGCCCATGTCGAGCGTGCCGGCCATCAGGTCGTTCATCACCAGCGCATTGCCGCGATAGGGCACCAGCGTCACCGGCGTGCCGATCGCCGACAGCAGCAGCAGGCTGCACAGATGGCTGGTGGAACCGACGCCGGCATTGCCGAGATTCAGCCGCACCCCGTCGCGGCGCACGACGGTGACCAGTTCGGCCAGCGTCGTCGCGGGGAAGTTCGGGCGCGCGATGATGGACATCGGCACTTCGTTCACCATGCCGATCGCTTCGAGTGCGAGCGGGTTGAAGCCGGGGTTGCGGATGAGGGTCGGGATGGTCGCCTGCGCCAGGCTGCCGAACAGGATGGTGTGGCCGTCCGGCCGCGCCGCCGCGACGCGCGCCTGGCCGATCGAACCGCCGGCGCCCGAGGCGTTCTCCACAACCACCGGCTGGCCGAGATCCGCGCCGAGCGCCGGGGCGATCAGCCGCGCGATGACATCGGCCGGCCCGCCGGGCGCGAAGCCGACGACCATCGAGATGGGGCGCAGCGGGAAGTCGTTGCCCTGGGCGACCGCGCCACCGGCAAGCCCCATGCCGACCGTGAGCCCGAGCAGGCCGCGGCGAAGAATCCTGAACATCGTGCTTCTCCCGGTACGTATGACGGGGAGCGTCGCAGCATTGGCGTGGACTGCAAGGGTTGCCGTCAGCAGGCGGCGAACACCGGATGGCGGGCACGCATGCGATGTGGGGCCGGTGGCGGGGCGGGGTCGGCGAGGCCCTGCGCCTCGCGCCAGGCCGCATGCGCGGCGGTGATGGCGCGCGCCAGCGTCACGGCGAGCCGCGCCCGCGCGGCCATTATCGTCCCAGCATCCGGCGCGCCGCTGGCTTCGACGCCGAGGTCCCGCTGCAAGTCCATCAGCGCCTGCAGCGTGCCGGCCTCCACCGCATAGGTGAACAGGGCGAGGTCCGGGCCGGCCGGCAATTGTCCCGCGCCGAGCGGCGCCCAGACCATGGCGCGCAGGATCTCCGCGGCGGCGTCGCGCCCCAGTGCGCGCAGCGCCGCCGCATCCGCCGGCCCGCCGATCCACACCGAGAGCAGGCCAAGTCCGATGCCATGCGCCGAAGGACCGTCGAGCAGCGGATCCTGCGGCACGAAGGACCCGCGGCGCGCCATCACGGTTGCGGCGCAGGCGGCGAAGCGGTCATCGGCAAGGGGCATGGCGCCAGCATGGCGCCACGAGGGTTAAGGAAGGGTTTCCCGGTTATCACGGCGGCAGCACCCGCTTCCACGGATAGCCCATCCGCGCCTTGGCAAAGGCGTAGTCGAACAGCGCGCGCATGAAGGCGGGGTCGAAGGGCTCGGTTGCCACGGCGGTGAAGTCGTCCTCGATATGCGCGAGGTTGAAGGCGATGCCGTGCCGCTGCAGCGAGGCCTGGATGCGATAGATGTCGCCAAGGCCTGCCGCGCCGATCAGTGTCGAGATGGCCCGACCGGCGATGTCGAGAGCGCGCCGCCGCACCGGCCCGCCGGTCGAGGTCAGCCGTCCGTTGCGCACGACATAGGCGGTGACCGAGGACGGCGTCAGCCCCTCGCGGATACGCTGCGCGCGGCTTTCGCCAAGGGCCGGCGGATAGAGATAGGCCTGCGCGAAGGTGCCGCCATCGACGTGCATTTCCTGATGCGGGCGCCCATTCACCGTGACGTCGATCATCACCGGCGGGAACAGCCCCGGCACCGCCGCCGATGCCAGCAGCACCCGGCGGGCGAGATCGAGCGCGCGCGGGTCACCGCTGTCGGCGATGGCGCCGATGTTCCAACCCACTGGCCGCTGCGCGTCGAGGTTGGTGGTGGCGATGATGAGCTGGCGCCCGGCACGGTAGCCTGCGGCGATCTCCGCCAGCAGATCGTCGGTCATGTAGTGCGCGATGCTGCGCGCGAGCGGGGCGCTGTCGGCCAGCGCGTCGTCGACCAGCGCGGCCAGCAGCCCGCGGCTGACCAGCACGTCCTCCGCGCCGCCAAGCGTGGTGTAGGCGGCGCGCAGTTCGGCGTCGCGCTGCGGCCCCACGAAGACCAGCGGGGCGGTCAGCGCGCCGGTGGAGATGCCGGTGACGACGTTGAAGCTGGGCCGCGTGCCGGCCTCGGTCCAGCCGCAGGCGAGCCCCGCGCCGAAGGCCCCGTTCTCGCCGCCACCCGAGAAGGCGATGATGGAACTCGGCGGCAGCGGGTCGCGCGGGCCGAGGCCGAAATGCCGGCGCTGGCGCCGTCCGGCCTGGTTGAATTCCTCGACGATGCGCGGCAGGTCGTGCGGATCGGCAACGCAGAAGCGCTCATTCGGCAGGCCGAGCACGGTCGCCTGGCGCACATCGGCGTCCGGCACCGGCGTGCCGCGCTGTCCGAGCGCGCAGCCCGCGAGCCCCGTCGCGGCGACGCCCATCAGCGCGCGCCGGCCGAGGCCCGACCGGTGGAGACACTGTCGCATGGCGGCGAGGCTATCGCGCCGGGCAGGGAGGCCGAAAGTGGCGAAGCGTCATATCGGCGGGCGGTGCGCCCAGTCGTAGCCGCGACGTCCCTGCGCGAAGCCGTAGTCGAACAGCGCCCGCATATAGGCCTGGTCGAAGGGGGATGGCAGTTCCCGGTTGAAGTCGCTGCCGATGAAGGCGAGGTTGTAGCCGATCCCGTCGCGCTGCGTGCTGCTCCACATGCGCAGCACGTCGTTGTAGCCGCTGGTCGCGATCATGGTGGTGATGGCACGGCCGGCGATACCGAGCGTGCGGCGTTCCACCGTGGCCCAGTCCGGGTCAAGCCGGGCATTGCGGATGATGTAGGCCTCGACATCGCGTGCGGCGGTGCCGCTGCGCACCCGCTGCTGCCTCCGCTCGCCGAGGGCGGCGGGATAGAGGAAGGCCTGCGCGAAGGCGCCGCCATCCACATGCATTTCCTGCCGTGCCTCCCCATCCACCGTCACGTCGAACATCACCGGCGGGAAGGCGCCCGGAATGGCGGCGGAGGCCAGCAGCACGCGCCGGATCAGGTGCGCCGCCCCCGGATGACCGCTGGCGGCGATGCCGCCGATATTCCAGATGACCGGCACCTGCGCGTCGAGGTTGGTGGTACCGACCAGCAGCAGCCGCCCCTCCCGGTGGCCACGCGCGATCTCGGCGAGCATGGCGTCGTCGAGCAGGCGGGAAATGGTGCGGAACAGCGGCGAGGTGTCGGCCAGCCCGTCGGCGAACAGCGCCGCATGCAGCAGGCCGCGGGTTTCGAGGATGTCGTCCGGCGAGAGCTCCGTGTAGACGGAGCGCAGCTTGGCGTCATAGGCCGGGCCGATGAAGGCGAAGGGCGCGGTCAGCGCGCCGGTGCTGACGCCGGTCACGAGATTGAACACCGGCCGGCTGCCATTCTCGGTCCAGCCGCAGAGCAGGCCGGCCCCGAAGGCGCCATTCTCCCCGCCGCCGGAGATCGCGAGCAGGTTGATCGGCGGCAGCGGTGCGCGGGCGGGGAGGGCCAGGTGGCGGCGCATGCGGTCGCCGGCCGCCATGAATTCGGCATCCATCGCGTCCAGGCCGCTGCGGGACGTGATGAAGAAGCGCTCATTCGGGATGCCCAGCACCGTAGCCGCGCTGGTGCGGGCGCGTGGCACGGCGGCGCCGCGTATCGGCGCGGCGCAACCCGCAAGGCCACTTGCGGCGAGCGCGAACAGCGAGCGGCGGGGTGCGGCAGCAAGGGTCATGCGCGACGGTTCCCAGGGGCTGAACGCCGGCAGCTTAGACCGGGCTTGCGGCGAGCGACATGGCGACGGATGGACGCGCCGGGCGCCATCGTCCAGTCTCGCCGCAATCGTACAAGTGCTGGAGGATTCACCATGACCACCCGTCGGACCGCCTTGGGCGCGTTGGCTGCGGCCGGCGCCCTCGGATTGCCGCGCATCGCGCTGGCCGCCTGGCCGGCCGACCGCCCGATCGAGGTCATCGTGCCCTATCCGCCCGGTGGCGGCGTGGACACCATGGCGCGGATGATCCTGCCGGCGGTGCAGAACCGGCTGCCGGGCGCGCGCTTCGTCGTCGTGAACCGCGCTGGCGCGGGTGGGCAGCTCGGCTGGGAGGCGGTGTTCAACGCGGCGCCGGACGGCTTCACCCTTGCTGCCACCAGCGTGCCGGCGCTGATCACCTATCCGATGGAACGCACGGTGCGGTACCGGCCGCTCGACTTCACCTACATCGCCAATGTGGTGGACGATCCGGGCGGGCTGTTCGTGGGCGCGAATTCGCCGCTGCGCACGCTGGCGGACCTGGTCGCCGCGGCCAAGGCACGCCCGGGCGAGATCAGCTACGGCACCACCGGCATCGGCTCGGACGACCACCTGCTGGTTCTCGGGCTCGAGGACAAGCTCGGCCTTCCGCCGATGACGCATGTGCCCTTCAACGGCATGGCGCCGCTGTCCACCGCCCTGGTCGGCGGCCACCTGCAGGTCGGCGCCTTCAACATGAGCGAGGGCCTCGCGCTGCTGCGCGACGGGCGCATCCGCGCGCTTGGCCAGGCGGCGGCGACGCGCTGGTCCGGCACCCCGGAGGTGCCGACCTTCAAGGAGCAGGGCATCGACCTGATCAGCGGCGCGACGCGCGGCATCGTCGGGCCGCCCAACATGCCCGCGGAGATCCGCGAGAAGCTGGAAGCGGCGTTCCGCGCTGCGCTCGCCGACACCGACTTCGTGCGGGAGGCCGAGCGCATGGGCCTGCCGCTCGCCCCGCGCATCGGCGCCGACTACCGCAGCGATGTCGCGACGCTGGAGACCGAATTGCGCGGCCTGTGGCAGCGTCGCCCCTGGAAGGAATCATGAGCGAGGCGGAGACATTGCACGTCGAGGCGAATGCCCTCGGCGGCTTCCTGCGCGGCATCGTGGCCGCGACCGGCAGCACGGCGCAGGAGGCGGCGGAAGTCGCCGCCCACCTGCTGGAGGCGAACCTCCAGGGCCATGACAGCCACGGCATCATGCTGCTGCCGCGCTACGTGCAGCATGTACGCGAAGGCAAGCTGCACCCCAACGTGACGCCGACGCCGGTGCGGCAGGAGGCATCGCTCGCGCTGTTCGACGGCAATATGGGCTATGGCCAGCATGTCGGGCGCCAGGCGATGGACTGGGCGATCGGCGCGGCGCGGCAGCACGGCCATGCGGTGATGGGGCTGCGCAACGTCCACCATATCGGGCGCGTCGGCACCTATGGCGAGCAGGCGGCGGCGGCGGGGATGATCTCCGTCCACTTCGTCAACGGCGTGTCCGGGCCACCTTCGGTCGCACCCTTCGGCGGGTCGGATGGGCGGCTGTCGACCAACCCGGTCTGCGTCACCATCCCGCCGGCGGTGCCCGGGGCGCAGCCGCTGGTGCTGGATTTCGCGACCTCGGCGATCGCGCTCGGCAAATGCCGCGTGGCGTTCAACGCGGGGCGCGCGGTGCCCGATGGCGCGCTGGTGGATGCGAAGGGCCAGCCCACCAACGATCCGGGTGTGCTTTATCGGGACAACCCACGTGGCGCACTGCTGTCCTTCGGCGCGCACAAGGGATACGGGCTCGCGCTGGTGTGCGAGTTGCTGGCCGGGGCGCTGCTGGGCGGCGCGACGGCCTGGCGGCCGGAGATGCGCGAGCGTGGCATCGTCAATTCCTGGCTGGCCTTCGTGCTGGACCCGGCGCGCTTCGGGGATGTCGAGGCGTTCCGCGCGGAGCTCGCCGCTGTCATCGCCGATGTGAAGGCGTCGCCATCCGCCGATCCCGACAATCCCGTGCTCGTGGCGGGTGAGAAGGAACGCATCACCAAGGCGAAGCGTCTCGCCGGTGGCATCCCGGTGGATGCGACGACCTGGGGCAACCTGGTGGAGGCAGCGCGCAGCCTCGGCATCAACGCGGTGCCGGAGGCACGCTGAGGGTCACTCCACCCTTGCGCCCGAGGCGCGGATCAGCGGCGCGAAGCGGGCCTCGTTCTCGCGCCGGAAATCGGCCAGGCCCTCGGGCGTCGTCCACCACACGGCCGCGCCGTTCTCCTCGAAGCGGCGCTTCACATCGGGGCTCTCCACCGCCTGGCGGCCGAGTGCCGCGATGCGCGCGACGATCGGCGCGGGGATGCCGGCCGGGCCACAGACGCCACCCCAGGAGGTGATCTCGAAGCCCGGCAGGAATTCCGCCATGGTCGGGATCTCCGGTGCCTGCGGGCTGCGCTGCGCGCCGGTGACGGCAAGGGCGCGCATCTTGCCGTCCCGGTGATGCGCGAGCGCCTGCGGAATGTTGTCGAACATCATGTGCACGCGGCCTGCCAGCAGGTCGATATTAGCCGGCGCGCCGCCGCGATAGGGCACGTGCAGGATGTCGATGCCGGCGAGCTGCTTGAACATCTCCCCCGACAGATGAACCGTGGTGCCCGACCCCGAACTGGCGAAGGAATAGCGGCCCGGGTTGCGGCGGCAGAGATCGATCAGCTCCGGCACCGTGCGCGCCGGCACGTCGTTGTTGACGACGAGCATGTTCGGCAGTTGCCAGAGCCCGCAGACATAGGCGAGGTCCTTGTTCACGTCGAAGGGCAGCCGCGCATAGAGCGTGGGCGAGATGGCAAGCGACGCAACGGAGGCGAGGCCGATCGTGTTGCCATCCGCGGGCGAGCGGGCGATCGCCTCGGTCCCCACATTGCCGGCCGAGCCGGAGCGGTTCTCGACCACGAAGGAATGGCCGGTGATCTCGCCCATCTTCAGACACCAAATGCGCGACAGGATGTCGGTGCCGCCGCCGGGCGGGAAAATGCCGATGAAGCGTATGGAGCCGGCAGGCCAGCTGCTCTGGCCTAGGGCGGGGACGGCAAGGGCCGTGGCAGCGGCGGCGAGCAGAGCACGGCGGCCCGGCGCGAGCGCCAGGACACCGGAGTCCCGGGGTGCTGTCGTCATCACATCTCTCCCTGTCCCGGCTCTCGCGGCCGATGCGCCCATCCGACCCCGCGGCGGCGCGTAGCGTCAAGGGGTGCGCGTCATTCCACCACCGCGCCGGAGGCGCGGATCAGCGGCGCGAAGCGGGCTTCGTTGTCGCGGCGGAAATCGGCGAGTGCCTCGGGGCCGACCCACCAGGCCGAGGCGCCGCCTTCCTCGTAGCGCCGCCGCACCTCCGCACTCTCGACAGCCTGGCGGCCGAGATCGGCCATGCGCGTGACCATCGCGGGCGGGATGCCGGCGGGGCCGATGGCGCTGCCCCAGGAATTGATCTCGTAGCCGGGCAGGAACTCGCCCATGGTCGGGATCTCAGGCGCCTGGGGGCTGCGCGTGGCGCCGGTGACGGCCAGCGCGCGCACCTTGCCGTCGCGGGTCAGGCGCAGCGCCTCGGGGATATTGCCGAAGATCATGTCGAGCCGGCCGCCCAGCAGGTCGGTATAGGCCGGCGCGCCGCCGCGATAGGGCACGTGCAGGATGTTCACCCCGGCCATCTGCTTGAACATCTCACCGGCGATGTGCAGCGTGGTACCAGCGCCGGAGCTGCCGAAGGTGTAGCGGCCCGGGTCCTGGCGGCAGAGCCTGATCAGATCGGGGATAGTCTGCGCCGGCAATTCCGGGCGCACCACCAGCAGGTTGGGCAGCTGCCACAGGCCGCAGATGTAGGTGAAGTCCCGCATCACGTCGAAGGGCAGGCGGCGGTACAGCGTCGGCGCGATCGCCAGGGACGAGACCGAGCCGAGCCCAATGGTCGTGCCATCCGCGACTGAACGCGCGATCGCCTCGGTGCCGACATTGCCGCCGGAGCCGGAGCGGTTCTCGACCACGAAGGATTGGCCGGTGATGTCGGTCATGCGCTGGCACCAGAAGCGCGACAACTGGTCGGTGGAGGCACCGGGTGGGAAGATGGCGATGAAGCGGATCGGGCTGGAGGGCCAGGACGGCTGGCCAAGTGCCGGGGCGGCGAATGCGGTGGCGGCAAGCGCCACGACGCCGCGCCGCCCGAACCTGCGGGGCGTGATGTCCTTCATGCGTCCTCCCGGCCCCTGGGTTCGGGCGGGGACCCGCCGGGGCATCCTGCCGTGAAGTCGCCGGACTATGGCATGGGCGGCAACGCGGCCGCGTCATCAAAATCGCCGGGCCGGAGGCAGGTCAGGCGTCGCGGCGGAAGCAGTGCTCGGCGTGGTCGTTGACGATGCCGACCGCCTGCAGCCAGGCCTGCACGATGGTCGGCCCGACGAATTTGAAGCCGCGGCGCTTGAGATCCTTCGAGACGCGCTCGGCGAGCTCGGCGGAGGCCGCCGCGGTCCTGCCATCGCCGCGCAGTACCTGGCCGCCGGTGAAGGACCAGCAGTAATCGGCGAAGTTCTCACCGCCGGCTTCCATTTCGAGGAAGACCTGGGCGCCGCGGATCGTCGCCTCGATCTTGGCGCGGGATCGGATGATGCCGGGATCGGCGAGCAGGCGAAGGATGTCGGTTTCGGTGAAGCGGGCGACGGCGCGCGGGTCGAAGCCGGCGAAGCCGCTGCGGAAGGCGTCGCGCTTGCGCAGCACGGTGATCCAGGCGAGGCCGGCCTGAAAGCCTTCCAGCATCAGGCATTCCCACAGGGCGCGGGGATCGCGTTCGGGCACGCCCCATTCGGCGTCGTGATAGGCGCGTTCGAGCGGATCCTTCTCGGCCCAGCGGCAGCGATGCGGTTCGGTCATGGCACGGCAGGGTCCCTGGCGAGGCGCGGCGCGGGCAGGCGGATCCGGCTGGCGATCCGTGCCAGCCGGGTGACAAGGAGGCGAGGGCGGCCAGCCGCGGCACGGGGCGGCTGCAGGAAGCCTGCGGCCTCCTCGATCGCGGGGAGTGGCAGGGCGGGGAAGCGAGCCCAGACCATATCGCGGATCGCCGCCGGGTCGCGATTCGCGATGGTCCCGGCGCTGGCGGCCCGCAATTGCCGCAGCGTCACGTCGTCGAGCCAACTGGGTGGTCCGGAGAGCATCGCGGGGACCATGGCCGAGGATATTGAACAAATCAAGAACAAGACCGTGGCCGCGCGGAGATCCGATGGATGCATGGCGGTTGGCGTTGGTAAGCAATAATTACGCCAACAGAAGCGGCCATGGGTTGTTCAGCTGGCCACGCGGCGCCTTATTTCAGTGTATCGATGCTCATTAATGCACGTTATGGTTGTAAGATCGTGTCGACTCGCAGAAGCGATCACACGCGCCGCATCGCATCGCGATCTGCCATGGCGCAAAAAGAAAGGCCCGGAACCCCTTGGGGGACCGGGCCAAGTCAACAGGGAGGCTTCACGTCTGGGAGCCGGACGGTCTGCCTCCCTCTCACCCAAAGGCTTTACGTTCGATTACCGCTGGTGCCCAGGCTTGCCATCCATTATCTGTGCCCGCAGGGACAGAGCGGTACCCGGCGGTAGGCATCGGTAACGTCGATCTGTGCCCGTGACGTGTCCGTGGAGACCAACGAGGGCGGAATGGCGGTACTGACAGACGCTGTAGCTAGGTCTGCCAAGCCGACCACCACCGACCGCGATGTCGCGGACGGGACGGTGCCGGGCCTGGCGCTTCGGATCTTCAAGTCGGGCCGGAAAGCATGGGCGCTGCGCCTGCGCGTGTCAGGCGGCGGGCAGCGCCGGATCGACCTGGGCGCGTACCCTGCCACCACCCTGGCGGAAGCCCGTGGGTTGGCGCAGGAGGCCCGCAAACTCGCCGGGCGGGGTATGAACCCGGAGCATGCCGTCAGGCCGCCCGTGGCGCCCGCAGGGGCCACCGTGGCGGAAGGCATCGCCCGGTGGCTGGAAACGAAGGCCGGGAACCGCAGCCTGCCGATGGAGCGGCGCCGGATGGCGCTGCATGTCGAGCCGGTCCTGGGCGAACGCGCCCTGCGCGACGTCACCCGGGCCGAGCTGGCCGATCTCCTCCACCGCATGGCATATGGCGCTGACCCGAAGCCGGTCGAGGCGAACCGGACCTATACCAGCCTGCGCGGCCTCTTCGGCTGGGCACAGGCGATGGATCTGCGCCACGACGATCCGACGGCGCTGCTGAAGAAGCCCACCAAGGTCGAGCCGTCCGCGATCCGCCAGCGCGAGGGTACTGAGCCGCTGCTCAGCACCGCCGAATTGGCCCGGCTCTATGCGTTGGTGCTCGGCCTCAACTCGGCCGTCCTGGGTGACCTCGTGCGCTGCATGATCCTCGTGCCGCTGCGGCGTGACGAATGGACCGACACGGCATGGTCCGAGCTTCGCGACCCGATGGTGGCCGATGGCTGGACCGGCGCCGCCCTGGTCATCGGCGCCGGGCGCATGAAGGGCCGCAGGCCCGCCACGGTGCCCCTGCCCGCCCAGGCGGTGGAGATTTTCGCCACCCGGCGCAAGGTCACCGGGCGCGACGCGCCTGTGTTCGCCGTGCCGGGTAGCGCGAAACCCTTCGCCGGGTGGAAGCGCGCTTCCGAGACGCTGCGCAGGACCCTGGGCGCCGAGCGGGATTGGTCGCCGCATACCATCCGCAAATCGGTCGCGACGGCGATGGTGAGGGACTTGAAGGCCGACGAGCTGCTGGTCGGCCGCATCCTGCAGCACAGCCCGCGCGCCGTGTTGGGCATCACGGCCGTGTACCAGCGTTCCGACCGCATCGCGGAACAGGCCGCGCTTCTGCAAGCCTGGGCCGATCACATCGAGGCGGTGGCCGCGAAGCTCGACACGCCCGAGGCGACCGTCGTGCCCTTCGCCAACGGCGGGCGCGCATGAGCGCCGACGACGACCTGCTGGAAGGACTTTCACACGCTATACAAGCTATGCGCCTCGCGGAGGTCGAACTGCTCGCCAGAGCCGCCGGGGCAGCGGGCGAGGGAATGGACCGCAACGCGCACGCCGCCCGCTTCGGGCCGGTGGAGGCCGCCATGGCGCGGACTATGGCCGAACTCGGTACCGATCCGGCCGACGACGCACGCGTGCGTCGCTTACTGTTGCACTTGGTGGCGGCCGGTTTTGAGCTTGGCCGAGGCTCGGCGGTAGGCAAGCGGGCGCGCGCGGAAGCACGCCGCGCCGAGATCCTGGCCGCAGTACCAGTGGCGGAAGCGTCGCTGCGGCAGAAGTATGGACCCGAAGCCCGGATCGGCCCGAGCGCAGTTAACAACCTGGTCGCGCTAGCGCTTGGGGTATCGCTGCGCACCGTTGAGGCCGCACGCAAGCCCCGCTGAACTTTCTTCCGCAACTTCAAAGTTGCGGAACGCGGTGTATTCCACGCCGCCCCAGCATGTGAACAGTCGGCAGCCGTCCACCACCGGAGACGGCACATGCCCAACATCGCCACCAACGACGGCGCGCAGTGGCCGCGCGATCTCGATGATCTGCGCCGCGAGCCAGCGCGCCTCGTCTTCGCCTCCGACCTCGCGCGGCTTGGCGTCGTCGTCAGCTATGAAGGCCTACGCGCGCTGCCGCCCTCGTTGCGCCTGTCCGGCCGTCGGAAGGCCTGGGAAAGTCGAGTGATCCTGCTGTGGCTGGGGGCCGCCCTCGACCTGCCCGGCCCGGCCGGTGGTGCGGAGCGCGCGGCATGAACCGCGCGCAGCGCCGCGCCGCCGCCGCCAGGTTGCGGCGCGCGGGGCGGCCCTGCGTCGGCTTCGTGGTGAGCCACGAAGCCGACGACGCCTCATGGCTGCGGGATGACCGCGCATGGTTCGCGGCCAACCCGAGGCGCCGCTTCCGCCTGCGCTGGCCGGTCGGTGACGAGGTCAAAAGGCTGTTCGCGTTGCTCGATCCAGCCGCCGAAGCCGAAGCGCGGCAAGGCCACGAGGACGTCCTGCGCAAGGGCGGGCGGATGGGTGTCGTCGTCGAGCGGGTGGCGTCGAATGTTTGGGGGCGGGATCTGGTCGTGGTCTGGCAGGAAGTGGTCATGGAGGGCCTGACCGACGCTGGCGTGATGCGCCTCGTCGCGGGGCAGGAGCAACGAACGGCCGCGCGGCACCGCTTCCTGGCGCGGCGCGGCTTGGCCCCCGAGGCGACCGCCGCCAACCCCTGAAACGCGCGAAGGGGCCGCCCCACGACAGGCGGCCCCTCGGTCTCGATCAACAGCAGACAACGCCCAGGAGGCGCGCACTGTGGACGCTAGCACACCGCCCGATCTGCCCGGGGCGCCAACCTTGCACATCACCTTCGATCCCCGGCTGTCGCCGTTCCGGTCGAAGGGCAACGGCGACATCACGGTCATCCGCTCCATCAGCCCGCGCTTCGTCGGCAAGAGCTACCACCGGGACAAGACGGGTGAGGTGAAGAAGACGGCGGTTGCGCACATCACTTCCGGCATCGGCTTCCCGCTCGACGTGCCCGACGCGGCGGCGATGCGGCGCCTGCTGGAGGTGCTGACGGAGGAGGACGATCTCGTCATCTGCATGGGGCGCTTCCACGGCGCGGACGGGCAGCCGTTCCACGTCGTGACCGAGGAAGCCCTAGCGAACATGATGAAGGTCGCGCCCGAGGAAGCACCTGGCGGGGTGCAGGTGATCGGCGGCAAGCGCATCGCGGCGCGCCTGAAGCGCGGCACCGATCCCAGCCCCTGGCTCCTGCTGGAGGGGGACGATCCCGAAGGAACGCCCGAGAAGTGGCGCGGCATCGACATCGCCGCCCGCCTCGCGCGGCTTGAACCGCTGGTGCCGGGCATCTCGTCCTGCGAGCGGGTCGAGCTGCGCGGATCCAGCAGCCGCGTGGTGCCGCCTGGCGGCGCGCCAGGGCCGCGCACGCACGCCTGGGTGTGCATCACCGCCCCGAACCAGATCGAGCCTCTCAGGCTTGCCCTGAAGGTCCGTACGGCGATCCGCGATCTCGCCTACCGCTCGCCGCGCCGGTCGCGCGAGACGGGCGAAATCGTCGCCCACGAGATGCGGACGGTGATCGACCTCGCGGTGCTGTTGCAGGGGCGCCCGGTGTTCTGCGCGAAACCGGATGTGCAGATCGACGGCTACGAGACGGCCGATGCGGGCATCACCATCGTGATGCCGGGCGGCGGGCCGCTCGACATCTCCGGTGTGGAGCTGCCCGGCGAGGACGAGCTGCGCCAGTACCGCGAGCGCACCGGCCAGGATCTGCGCTTCGGCCGGGATGCCGGCGGAGCGCTGCTGGTGACGGCGCGCGGCGAGCTCACGCACGAGACGTTGATCGAGCGGCGCGCGGTGGTGAAGCCCCTGCGTGAGTGGCTGGCGGGCATGAAGGAGGGCGAGAAGCTGCGGTGCGAAACGCCGTTCCGCGCCAGCGAGAGCGAGGCGGCCTTCGTTCGCAAGCTCAGCGGCGGGCGAGCCTTTGTCTACGACATCGGCACCCAGACCAAGTACGAGATGGCTGGCGTGGACGACTTCGAGGACCTGCCGATGGAGGATGTCGGGACGCCACCGGGCGCGGCATCGGTCCCAGGCGCCGGATCCTCGCCGCCGCAGGGCCATCCGCTGCTCCGTTTCGTGCCGCTCGGTGACCGGCTGGAGGCGCCGCGCTGGGTCGTGACCGGCTTCATCGCGGATGGCGTCACCGCCATCGCAGGGCAACATGGCGGCGGCAAGACGCTGGCGCTGGTCGCGCTGGCGCTGAAAGCGGCGGGGCTGCATGCGCCGAGCGATCCGCTGGGGACGCGCCACTGGCGACACGTCATCTACATCACCGAGGACGTAGCGCAGTTGCAGCGCACCCTGGTTGGTACCATCGGGCAGGGTGCCCAAGGCGTGACGCGGGAGGGGATCGAGGAGCGCTTCCACATCGTGGCCGCCGCTCGCATGACGGTGGACAGGATCCTGCCCGTCGCGCGGGAGTATGCCGTGCGCCTCACCCGCGATGACGATGGTGTGCCGGTGCCGCCGCTGGTGGTGTTCGACACGCGCGCCGCGATCATCGCCACCGAAGACGAGAACGACAACGCAGAGGCGAGCACGATCATCGCGGCGCTGAAGCAGAACTTCGCGGGCCTGCCGGTCTGGCTGGTCGGGCATGTGCCGAAGTCGAGCGTGAACCGCGCCGACGTGGCGGCTTTGACCATGCGCGGGGCATCCGCCATCGAGGCCGACGCGCATCAGGTGGTCTATCTCGCGGTCGAGGGGGCAGGCCGCTTCCTTGTGCAGGGCAAGGCCCGGTTCGAACCGAACTGGCCGGATCTCGCCATCACCTCCCACATCGCCTCGCGGCTGACCGTGAACGAGTACGGCGAGGACGAGGAGGTAGTGGTGCGCTGGGTGACCGTCGCGCCGCTTGAGGGCGGGCGAGCGGCCCTGGCTAAGCGGATCCACGGGCAGGAGGAAGCCGCCGACCTCCAGGCCTTGCGAGATGAGATCCTCGGCCTTGTGCGGACCGGTCAGAGGGCGGGCGAGCGGCTTTCCCGGAACGATGTCGCGTCCGGGATCGGGCGGCGGCGCGGCACTGTCCTCGCCGTGCTGCAGGGGCTGCTTGACCAGGTCCAACTGCTTGAGATCGATGTGCCCGTTGCACGGCGTCGAACCAACAGTCGGGCCCGGTTCTTGGTCGCGCTCACCGAGGAGGAGGCCGCGCGTTACATCTTCCACGGGGTCGAGCCTCCGGTGGTCGCAACCCTCGCGTCGTGGCGGTTTTCGGTCGATGCTTCGACTTAGCCGGAACCAGTTGAAAGTCAGAGGAAGTCTGGATCTGCGGGATGCCTCTGTCGATGGTTCCCGCTGGTATCCACTGGTTCCTCGATGGTCCCCGTTAGTTTGCCATCTGTGGGCCAGATGCGGGGGTGGGGCGCCTCTTGCGCCCACCCCCGGCCCCTGGTTCCCGGTTCCCATTCCTATAGGGAAAACCAGTGGAAGCCGTGATCGACGGGCATCTCGCCGGGGGCAGGCATGCGTTTGGTGTTGTTCGGCGCCGTTGGTGGTGTGCCCTGACGGGCATCGCAGCGACCGGCGCGGACGGCCTGAGCAGGGCACGCTGCCCGAGCGGCGCGATCCGCCAGACCGATCCGGCCCGGCAGTTCCCATCGGTCGATCCGTCTGCCACCGCTGGCCCGACGGCTGAACCCCGACATCCATTCCAAGGGGGATGCAGTTCCGCTGTTCCGGCTTGCGCGCCCCATGGGGTGTGAATTTGCCAAACACCCCCGGAGCGCGCTTCGCCCCTGTCCTCCGACAGGGGTCTCGCCACGCTATCTGTCGTTCGTTCCTGCGGTGCCCGTGCTTGCGGGGTGGATGAAAACCCTTGCGCTGTTCCACACAACCGTGGGTTCTATGAATAGTACGTTCCTTCTTTGAAGGGTTGTTCGTCATGCGGTTCCGTATTGCTTTGATCGGTTTGCTGCTCTTGGGCGCTGCGATCCAACCGGCCCGCGCCGAAAAATGGCTTTGCCATCCAACGAGCCGGGCTGTGTGCTCTGATGGTGAATGCACGCGACCGGCACTCGCGAGCCTCTATTTCGTCATCGAGGAAGGCATCGCCTACAACCGATGCGACCGGAACGGATGTGGAAGGCATTCGATCCGGCAAAGTGTCAGCGGCAACTTCGTGACGTATGAAATTCCCGGTTCTGCAGCTTTCCTGCGGCGTGAGATCGGCAACAATTCTTTCATCGAGGTCGCGTCTCTTGGGCTCACCGTCTACACTTATTTCGGCCGATGCCGAGCGGGATAACCTCGCGGTCCAACGAGGTGGGGCAACGCAAAAATCGTCGCGGTCGCGTCGGTCCCCGAAAGGTCGCCCGCCCTCCGTCCGCACACACCGCCGCCGGTCGGCAGGCGCGCGCCCAGGAAAGATGGCCCCGCGCCGCCCGCGCGCTGCTCTAGGCGAGGAAACAGGCCATCTTGGCCGCAACAGCCGACCATAGTCGCGCAACCGTCGAAGTGACACCTCCATGGTTGGCCAAGAGGTTGTCGGCGCAGTAGTCAGTTGATGCGGTAATATGATACCGCTTCCTTTCCAGCTGCTGGAACCTCGATGTCTCGGTACGACCCGCGCATGGACGCCGTTGCCGAAGGGCTGTTCCGGGGGCTCCCAGCCGAGCACGCCGTCGTGCGGGCGGGGTACGCGAAGACCACGGGCCGCCATAAGGGTTCGGAAATCGCCAAGCGCCCCTACATCCAGTTTCGCCTCAAGGAGCTGCGCGGCGAGCCGGTGTTGCCGCCGCCAGCCGCCACCAAGATTGTCCCGGCGTTCCGGCCCAAGCCGCGCCAGGCCGGTATCCCGGCCCCGCTGTCGTCCACCGCGCCCCAAGCCGATGACATCGCCGTATCCCCTGCGGCAAAGGACTTCGCGCACGCTATCGAACTGGAACAGCCGACGACCTGCGTCCCGGCCATCGACTTCGGCGTGGCGAGCCAGGCGGAACTGCGCTCATGGTCGCTCGCCGTGCTGGGGGCGATCAGCCTCCAAGGCCTCGCCATGAATGACCGGCGCGCGACAATCGCCGCCGTCGCCGAGGTGGGGCGCATCGCAGGGCTGGCGACGCAGCGTGTCGAACTGGTGCAGCAGACACATCTCGACAGGCTGTCGCAGCGCGAGCTGCAGCAACTGCGCGTTCATTTGCTCGTTCAGGCCCGGGAGCATGAACGGGATGGGCGGCGCCTCTCATCGCTCAGCGCGGCGGATGCGCGGCTCGTCGGCCTGGACCTGACCCAAGCGGACATCGGTCCGGATGGCTTCGTCACGCTCGCCGCCATGCGTGGCGGCGATGGGCGGCCGGAGTATCACCTGCTGGCGGATGTCGACAACGACGCGGCCATCGACGTCATGCCCGATGGCACCCCCGGCGGCGACCACATGGCGGAGGAGCAGCAAGGCCCGGCATGCACCGGCAACCCGCTCGACTAACGCGGCTGCCTTTCGACGTCGAACACATCCGTATCGAGGCGGGGATCAGGCGCCGGAGCGGGACGCTGCGGCCGGTCCTGCTCGCCCCGAATAGTCTCTGCACCAGCTTCGGTGCCGTCGCCCGCGCGCTGATCCAGCGCGGCGTTGCCCGCGAGCGGGGGCCGTGGGTCTCGCCCCGGTGCCTATCGCGATAGCGGAGCCGGCAAGCCGTGCAGTGCTGGCCGCCGCAATCACCGAGACCCTTGAGCACAACAGTGAAGGTCGCTACACAGTTGTGTATGAACATCGCGCCCCGCCCGGCCGTCGCCTACATCCGCGTCTCGACCGAGCGGCAGGGCCGTTCCGGCCTCGGTCTCGACGCGCAGCGCGACGCCATCCAAAGCTTCGCCGCGGCCGAGGGCTTCGAGGTCGCGGCGACCTTCACCGAAGTCGAAACGGGCAAGGGGCAGGATGCGCTGGAGCGCCGCCCGCGCCTGCGCGCCGCCCTGGCGGCGGCCAGGAAGGCGAAGGCACCCGTGCTGGTGGCGAAGCTCGACCGCCTCAGCCGCAACGTCGCGTTCATCGCCAACCTGATGACCCAACGCGTCCCGTTCATCGTCGCCACGCTGGGGGCCGACGCCGATCCATTCATGCTGCACCTCTACGCGGCGCTTGCGGAAAAGGAGCGGGAGATGATCAGCGAGCGGACCCGCGATGCACTTGCGCGGAAGAAGGCCGAAGGCATGCGTCTGGGCAACCTCGCGACGTTGCCGGGGGCGGCGGCGAAGGGGCGCGAGACGCAGCGGTCGGCGGCCGACCGGCACGCGGCGGAGGTGGTGCTGCCGCACGTCGAGGCGATCCGCCGAGCGGGTGTCACCACGCTGGCGGGCATCGTGGAAGAACTGACGCGGCGGAGCGTGACCACAGCACGCGGCGGGGCGTGGCACGTCACCACCCTGCGCCGCGCTCTCGCCCGGGCACCTTTGGGTGCGGCGCCATAGAAGCCACCCTTCACTGTTAGTGGCCTGATGGGTTGCGTGGCATGATCTACCGATGACCCAGGTGAGGCTGATCGTTGCCGCTGACGAACCAGCAATCTTCTTCGCGTCGGTGCGGGATGCAGAACGCTGGATGGAATGGATAGACGTAAAAGATGGTGTCTATAGCGCCGCCTTCGGACCGAACGGTGAGCCCTACTCTATCACACATGATGGAAGAAACGTTTATATCAAAGAAACCGGTGGTGCGCCGCAGCCTGACGCTTTGAAGGCTCTGTTGCTGCGATACTTTGACGCGGTCGGAGAAGCACCAAGCCGTGACCTCGACCTGTCATCACTGCTGGCGCGGATCCGACATATCACCATCTAGACCTGCGCCGACAACTGCCATCTAGGTACGTCAGATTTCTAGGCGGCTCGGCCTGTTCCTCACCCTGGTGACGAAAGGCCGGCGACGCTGCTGGGACCTCGCCGCGGCCCGCGTTCCCGAGCCGAAGGCATCCCGCAGCATGCAGCCCCCAAACCGCCGTCCAGCGCCACGAGAATGGCGGCGCAGGGCATCCTGGCGCACAGCTCCGTCCCAAGGTGTCGACCACCGTCCCCAACCCGGCCGGCGCCGGGTGCCGGAAGCCCCCCGGGGTGCCCCCTGGCTGGGGGCGGGTGGAATGCCCGAGGGCCTGGCCCCCGCAACCCCCCCCATCCCCGTGTGCCTTAGTCCCCGTCGGTGCTGGGATTTTCCGGCGGCGGGCCGTCGCGTGCCTACCGGGTCGTGGCCGGCGAAGCGCACCCTGGTGGATCTTCAGCTAAGGACGCCGAGCCCGTCGTCGTCGACATGCTGACGGCAAATCGCCCCACTTCGGGATCTTAGTGGAAGCTGCCTAGGGTGGCGCGCATGGGCGCTCAGACGGAAGACTACATCTCGCCAAAACCGATGGAATGCTACACCCTTGGTCAACCTTTAAGTCTGGGCCGGAAACGTTTCTTGGATCAGTCTTTCGCCGTCGAGTTCGACCTTGCCGAGCCCATCGTGATGGATCACGGCATCAATCTCGCCGGGCTACTGGCGAGACTTATCTATGATTTCGGCTACGATGACCCACTGCCCAAGGTGCCGCTGAAGTCTGTCGACGGCATCTTTGCCGGCTCGGATCTCTTGGCGGTTGGACCGGGCCTGGAGTTCTCGTTGCCCTTTGTGCGTTCGCTGCGGCCCACCGCGATGCTGCACGACCTTGCCTTGCACGACCGTCGGGGGAAACGGATGGCGCAGATCACCCTGCGCGACGAGCGCAAGAACCTCCTCGACCATCGTCGCGCCATCAGTGTCCCTTTGGTCGTGGCCTTCGGAACGGGCGAAACCAGAGAAGTCGAGCGCCTGCTGCAAGGCATCACGCATATCGGCGCAAAGCGATCCGGCGGCCATGGCGCTGTAGAGGCGGTTCGTATCACGCGGCTTGACCACCCACACGCCGGGTTCGCAGATCGTGATGGCAAGCCAACGCGCGCCGTTCCCCTGCGAGTTTGGCAGTCGATCAACCTTCCACCCGCGCCCGTGCGACATCTCGTTGCCCGGTTACCGCGATGGTCCGCTCCGCGCGAACCGTGCGTCGGCCCGCGCGAATGGAGCATCGAATTCGAAACCCTCGACCGCGAGCTCGGCCTGTGACCGCTGCGGAACTGCTCGCCATCCGCGTTGCGCCCCTGTGGATGCCGACCGGAAAGGGGACGGGCCAACACCTTGCCTATGCGATGGCAGCGCTCGGTCAGCGCCATCGAAAAGCCGACGGCACGTCACTCACGCAGTTCAACACGGGCGGCCTTGTCGTGCGGGAGGCGACCATCCTGGCACTCACGGACTGCCATCCGCTCAGCATGCCCGCTGCGCTGCAGCTGCGGCCGCCATCCAGAGCGCGGCTCGCCATCATCGAAGACATTCGCGCGAATGGCCCGCCACTGCTGGCGGTGCTGTTTGCCAAGGGGGCGCTCGACATCCGCGCCTGGGCTTGCAGTACGCCAGATGAGGTGGTGATCAACGGTGTTGCAGGGCCGGAGGAGACGGCAGCGATGGAAGATGTTGCGGAACTCCGCGCTCTGCCAGGTGCGCCACGCGATTGGCGCAGGATGACGTCGCTCTGCGCCGACGCCCTGGCGGACCTGGCAAAAGCCCCGACCCTGCATGCCGAGGCGGACAAGCTGGCCAAGAAGCACGGTATCGCGCGCGAGCAGGTGCTGGACGTTGCCTATCGCCTTCGGCGCGCGACCGGCCTGACTTTCGATCTATCGGCCGCTGACACATGACCACAGACGCTGACACACCCCGCGTCATCGCCCGTGACGTGCTTCTTGAGATTGGCCCTGACGCTGACCGCTATGGGGTCCATGCCGCGCTTGACGCGCGGTGGGGCCGCCGTGGTGAGGTTGGCTTTCTTTGGACGCTCGGTCAGGTGCTGGAGGTGCGCGCCGCTCGCGTTCGGCTGCCGCCAGATCACCCCGAAGGTGCGGCGGGCTTAGCAATCCTTGCTCCTGCGACCGGCGTGCGGTTCGGGTTCCGCCTATGCGCGAACATCACGCAGAAGGACCGCGGCACCGGCAAGCGACGCTCCTGGGCGCGCGAAGACATCGCACCGCGCCGGGCATGGCTCGACCGCCGCGGGGCGGAGCACGGCTTCAGCATCGAAGGGCTACGGATCGATGTGGGCCGCTGTTTCATCCGCAAGGGGCGCGGCTTCTGGATCGACGAGACGCAGTTCACCGGCGTGCTGCGGGTCCAGAACGCGAACGCCTTCAGCACCGCCCTCACGGGCGGCGTCGGTCAGCGAGGCGCGTTCGGCTTCGGCCTGCTTGAGACCTTCGATCCCCCACCATGGACGGAAGACGCATGATCACGCTGCTGCTCGACGGCACCATCACCGCCGTCTCGCCCATCGCCATCATTCTGCCCGGCAGCGAGGATCGCCGAACCCCGGCAGGTGCACCACGCAAGCGGCTGCTGCGGAACGGCGAGATGGTGGAGACGGTCTACGTCCCACCCTCCAGTCTCCGGGGACGCCTGCGCCACCTGCTGACCAGCGAGGTGATGCGTCTCCAGCACGAGCAAGATGGGCGTGTTTTCGCGCCGGAGGACTACATCGATACAGCGCTCGGTGGCGTAAAGGATCGAAAGGCCGAGGGCGTAGATGAGCGCCTCGTGGATTTGGTGGGCATCCGCGAATTGCGTGAACGAAACCCCATCGTCTCCATGTTCGGTTCGATGGTGTCGCGTGTCGCGGGCCGCCTCATGGTGGGTGATCTGACGCCCCTTGATCCGGTGGCCCCGGTGCCCACGGGAAGGTCGATACGCGCCGATCCCTTTGTCCGCAACCCGGCGGTGATCGGGTTGCTCGACAAAGACCTGTTCGGACAGTTCACGCAACTCAACGCGCTACGCACCCAGGCCAATCGCGACGAAGATCAGGGCGAAGTCGTCAAGCGCAGAGCGGCCGCCGCGAAGCGCGAAGGGCGGGCGAAGGCGGATGTCGACGCCCTCGAAAAGGAGGCGAAGGAACTCACGGAAAAGGCGGCGGCGGGCTTCAAGGCCGCGGGCGGTGCGGTGAACATCCAGCAGCTGTTGGACGGCTACGACGTGATCCCCGAGGGCACGGTCATGGCGCAGCGCATGCGACTGCTGGATGCGACGGAGGCTGAGTTGGCGCTGCTTCTACTTGCGCTCCACCTCTTCGCACAACGACCCTTGATCGGCGGCCACACGGCGCATGGCTGTGGCGAAGTGATGGGAAGTTGGGTGTTGCGGGTTGTCGAGGGGGGCAGTGAGCGCAAGGCGGGGACGGCGCGTATCGAACCATTTGCCGGTCTGGTGCTGGAAAGCGAAGACGCGCTGTTGAAGCGCGCCATGGACCGCGGGCTGACGTTCAAGGAGGAGGCGCTGCGCTATGATTTCCGTGGTGCTTGAGATGGCATTTTCCCCATTATTTCAGAGCGATGGACTATGAGCGGATGCAGCCGCCCCGGGTTTGGGGGCGGACTTCAGGAACCGGAGGCGCCACCGCGCAGCGAGCAGTGATGCAGCCGCCCCGGGTTTGGGGGCGGACTTCAGGTACTACACGCGGCTGATCGTGCCGAACCTGGATGCAGCCGCCCCGGGTTTGGGGGCGGACTTCAGGGTGTCGGACAGTCGCCTGAAGCTCGACCAGGATGCAGCCGCCCCGGGTTTGGGGGCGGACTTCAGGAAGATGATCAGCAAAGAGTTTTGGGCCGGCGATGCAGCCGCCCCGGGTTTGGGGGCGGACTTCAGGAAGTCGCCGCCGCTGTGCAGGCCGAGCGGGGATGCAGCCGCCCCGGGTTTGGGGGCGGACTTCAGGAACGCGACGCAGCCACAGCGCGGGCCGAGGGATGCAGCCGCCCCGGTTTGGGGGCGGACTTCAGGCAGTTGGACGCGCTCTGGCTGCGCAGCGTGATGCAGCCGCCCCGTTTGGGGGCGGACTTCAGGGTCGCAACGGCCCCATAGGTCGGGGCGTTGGATGCAGCCGCCCCGGGTTTGGGGGCGGACTTCAGGTCGTGCGCGCGGTGTTGCTTGAGGAAGTCGATGCAGCCGCCCCGGATTTTGGGGGCGGACTTCAGGGTGGTGTCATAGACCAGAATGGTGTCCATCGATGCAGCCGCCCTGGATTTGGGGGCGGACTTCAGGTGCACCGGGTCGGTGGTTTCGAGCTGGTAGTAGATGTGGCCGCCCCGGCTTTGGGGGCGGAGGAGACCTCCATCGTCAGGGCGCGATGGCCGCTTGCGACATGAACCCAGGCCCATGCAAGCTGATGCACAGGCCTGGGAGTTCGCACCGCATGATCCCTAACTTCGCTGAGCTCTCGCGCGTGTTGAACCTTGAAGAACGAGAATTCCAGACCGCGCTCTCCAGCATGGTAAGCGATGCCCTCAAGCCCGGTACGCCTATCACCGTCGCGGTGCAGGCAGGGACGGGCATCGGGAAGACCTGGGCGCTGACGCATCCGGCGCTTGCAGCCGCCGCGGCTGGGCGGCGCGTCGTCTGGTCCACCCACACGATCTACCAGCGCGAGCAGGTGATCGAGACCATGCGGAAGGCACACGATGCCGTGCCCGACATTCCCGCCGTTGCGGAGCGCCGCGGGCGCTCGGATTACGTCTCGCCGAGCCGTACCAACCGCCTGCGGCACGCCCTGGAGGCCCGCGGTGAGGCAAAGGGGACGCTGGCGCTGCTCGACGACCTTGCGAAGGCGGGCGGCCTGCTGGCGGACTTCACGCGCGAACGGGGCGACCTTCCAATCGCACCCAGCCTGGTCTGCTTGACCGCCGCCTGCCCGGATGATGAGCAGGCCGACTACATGGCTCAGAAGGACGCGGCGGAAGGTGCCGGGATCGTGGTGCAGACGCATGCGCTGACCCTGCTCCAGGCTCGCTTCGGGCGGCTGACGGCAGACCTCATCGTGTTCGACGAGGCCGACACCCTGCCCAGCGCCGCGGCCGGCGCCGTGCAGACGCGCCTGCCGCTCGATGACGTCGCCGCCCTCGCCGAACAGGTGAGCTCCGAAGTCGCGCCACTGATCGACGCGCTCCGCGCACGCGCGAACGACCGCATCGTCTGGTGTGACAAGCCGATGTCGGAGTTGGTCATCAGCGTCGCGCAGTTGCTGAGTGCGCGGGCCCGCGCATCACGCGATGCCGCCCCTGAGTTGGCGGATGCACTTGACGACATGGCCGAAGAGCTTCGGGATTTCGGGCGCCATGGGTTGCCGCCAACCCATCGGGACGGCGACGCCGAGGAACTGCGCGTGCGCCGGGTCGGGGCTGCGCTCGTCGAGGATGCCGGACCCACCCTGGCAGTGGCCGCCGTTGATGCGGCGAGCTGGCTTGGCCATCGGCTGAAGGACCGCCAGGTGGTCCTGATGTCGGCCACGCTCGGTCGTCACGACGAGGAGCTCGACGAAATACGTCGCGCCTGCCGACGCCTTGGCTTCTTCGACGTGGTCCCAGCGACTATCAGCCCGTTGCAGTTCGGCACTGTCAGGTTCCATCTGCCCGGCCGCGATATTCCGCCGCCCTTCAAAAATGACCGGGAACCCGATCCGCGCTTCTTCGACGTCGCGGCGGACACGGTGCGACAGGCGGCGCAGAACGGGCGAACGCTGGTGTTGTGTGCGAGTTTCGCGGACGTCGAGGAACTCGCGCAGCGCCTTGATAGCCGTGTGATGTTCCACCGCCGCGGGGAGCGGCTCTCGCCGCTGACAGCCCAGCTTGCTGCCGAACCTGGGTCGGTGCTGGTCACGCCCGGCGCCTGGGCCGGTCTAGATCTGAAGGATGGCATCGAGAATGTCGTAATCCTCCGCTTACCTTTGGGTCGCCCGGACGAGCTGAGGCAGGAGCTGCTGGCCCGCATGCTGGAAAGTCGCGGCATGACTTCCGCCGACGCGCGGAACATCCTGGCGGCCGAAGCACGCGGTGATGCCATGCGCCGCATGACCCAGGGCATGGGGCGAGGCGTGCGTCAGCCGGACCATCACTGCGACGTGTGGATCGTGGACCCGCGATTTCCACTTCCGGCGGGCATGGTCGCTGACGTCCGGCGTGGCATCACACAGGGCCTAGCGACAGGCTGGGAAGAATTCGCGAAGTCCATCCCGCTTCGGTTCCGACGGCCCACAGGGCGCAGCGCATACGACCGCGCGAAAGTGTTCCAGCCCGCTGCGATTGTCGCTGCCTGAGGCCGCAGGTGATCTTCCTGCGGCTCGATGATCCGAAGGCTACCCAGTTCCATGTGCCTGGGGCTGAACGCCTGGACGGGACGCCTTGCACCTTCACCGATGGCGACGCTCATGCACTCGGGCGCGCCGTGGTGCGCATGATTGCTGCTGACACGGTCGAGTTGATCGACGCGCAGATGCTCAGCGCCGGCCAGGGCTTTCGGGTTCTGCGGGAAGACATGGTCGACGCAACCGCGATCAGCCGCGGCGAGGTGGTCAGGCGCCGAGAGCAGGCCGCCTTCAGGCGCCGAGTGGGCGAGGTGTGGGGCTGGCGGTGCGCAATCACGGGGGAGACTGTGCGGGAGGTGTTGGAGGCTGCGCACCTGCCGGGATCATCTTGGCGCGCGGGCGACAACCGAGCAGTGGACGGCATCCTGTTGCGGCTCGACCTGCATCGCTTGATGGATGCGGGTCTGCTTCGGATTGAAGGTGGCAGTGTTCGGGTGTCGGTGGGCACCTACGCCGCGCTGGACGGAGTGCAAGTGATCTGGCCGCCGCGCAAGCCAAAGCGCAGAACCAACGCCTAACTTGCGCGCCGCGACGGCGGGCGCCGCCGTGGGCAGGATTTCAACGCTGGCGGCTGATAGCCTACCGCGGAACGCGGCCACGCCCGGTTGTGGGTGTCGCCGTGCCTCCTGCCATGCTCCTCCATCCAAGCTTCATCCGAGCGGTGGTCGCCGGCCGACAGCATGAGCCGAGCAGTCATGCTTGGCCTATGGATGGACGTCCTAATACACCACGCCGCCGTCAGGATCCTGCGCACGCTGCGCTATGGCGCCCTGCTCGGCGCGCCAGTGTTCGGTGTCGTTGCGCCACAGCGTCAGATCTTCCGCCGTGGCGAAGCGGCCATCGGTTATCCGGTAGAGCGCGTCCTCCAACGCATGACGGACGCCAGGATTGATGGCGATCAGGCTGCGCCCCCCAGCCAGCACCGACCAGTTGCCCGGCCGGCCGCGCAGCACCACCACGACGCCCAGGCACGTCGCCGCCAGCCCGTCCTGCAGCGCGGCGATGGGCGCCAGGGTCGCCAGATCCCGCAGCTCGGGCAGGGGCGTCTGGTGCAGCGTCCGCAGCGCCTCGGGGGGCGTCGCGGCGGCCCTGCGCGGGGTCGGCTTGGCTGCCGCGCCGCCACGGATCACCTGCGAGCGCGGATCGCGGGCCTGCGCGGCCACCGCCTCCTCGTGCTGCTCGATCTCCATCCGCGCGTCGTCCATCTCCTTCGCCAGCTGCTCCAGCTCCACCTCGCCCAGCAGCTCGGCGTCGAGCAGCGCGCGCATCTCACGGGCGACCCGCCGATGATGGGCACCGCCTTCGGCGTGCATCGGCGTGGCGGCGAGCTGCTCGTACTCCGCGACCAGCGTTGCGGCCTCCTGGGGCGTCGCAGCCGCTGATAGGCTCCTGGGGGCCGGCTCGATGGACGCGTTGCCTCCACGGGCTTCCCTGGCGTCCTTCAGGCTGACCACGACGTCGGCGGGATGCAGCAGCCGCCTCGGCACCGTGCCCACGACGACGTTGTCTCTCACCTGCAGCAGGTGGCCGCTGAAGGTGTCCATCAGCACGATGCCGCTGCCGTGAATGTAGGTGACGGTGACGTTGCCCAGCAGCCCGTCGCAGTCATCCGCACCGCGCCCGGTCGGGCGGATGTAGAAGTCGACGATGGCACGCCCGGTGAGCGTCAGCTGCACGCCCTTCGTGAAGTCGGCCCAGCTGGCGTGCGTGAACAGGTCGCAGTCGGGGCCGTTGCCTTCCCCGTCCAGCTCGGCGTGGTTCCACGAATAGACGTCGTACTGGTCGCGCCAGATGCCCGGCTCCAGGGTGATGGAGCGGCGCCCGGCGACCCCCTGCGCGGTCTTGCGGATGAGCTCGCGCTCGGCGCGGGTGGGCTTCCACACCAGCAGCTCGCGCGGCGTCGCGGCGGCTGACAGGCTCCTGGGCACCAGCCCGGCGTTCACCAGCCGCTCATGGGCTTCCCTGGCGATCCTGGCGGCCTCCTCCGTCTGCTCCTGCTCCAGCGCAAGCTCCTCCAGCGCCTCCCGGTGCTGCTCGATCTCCAACAGCGCGGTGTCCATCTCCTTGCGCAGCTGCTCGATCTCCACCTCGCCCAGCAGCCCGGTGGCGAGCAGGGCGCCCAACCCTCACCGTCATGTTCAACGTATTGCAATCCCAAGCTCGTTTCGAACCCCGGTCGCATAGGCATAGATGTCGCGCCAACGGCCCGCGCAGCTAATGCAATTTCTGCAGGTGAAGGATGGATGCCGTCCATAATCCGCACGGCCGGTCAAACGTCCCGCTTCTGGCCGGGCGCGCCCGTGGTTATCGGCCGTCGGGCCACGGCGATGCCGAACACATACTGCGGTCCACCTTCCGCGCTATCGCTCCGGCGCTGATCACCCGCCGAGCCGGACAGCATCCATGACGCCAGCCGATGGCGCGCTCAACACGATTATGAAAAGAATACATATCCGTTCGCAATTCGGATCGAATATCTGAGGCCCCGCCGGGCCTGCGGCAATTGCTTGTGCGGGATTACCGGCGACGTGCGGCAGGGATCCTGCTCAGCACGAAGATCATCCGCGAAGTGAGAGAGATGTTCAAAACAATCGCTATTGCATGCACCACGGTGCTTGCTCTCGTCACCGCCGCTTTGTCACCCGCCTTCGCGCAGGACCAGTGGCTCTTCAGGGAATTTTCGCCCGGGGGGCAATTCCCGGCCTGTGTCGGGGCAAGCTCGCCAACGACCTTTCGCAACACTGGGGTGTCGGTCACTGTGAAGTGGTTCGATGGAGACGACGCGCTGGTAGTTCAGATCCACAACAGATACTGGAACATTCGCGCGCGTGCTGATGCGCCGATGGTCGTGCAGTTCGACCGGAATAGACCTTTCGAGGTATCGGCCGTGGGTTACCCGCCAGGCGAGACGCAATCCGGTTCCATGGTGCAATTCCGCGTCGGCCGGAGCGAGGCCGGCATTCGCTTTGGAAACGAAATCGTCAACGGCAATCTCATGCGGATCGCCTTCGCCGCTCCGGACGTGCCGGTGCTGGCGGTGCCTCTGCGCGGATCAGCGGTTGCGCTTACGCAGATGCGCGAATGCCTCGTCCGGCGCGGCGCCTTCCAGTTCATGGGGCCGGCGCGGCGGACCGACCCTACGGTCCAGCCTCTTCCGGATCCGACGGCCCCGGCGATCTCGGCAGCTTCCGGTCGGCGCACCTGAGAGCGCTGGCAGCGGAGCGCCGCCATCTTCGGCCTGCGCCAGCATCACCGACCCAGGCACCCATTCCGCAGCGAGCGACGCCGTCATGCGGCGGCTACTAACCGCCGTCCGCGCTCGCGTCTGGCAACGGTAGACCCCGGCGCGGTGCAACTGCGGTGTTGCCCCGTTCAGCTTTCGAACACGCAAGAATTGTGCCCTTTGATGCGGCCGCAGGTTGCGATGCTGCGACAGCGCGCCGCTCCTTGCGCGAAGAAATGCGACGTTCGCACGCGCGGAAGGTTTCCCGGCGCCTAGCAAATGCCCCGCGGTAGCGGGTCGCTTTGTGCCCGCAGTGTGCCCGTGGCCGCCCTCGGCGCAAAAAGAAAGGCCCGGAACCCCTTGGGGGACCGGGCCAAGTCAACAGGGAGGCTTCACGTCTGGGAGACGAGGGATCCAATGGACCCCTTCCGACCTAGTCGCCGGATGACGAAAACCTAATCCGGAATGCCGCATGCGTGATTCTCGATATGCACCACCCGGATATGCTCGGCGTGCATGTCTCCGGGTCACCCTTGTGTGATGCGCGTGACTGCCGGCTTCAGCCGCCTGTGCTGACCAGTTCCGACATCAGGAAGTCGCGGAACACCGTCACCCGCTTCGAATGGCGCATCTCCTCCGGATAGACGAAGAAGGCCTCGATCCGCGGTGCCTTCACCCCGGGCAGCACCTGCACCAGGTCGTCCAGCTGGTCGCCGATATAGTCAGGCAGCGCCGCCAGGCCGAGCCCGCTGCGCACCGCCTCCAGCATGCCCGGCAGGGAATTGATCTCGATCGCCGCGCGCCGCGGCGCGCCGGTGCGCCGTCCGGCCTCCGCCAGCCAGTTGATGTTGTCGATCGGCGGGCGGTAGTCGCCATAGACGATCAGCCGATGCGCATCGAGATCCTCGACACGCTGCGGAATCCCTGTCGCCTTCAGATAGGGCACCGACCCGCAGACCTTCCAGCCGAAGGTCGCGATATGCCGCTGGATCAGGTCCGGCTGCCGCGGCGGGTGCATGCGGATCGCCACATCCGCTTCCCGCATGGCGAGGTCGAGATCCGAGTCATCCAGCAGCAGCGTGACGCTGATCTCGGGATGCAGGTCGAGCAGGCGGCGCAGCCGCGGCGCCAGCCAGGCGCTGCCGAAGCCCGTCGTCGTCGTCACCTTCAATCGCCCCGCCGGGCGTTCGCGGCTTTCGGTCAGCAGTGCCTCGGTCATCGCGAGCTTCGCGAAGACCTCCCGCACCGTGCGATTCAGCGTCTCCCCCTGCTCGGTCAGGATCAGCCCGCGCGCATGGCGGTGGAACAGCGGCACCGTCAGCGCTTCCTCGAGCGCCTGGATCTGGCGCGACACGGCGGATTGGCTGAGGTTCAGCGTCTCCCCCGCATGTGTGAAGGACCCGGCCTCGGCGACCGCGTGGAAGACGCGCAGCTTGTCCCAATCGATCGGCATCAGGCGGCCACTTGCTCTGTCTCGGCATCCGCGGCGGCGAGGAACTTCTCCGCCTCCAGCGCCGCCATGCAGCCCGTGCCCGCGGCGGTGACCGCCTGGCGATAGATCTTGTCCTGCACGTCGCCCGCGGCGAATACGCCGGGGACCGAGGTCCGCGCCGTGCCCGGCCGCGTCACGATGTAACCTTCCGCGTCCATGTCGAGCTGGTCCTTGAACAGGGATGTCGCCGGGGCGTGGCCGATGGCGACGAAGACACCGTCCACCTTCAACTCGCTCCTCTCCCCGGTGCGCGCATGACGCAGCGCGAGGCCGCGCGCCACCGGCACGCGGCCCGAATCGTCGGACAGCACCGATTCGGTCACCGTGTCCCACAGCAGCGTGATGTTCGGCTTCGCGAACAGCCGCTGCTGCAGGATCTTCTCGGACCGCAGGCTGTCGCGCCGATGGATCAGCGTGACATGGCGGGCGAGGTTCGACAGGTACAGCGCTTCCTCCGTCGCGGAATTGCCGCCGCCGATCACCGCGACATCCTTGCCGCGATAGAAGAACCCATCGCAGGTTGCGCAAGCGGAAACGCCGAAGCCGCCGAGTTCCTTCTCACCGGGAATGCCGAGCCAGCGCGCCTGCGCGCCGGTGGCGATGACCACCGCCTCGGCCTCATAGGTGTCGCCCGAATCGCCGGTGGCGCGGAACGGCCGGCGCGACAGGTCGATGCCGGTGATGATGTCGTAGACGACCGAAGCGCCGACATGTTCGGCCTGCTTCTGCATCTGCTCCATCAGCCAGGGGCCCTGGATGGTCTCGGCGAAGCCCGGATAATTCTCGACATCGGTGGTGATGGTCAGCTGCCCGCCAGGCTGCAGCCCGGCGACGACCATGGGCGCCAGGCCGGCTCGCGCGGCATAGATCGCGGCCGTATACCCCGCCGGGCCGGCGCCGATGATCAGAAGGCGGGTGCGGTGAATCTCGGCCACGACAGGCTTCCATACCTTGTTGCAATTCTCTGGATATCGGGCACTCCCGACGCCCCCACAACCCAATGCCTTGAAGGGGCGCGTCCTTGCAATGATATTGCGTCAGGGGCTCGGCCTGAGCAACGAAGCAAACGAGTTGTCACGATGAACCGCGAAAACGACGCCGATCTCGATTCGGTGGATCGGCACATCCTCGCCGAGCTCCAGCAGGATGGGCGGATGACCAATGTCGAGCTGGCTCGGCGGGTGAACCTGTCCGCCCCGCCCTGCCTGCGCCGCGTGCGCCGGCTGGAGGAAGCCGGGATCATCCGCGGCTATCACGCGGATGTGGACCCAGTCTCACTCGGCTGGGAAATCACCTTCTTCGCGCTGGTCGGCCTCGAATCGCAGAAGCTCGCGGTGCTCGACGCCTTCGAGTCGCTGGCCACCGCCTGGCCCGAGGTGCGTGAGTGCCACATGATCCGCGGCGGCGGCGACTTCCTGCTGCGCCTCGTCGCGCGCGACACGGCGCATGAGAACGAACTGACGACACGCCTGACCAACGCACCGTCCGTGCTGCGCGTGCAGACACTGCAGACGATCAGGACAGCGAAGGACGCTGCGGGGGTGCCGATCGGGTGAGGGCGGAACCGGGAAGGGCTCTGCCCTCCCCGGACCCCACCCGCCAAGGGCTTAAGGCCCTTGGATCCCTCGACTTTAATCGGGGATTTCGGGGAGGGGCGTCGAGCGCGCGACCTTGATCGCCGGTGCGCCATGCCCCTCCCCGAAATCCCCGATCAGGTATTGGTGTCCAGAGGCCCTTAGGCCTTTGGTGGGGAGAGGTCCGGAGAGGGGCAAAGCCCCTCTCTGGTCCGCGCGTCACCCCCGGCGCACCACATAGTCCGCCGCTTCCATCGCCGCGATGATCGCGTCGCCCTGGGCGGCGTCGCGCACTTCGATCATCAGGTGCAGTTCGGTGCTTTGCACGGTGGGGGCGCCGAACAGTTGCTGGTGCTTCACCTCGATCACATTGCCGCCGACGTCGGAGATGCGCTTCGCGATGTCGGCCAGCACGCCCGGCCGGTCCGGGATGTCGAAATGCAGGCGCATGATGCGCCCGTCGCGCAGTAGTTGGCGCAGCAGCACGTTGGACAGCGCGCGTGCATCGATGTTGCCGCCGCAGACAGTGGTGCCGACAACGCGCCCCTTGAAGCGCTCGGGATAGGTCAACACGGCGGCGAGGCCCGCCGCTCCCGCGCCCTCCGCGACGACCTTGGCACCTTCGGCCAGAAGGGCCACGGCCTGTTCCACGGCGCGTTCGGGGACCAGCAGCACTTCGCTGTGGCAGCGGCGCAGGATGTTGAGCGGCATCTCGCCGACATCGCGCACGGCGATGCCCTCGGCGATGGTCGGGCCGCCGACGGAGACCGGTTCACCGGCTAGGCGCTGGGCCATGGCCGGGTATCCCTGCACCTCCACGCCATAGACCGGCAGGCCGGGGCGCAGCGTCGCCGCCACGGTCGCTACGCCGGCACACAGACCGCCGCCGCCGATCGGGATGACCAGCGCCTCGATCGCCGGCGCATCCTCCAGCATCTCGAGCGCCATGGTGCCCTGGCCGGCGATCACGCCGGGGTCGTCATAGGGGTGCACGAAGACCAGCCCGTCGCGCAGCGCGAGTTCATGCGCATGGGCGGCGGCCTCGGCGAGGGTGTCGCCATGCAGCACGACGCGCGCGCCCCAGGATTCGGTGCGCACCACCTTGGTCGCCGGCGTGAATTTCGGCATCACGATCGTCGCCGCGACGCCGGCGAGGTGCGCGTGGCGCGCGACCGCCTGGGCGTGGTTGCCGGCGGACATGGCGATGACGCCCGCTTCGCGTTCACGCGGGGTCAGCAGCGCGAGCCGGTTCGCGGCACCGCGTTCCTTGAAGGCGCCGGTGGCCTGCAGGTTGTCGAGCTTGAGGAAGACGCGCGTGCCGGCGATGCGGTTGACCGCGGGGTTCTCGATGGTCGGCGTGTGCAGGATGGCGCCGCGAATTCGCTCCGCCGCGGCGCGGATGTCGGCGAGCGTGACGCTCGGCGCGACAGGGGCCTCAGTGGTGCGGATCGCGTTCACGGCGGACATCGGTGTTCCTCGTGGTGGGTAGGTGAAAAGACGAAGGGCGCGCCGGGTAGACCCGGAGCGCCCTGGCCGCACGGCCTGCGCCTGATCCGCGGAGGCAGTATCGCCGAAGCGGTGAATCAGCCGCACAAACAGAAGCCACGCCAGGGACCGCACCGCGGGCCATGGCGTGGTGGCCGGCGGTCAGGCGAAAGTCACGGCGGTAATCTCGACCGAGCGGGCGCCGCCCGGGGCGGGGACTTCGACGGAATCGCCGATCTTCTTGCCCATCAGCGCCTTGGCAAGCGGGGAGGTGAGGGAGATCGACCCGTTCTTCATGTCGGCCTCATACTGGCCGACGATGCGATAGGTCTTCTCCTCCTCGCTCTCCTCATCGACGATCGTCACGCGGGCACCGAACAGCACCTTGTCGCCCGACAGGCGGGCGACGTCGATCACCTCGACCGAGGGAATGATGGCTTCGAGCTCGCCGATGCGGCCCTCGATGAAGGACTGGCGCTCGCGGGCGGCGTGGTATTCCGCATTCTCCGACAGGTCGCCATGCGCGCGCGCTTCCGCAATGGCACGGATGATGGCCGGGCGTTCTTCGGACTTGAGAACCTTCAGCTCTTCCTCAAGACGCAGCAGGCCCTCGGCGGTCATCGGGAACTTCTGCACGGCGAACCCTTCCCAAAGATAGCACCCCCCCAGGCCGGCCCTCGGTCCGGGTTGAGCCAGGCCTGGCGGTCGGTGGGGGGGAGAGACGCCACGGGGGCCTGAAAGGCCCCCATGTGGTCAGAACGACGTAGCAAAATACGCTTGCAGGGGCGCCACATCAAGGGTTCCGGCCTTCAGGGCCGCGATAGCGTGGACCGCCGCCCGGGCCCCGGCCGCCGTCGTATAGTGCGGAATGCCGTGGGTCAGGGCGGATCGGCGGATGTCGAAGCTGTCCGCCACCGACTGCCCGCCGCCGGTGGTGTTGATCACCAGCTGGATGTCGCCGGACTTCATGGCGTCCACGCAATGGGGGCGGCCTTCCAGCACCTTGTTGACGACATGGACCTCGAGCCCGGCCTCGCGGATGCGCGTCGCGGTGCCGCGCGTGGCGAGGATGCGGAACCCCATGTCCGACAAACGCCGCGCCAGCGTGACCGCCGCCGCCTTGTCGCTGTCCTTCACCGAGATGAAGGCGGTGCCTTCTTCCGGCAGCTTCACGCCGGCGCCGAGCTGCGCCTTGAGGAAGGCGCGTTCGAAGGAGAGGTCGAGGCCCATCACCTCCCCGGTCGACTTCATCTCGGGCCCGAGGATCACGTCCACATTGGGGAAGCGGTTGAAGGGGAAGACCGCTTCCTTGACCGCGACATGGCGGGAGACGGCGTCGTCGTCGAGCTTGAAGGTGGACAGGTGTTCCCCGGCCATCACCCGCGCACCGATCTTGGCCACCGCCACGCCGGTCGCCTTGGCGACGAAGGGCACGGTGCGGGACGCGCGGGGGTTCACCTCGAGGACGAAGATCTCCCCATCCTTCACCGCGTACTGCACGTTCATCAGCCCCTGCACCTTCAGTGCGCGGGCCATGGCTTCCGTCTCGGCCTTGAGTTCCGTGACGATCGCCGGCGGCAGGGAATAGGGCGGCAGGGAGCAGGCGCTGTCGCCGGAATGGATGCCGGCTTCCTCGATGTGCTCCATGACGCCGGCGACATAGACCTGGCCGTCGGCGTCGCAGATGCAGTCGACATCGACCTCGATCGCGTCCTGCAGATACTGGTCGATCAGGATCGGGTTCTCGCCCGAGACCTTCACCGCCTCGGCGCCGAAGCGGCGGAGTTGCTCGTCATTGTGCGCGATCTCCATCGCGCGGCCGCCGAGCACATAGGATGGGCGCACCACCACCGGGTAGCCGATGCGCTGCGCTTCCGTCACCGCTTCGTCGAGCGTGCGCGCGGTGCCGTTCTGGGGCTGCTTCAGGCCGAGGCCCTTCAGCAGCTGCTGGAAGCGCTCGCGATCCTCGGCGATGTCGATGGCCTCGGCCGAGGTGCCGAGGATGGGAATGCCGGCCTTGTGCAGCGCCTGGGACAGCTTCAGCGGCGTCTGCCCGCCATACTGCACGATGCAGCCGAGCACCTCGCCGGATTCCTGTTCCTTGCGGATCAGGGCGATGACGTCCTCGGCTGTCAGCGGCTCGAAATACAGGCGGTCGGAGGTGTCGTAGTCGGTGCTGACGGTCTCCGGGTTGCAGTTGACCATGATGGTCTCGAAGCCGGCGTCGCGCAGCGCGTAGCAGGCATGGACGCAGCAATAGTCGAACTCGATGCCCTGGCCGATGCGGTTCGGCCCGCCGCCGAGGATGACGACCTTCTTGCGCGCCGTTGGCCGCGACTCACAGACCGGGACACCGAAGCCGCCCTCATAGGTCGAGTACATGTAGGGCGTCTCGGAGGCGAATTCCCCCGCGCAGGTATCGATGCGCTTGTAGACTGGCTGCACGCTGAGCTTGGCGCGCAGTGCCGCGACATCGGTCTCCTTCACGCCGGCGACCTTCGCCAGCCGCGTGTCGGAGAAGCCGAGCGCCTTCAGCGTCCGCAGCGCGGTCGCGGTCTGTGGCAGGCCCTTCGCCTTCACCTCGCCCTCGGCGGCGACGATCTTCTCGATCTCGCGCAGGAACCAGGGATCGAACTTCGACGCCTCGTGGATTTCCTCCAGCGACACGCCGGCGCGGATCGCCTGGGCGACGACCAGCACGCGGTCCGGCTTCGGCGTGGCAAGCGCGGCGTGGAAAGCCTGCGCGGAGCCATCGCCCGGCACCGCGATCTCGTCGAGGCCCGACAGCCCCGTCTCCAGCCCCCGCAGGCCCTTCTGCAGGGCCTCGGCGAAGGACCGGCCGATCGCCATGGTCTCGCCAACCGACTTCATCGAGGTCGTCAGCGTCGGCGGCGTGCCGGGGAACTTCTCGAAGGTGAAGCGCGGGATCTTCACCACGACATAGTCGATCGTCGGCTCGAAGGAAGCCGGCGTGACCATGGTGATGTCGTTCTGCAACTCGTCCAGCGTGTAGCCGACGGCGAGCTTCGCCGCGACCTTGGCGATCGGGAAGCCGGTCGCCTTCGACGCCAGGGCGGAGGAGCGCGAGACGCGCGGATTCATCTCGATGACGACCATGCGGCCATCGGCTGGGTTGATGCCGAACTGCACATTCGACCCGCCGGTATCGACGCCGATCTCGCGCAGGCAGGCGATGGAGGCATCGCGCATGCGCTGGTATTCCTTGTCGGTCAGCGTGAGCGCCGGCGCGATGGTCACGCTGTCGCCGGTATGCACACCCATCGCGTCCAGGTTCTCGATGGAGCAGATGATGATGCAGTTGTCCGCGCGGTCGCGGACCACCTCCATCTCGTATTCCTTCCAGCCGAGCACGCTTTCCTCGACCAGCACCTCCGAGGTCATCGAGGCGGCGAGGCCGGCCGCGACGATCTGGTCGAATTCTTCCTTGTTGTAGGCGATGCCGCCGCCGGTGCCGCCGAGGGTGAAGGACGGGCGGATCACGCAGGGCAGGCCGACCTTCTTCAGCGCGTCCCAGGCTTCCGGCATGGTGTGCGCGATTTCGGAGCGCGGGCTCTCGATGCCGATCTTCGACATGGCGTCGCGGAACTTCTGGCGGTCTTCGGCCTTGTCGATGACCTCCGCCTTCGCGCCGATCAACTCGCAGCCGTATTTCGCCAGGATACCCGCTTCCGCCAGCTTCAGCGACGTGTTGAGCGCGGTCTGCCCGCCCATGGTCGGCAGCAGCGCGTCGGGGCGTTCCTTGGCGATGATCTTTTCGACGATCTCGACCGTGATGGGCTCGACATAGGTCGCATCGGCGAGGCCCGGATCGGTCATGATCGTCGCCGGGTTCGAATTCACCAGGATCACGCGGTAGCCCTCGGCGCGCAGCGCCTTGCAGGCTTGGGCCCCCGAATAGTCGAACTCGCAGGCCTGGCCGATGACGATCGGGCCGGCGCCGATGATGAGGATGGACTTGATATCAGTGCGCTTGGGCATGGGATTACCGTGACGAGGGGGGTGGGAGGAACAGCCCGAGAAGGAGCAGCAGGACCAGGACCGGGAGCATCACCGGCACATAGAGGAAGACGCCGAGCGGCAGCAGCAGCGGCAGGCTGGACGGGCCTTCCGCGACCAGGAAGAACAAGGCGCCCGGCAGGAAGGCGCCGACGAGGCCCGCCGCGGCACCGGTGAGCACGAGCAGCGGCAACGTCATCCGCCCGCGCAACCGGAAGAACACCAGCAGCGCCACGCCGTAACCGAACAGGGCCGGGAGATAGCGGATCATCGCCGTCAGCGCCTGTGCGGAAACAGCAGCAGGATGAGGAAGGCGACCAGCGCCGCGAGCGCGCAGCCCATCATCGCGCCGCTCATCGCTTCGTCGACGAAGTTCGAACGCTCGAAATTCGCCGCCCAGAGGCCGGCGAGGCCGACCGCGATGCCGTAGGCCGCCGCGACCGTGACGAAGGGCCGCAGCGCCCGCGCGCCGGTCAGGCTGCCCGTCAGCCACCAGAACAGCACCACGCCGGGGATGAAGACGATCAGCGCTGCCGTCGCGCCATGCGCCATCGCTTCGAGGCCGTAGAGATACATCAGCTGCGTCCCTCCGTGGCGAGCTTGACCGCGATTAGCCCGAGCACGCCGCCGAGGATCCACCTCTGCGCCGCCATCCAGCCGGGCCGCGTCCCGAGAAAGCGGGCCACGCCCGCCGCGCCGTATACGAGCAGACCGTCGAAGAGGATCGCCACACCGATCTGCACCGCGCCGAGTGCTGCGCCCTGCACGAAGACGCTGCCGCGCGCGGGGTCGATGAAGGGCGGCAGCACCGCCATGTAGAACAACGCGACCTTGGGGTTCAGCGCGGCGGTGGCGAAGCCGACGGAGAACAGCCGTGCCGCCGGTTCGCGCGGCATCGCGCGCGGCGCGAAGATCGGCTGCCCGCCGGGCCGCAGGCACTGCCAGGCAAGGAAGGCAAGATAGGCAGCGCCGCCGATCCGCAGCACGTCCCACGCATAGGGCACGGCGAACAGCGCCGCGGTCAGCCCCGCGGCCGCGCAGAGCATGATGACCAGGGAGCCGAACTGGCAGCCGATCAGCGAGACCAGCCCCGCCGCGGTTCCCTGCGCCAGCGCGCGGGAGACGAGGTAGAGCATGTTCGGCCCCGGCGTCGCGGCGAGGCCGACGGACAGGGCGGCGAAGATCAGCAGGGTCTCGGGCGCGGGCATCAGGACCGCGTCTCGGTTACCATGCGGACCGCCAGCACGGCGAGCACCGTGCCCATCAGCCAGCGTTGCAGGCGTGCGAAGAATGGGCGCCCGGCCAAAAAGGCGGCGACCTGCGCCGCGCCAAGCACGATCGCCGCATTGACCGTGATGCTGATGGCGATCTGCGTGAGCCCGAGCGCGACCGATTGCGCCAGCACGCTGCCCGCCGCCGGATCGATGAACTGCGGCAGCAGCGACAGGTACATCGCCGCGATCTTCGGATTGAGCAGGTTGGTCAGGAAGCCCATGCCGAACAGCCGCGCGCTGTCATGCGGCGGCAGGCTGCGCGGCGCGAAGGGCGTCGATCGCCCGGTGAAGGCCTGCCAGGCCAGCCAGCCGAGATAGGCCGCACCCGTCAGGCGCAGCGCGTCATAGGCGTAGGGCACCGCCATCACCAGCGCGGTAATGCCGAAGGCCGCGCACAGCATGTAGAAGACGAAGCCGCAGGCGACGCCAAGCAGGGAGATCAGCCCGGCCGCACGGCCCTGCGCGATGCTGCGGCTGACCAGGTAGACCATGTTCGGCCCCGGCGTCAGCACCATACCGAGTGCCACGGCCGCGAAGGTCAGGAAGGCGGTGGTGTCGGGCATGGCGCCTCACCCGTGAACCGAGAACCCGCCATCCACCGGGATCGCCACCCCGGTGATGAAGGCCGCCGCATCGGATGCCAGGAACGCCGCCACGCCCTCGAAATCCTTCGGATCGCCCCAGCGCTTGATCGGGCTGCGCCGCAGCACGTCGTCGTTCAAATTCGCCATGTCCTGTCGCGCCTTGCGCGTCAGGTCGGTGTCGATCCAGCCCGGCAGGATGACGTTCACCGTGATGCCGTCGGCCGCCCAGGCCACCGCCATCGACTTCGTCATCTGCACGACGCCGCCCTTCGACGCGCCATAGGCGGCATGGAACGGCAGCCCGAAGATCGACAGCATCGACCCGTTGTTGATCACGCGCCCGACGCCGCCCCTCTTCAGCCAGGGATGCGCCGCCTGCGCCGCGATCATGCCCGAGGTGAGGTTGGTGGACAGCACCGTGTGCCAATCCTCCATCCGATAGATCTCGGGCCGGTTGCGGATGTTCGTCCCGGCGTTGTTCACCAGGATGTCGAGCCGTCCGAGGCGTTCCGCCGTGGTCGCGACCATGGCGCGGATCGACGCTTCGTCCGTCACGTCCACCTCGACGCTGTCGGCGGTCGCACCCAGCGCCTTCAGCTCCGCCACCGCGGCCGCGTTCTTGGCGGCGTTGCGCCCGGCCACCATCACCGCGGCGCCGGCCTTCGCCAGGCCGCGCGCGAAGCCGAGCCCGATGCCGCCATTGCCGCCGGTCACGAGCGCGGCGCGCCCCTTCAGATCGAACATGCAGTTTCCCCTGGTTGGACCCGGCCGGTTCAGCTCCGCCCGGCCTTGGACGCCTCCATCATCTCCACGAAACGATGGAACAGGTAGTGGCTGTCGGTCGGCCCGGGGTTTGCCTCGGGGTGGTACTGCACGGAGAAGGCCGGGCGGTCGGTCGCCGCGATGCCTTCATTGGTGCCATCGAACAGCGAGACATGCGTGACCTTCGCATTCGCCGGCAGCGTCTTGGGGTCCACCGCGAAGCCGTGATTCTGGCTGGTGATCTCGACCTTGCCGGTCATCAGGTCCTTCACCGGCTGGTTCGCCCCGCGATGCCCGCGCGGCAGCTTGTAGGTCTTCGCCCCCAGCGAGAGCGCCAGCAACTGGTGGCCGAGGCAGATGCCGAACACCGGCAACCGCGTCTCCAGCACGCCCCGGATCGCCGGGATGGCGTATTCGCCGGTCGCCGCGGGGTCGCCGGGGCCGTTCGACAGGAACACGCCGTCCGGCTTGTGGGCCAGGATCTCCTCCGCGGTCGCGGTCGCCGGCACCACCACCACCTCGCAGCCGGCCGAGGCCAGGCAGCGCAGGATGTTGCGCTTCGCGCCGTAATCCACCGCGACGACCTTGTGCTGCGGCGCCGTCTGGCGGCCGAAGCCCTCGGGCCAGGCCCATTCCGTCTCGTCCCAGTGATAGGTCTGGCGGCTGGTGACCTCCTTGGCGAGGTCCATCCCCTCGAGCCCCGGCCAGGCGGCGGCCTGCGCCTTCAGCGCGGCGATGTCGAACTTGCCGTCGGCACGGTGGCAGATCACCCCGTTCGGCGCGCCGAGGTCGCGGATGCGCACCGTCAGCGCGCGGGTGTCGATGCCCGCGACACCCGGAATGCCGTGGGAGACCAGCCAGCCTTCGAGATGCTTGGTGGACCGGTAGTTGGCCGGCTCGGTCACGTCCTGCTTGACGATCAGGCCGCGCGCGGCCGGCGTCAGGCTTTCGAGATCCTCGATATTGGTCCCGACATTGCCGATATGGGGGAAGGTGAAGGTGATGACCTGTCCGGCATAGGACGGATCTGTCAGCGTCTCCTGGTACCCGGTCATGCCGGTGTTGAAGCAGATCTCGCCGACCGCGGCGGTCTCGGCCCCGAAGCCTCGGCCCCAGAAGATCGTCCCGTCGGCCAGCACCAGGCAGCCGGTGGCGCCGTCAGGGGGGGTATCGGCAGAGGCCATGGTCGGCTCCGTCTTCTGGGTTTCGCCGGGCGCACCCGGCAGGTCGGACAGGGAAAGGCCGGTCGCGGTCAGCACGGCCGGCCAATGCTTGGCCGGGATGGCCCGGGCCTGGCGCCATTTGCGGATCGCCTCGGTGCCGACGCCGCAATGCGACGCCGCCGCCTCGGGACCTCCGAGCAGGGCAATGATATCTTCCACGGTGCGCATGGGCGGGGTTATGCCGGGAAACGAATTCCCACCGCAAGCCGAATCCGAATTGTGGGAAATTTCCTCCCAGGCGGTGGAACCGCTATACCGCGCCCAACCTATCCGAGGATGACCGCCATGTCGCTGCGCGACCGTTTCACGGACGAACTCAAGACCGCCATGCGCGCCGGCGACAGTGCCCGCGTTTCGACCCTGCGCATGATCACGGCCAAGCTGAAGGACACCGACATCGCCGCGCGCCCCGGCCCGCCGGTGGATGAGGCCGGCATCATTGCCATGCTGCGCGGCATGGCGAAGTCGCGTGCCGAATCCGTCACCATGTACCGCCAGGGCGGGCGCGAGGAACTGGCCGCCAAGGAGGAAGCCGAGATCGCCGTGATCGACGCCTTCCTGCCGCAGCAGCTCGACGACGCCGCCATGGCCGCCGCGGTTGATGCCGCCGTGGCGGAGATCGGCGCCACCTCGATCAAGGAGATGGGCAAGGTCATGGCGGCGCTGAAGGCGAAGCACGCCGCGGTGCTGGACATGGCCAAGGCCGGGCCGATGGTGAAGGCGCGGCTCGGCGGCTGATGCCGCAAGGCCCGGCGCTGTTCCACCGCCGCCCCGCGCGCTAGCCTCGGCCCATCCGGCGGGAGCCTGCCGCACCTGCCGGGCGGGGGTTCCCGACATGGCCGGTGCCGCGCCATCGCAGGGTCGCTGGATCTACTTTGCCTTCTTCCTGGGCCTGGGCGTGCTGTTCGCCTGGTATGGCTGGTCGCAGGCCAGCGCCCATTGGACGCTGTCCTCGCGCGGTCAGCGCACCGAGGCGCTGATCATTGGATATGAGGAAGCGCGCGGCCGGCGCAGCACCACTTGGTATCCGATCTTCCAGTTCGTCACGGCCGAGGGGCGGAAGGTGGAAGCCGCGTCCGGCGCCTCCGCCGAGCCGGGTCAGTGGCCGCGCGGGCGGCGCGTGCCGGTGCTCTACGATCCCGCCAACCCCGCGACCGTGCGCCAGGTCGTGGCGGTGGAGGCGGGGATTGGCGCGACGCCCTGGATCCTTGGCGTGCTGGCTGTGCTGATGCTCGCGCTGGCCGCGGTCTTCCTGTTGCCGCCGCGACGCAAGCCCTCACCCTGACGGGAAGGGCTTGCGTCGTCTCAGTTGGGCATCTCGAGGTCTTCGGACAGCACCACGATCTGCACGGCGTAGGAGATCTCGCCATCCTCGGCATCGCGGTGGATCGTGCCGATGAACTCGTCACCGACGCGCAGCTCGACGCTCGCGCCCTTACGCTCCGGCGCCGTCACGGCGATGCGGTTGTTGCCGAACAGGCGGCGAAGATGGGCTTGTACGGCGGCGCGCTCGGCCGGGGTCATGGCGGGGGTCCCTGTCCTTGAAAGGCCGGCTGGATACCTCCGCCGGCCATCGCGCGCAAATCACGCGGCAACCGATCGCCCATGCCTGCGGGTTCCCCGCTGCGACGCAGGGCGGGCGGCGCCCGCTGGGCCGAAGGAAGGGAGACGAGCGTCTGGTCTCACGGTAGCGTGTGTGGCCAGGGCGATGGTGCCCCGCAGAACCAGCTTTCGAAGGATGCAAGCGGTGTCTCAGACGAGCAACGTTGCGCCGGAAGGTAACGGTGTAATTCAGCCCTTGGTCATCTATAATTGCGTCCATCACCGAGAAGAAAATCCGATCGATTGTGCCGCCGACGCCACCGCGGCACTCGCAGCACAAATTTATAATGCTGCACTCATTCAACAATCTCAAATACCCAAACCTCAGATCGAAAACTTCCATCCGTTGAATTTCATGAGCGCAGGCAGCGGAAGCATGAGTGGAATGCTCAAAGGGGAGGTGGATGCTCTGGCGAACATCGCTCGTGGCAGTGCGGAGGCCACGGAGGTGCTGTTGAGCAACTACCAGATTCTGTTGGATTCGCTTCTCGCGCGGGCTGATGACGCGAACGCCGACCTGGTTGCGACCCTTGGAACACTCGACGCGACCATCCGCGCGCAATTCGCCGCCACAACGGTCATGCACCGCGGCTGACCCGGCGCCGCCGCGCGCGTCGCGGCGGGACGGTCCGGCGCGTCCCGCGCCGATCCCGCCCTTCCGCGCGGCCTGGCAGGTCATGAGATGGCTTGGACGGAGCATGGACAGCGGCTCCGGACTCGGTCTCATCCTGTGCTAGAGCCTGCTGTCCCATGGCCCTGCCCCCCGCCTTTCTTGACGAGCTGCGCGCCCGCACCCCGCTGCCCGGCCTGATCGGCCGCAAGACGCGGCTGCTCAAATCCGGCCGCAACTGGAAGGGCTGCTGCCCCTTCCATGGGGAAAAGACGCCCTCCTTCTACGTCTATGACGACCATTTCCATTGCTTCGGCTGCGGCGCGCATGGCGATGCCATCTCCTTCCTGATGCGGGCGGAAGGCGCGGCCTTCCCCGAAGCGGTGGAACGCCTCGCCGCCGAGGCCGGGATGGACGTGCCCAGGCCCTCGGCGCAGGACGCCGCCCGCGAACGCCGGGCGCGGGACCTGCATGCGGTCATGGCCGCCGCCGCCGAGGCCTATCATCGCCGCCTGTTCCTGCCCGAGGGGCGCCCTGCGCTCGACTACCTGCTGCGGCGCGGGCTGAAGGAGCAGACGATCCGCGACTTCACCCTCGGCTGGGCGCCGGGCGGACGCGGCGCGCTGGCCGCCGACCTGCGTGGGGAGGAGATCACCGAGGCCCAGATGATCGAGGCCGGGTTGCTGCGCGAAGGCGAGGCCGGCGAACCGTCGCGCGATTTCTTCTTCTCCCGGGTGATGTTCCCGATCCGCGACCGGCGCGGCCGGGTGATCGCCTTCGGCGGACGCACCCTCGGCGACGGCCAGCCGAAATACGTGAACAGCCCGGAGACGCCGCTGTTCCGCAAGCGGATGGGTCTTTACGCGCTGGACCTGGCGCGGGAGGGCGCCTTCCGCGGTGCCTCCGTCGTCGCCGTCGAGGGCTACATGGACGTGATCGCCCTGCACCAGGCGGGCTTCACCGGCGCGGTCGCGCCGCTCGGCACCGCGCTGACGGCCGAGCAACTGGAGGAACTCTGGCGGATCTCCCCCGAACCGGTGCTGTGCTTCGACGGCGATGCCGCCGGCGCGCGGGCGGCGGCGCGGGCGGCGGAACTCGCTTTGCCGCTGATCTCGACCGAGAGGACACTGCGCCTCGCCACCCTGCCGGCGGGCGAGGACCCCGACACCCTGACGGCGAAGCGCGGGCCAGCGGCCTTCCAGGCGATACTCGATGCGGCGCGGCCGATGTCCGACGCGCTGTACGGCCTGATCGCGGAGGGCCGGCCGGCGGCCACGCCCGAACAGCGCGCCGCGCTGCGCAACCGGCTGACCGGCGCGGCCGGGGCGATCGCCGACAAGGCACTGGGAGCGGAATATCGCCGCGTGTTGCTCGACCGCTTCTTCGCGGCGTCCCGGCCGCGGCCCGCCGGCGCCCGGTCGGCGCCGCGCATCGCCGCCCGCCCCGCCATTCTGGAAGGCCCGGTCCGGGCCGAACGCGCCCGGATGATGTTCGCCATCATCCTGCGCCACCCCTGGCTGCTGCCCCAGGTGGAGGAGGCGCTCGGGCTGCTCGACCTGCCCGCCGGACCGCCCGCGCAGTTGCGGGCCGCGATTCTCGCATGGCATGTGGCTGCGGAACCGCTTGACTCCGAAGGGTTGATCGCCCACCTCGCCCAGTACGGCGCGGAAGATGCGGTGGCCTGGGCTTTGATGCCCATCGGCCTTCCCCTGGCGGCGGGGCCGGATGCCCTGCCCGGGGAGGTCGAGGAAGGCTTCTGGCACTTTTTCCTGCGCCTGCGCGGCGAGGCTGAATTGATCGAGGACCAGCAGGAAGCCCGGCGGGTACTGGCCGAGACGAATGACCCCTCGGCGCAGCGCCGGCTCATCCTGGTGTCGGAGGCACTCGATGCCATCCGGCGCGGGGAGGGGGCCTCGGGGGCGTCAGGTGACGCCGCATAGGTTAGGAACTGTTTTTTTCGGGCATCCGGCTCCCCCGGATGCCCGAAACCGTTGGACGGAGCGGAACACGCATGGCGAGCAAGGCGGCGGCTGGGACTGAGACGACCGAGACGCGGGACGAGCAGGTCGAGGGACTGTTGCTCGACACCCAGTCGGCGGCCGTGAAGAAGCTGATCGCCCGGGGCAAGGAGCGCGGCTACGTCACGGTGGACGAGCTCAACGCCGCGCTGCCCTCCGAGCAGGTTTCCTCCGAGATGATCGAGGACACCATGGCGATGCTGAGCGAAGCCGGCATCAACGTCGTCGAGGCCGAGGAGAACGAGGACGGCGAGGCCGCCGCCAAGCCCGTGGCCAAGGCCGAGGGCGAGGAGGAAGAGGAATCCGGCGGCAACGTCGATGAGGAATCGCTCGGCCGCACCGACGACCCCGTGCGCATGTACCTGCGCGAGATGGGCTCGGTCGAACTGCTCTCGCGCGAGGGCGAGATCGCCATCGCCAAGCGCATCGAGGCCGGCCGCGACATGATGATCGGGGGCCTGTGCGAAAGCCCCCTGACCTTCCAGGCGATCCTGCGCTGGCATGAGGCGGTGCGCGCCAACCCGCCGCGCATGCTGCTGCGCGACGTCATCGACCTCGAGGCCACCCAATCGGCCGGCAACCCCGATGGCGGCCCCTCCGACGCCGCCGAGGAGGAGTTCGAGGAAGGCGACGAGGGCGAGGGGATGGGCCTGTCCCTCTCCGCGCTCGAGGAGAAGCTGAAGCCCGAGGTGCTCGCGAATTTCGAGCAGATCGAGAGCCTCTACGGCAAGCTGCAGAAGCTCTCGAGCAAGCGCATGGATGCGTACCATGCCGGCGAGGAGCTCGCCGGCCGTGGCGAGAAGAACTACGAGAAGCAGCGCCGCGAGCTGATTGCGCTGGTGGAGAAGGTGCATCTCCACAACAACCGCATCGAGGAGCTGGTCGATCAGCTCAAGGGCCTGAACCGCAAGCTGACGGTGCTTGAGGGCCAAGTGCTGCGCCTTGCCGAGGCGCAGAAGGTGAAGCGCGAGGAGTTCCTGCAGCATTGGCGCGGGGCGGAACTCGACCCGGCCTGGCTTGAGCGCGTCGGCGCGCTGCCGGGCAAGGGTTGGAAGGCCTTCGTCGCGAAGTCCAGCACCGAGGTCGAGGCGATCCGCGCCCGCATCGCCGAGGTCGCGAACCTGACCGGCATGCCGGTCGCCGAATACAAGCGGGTCTACGCCACGGTCAGCCGCGGCGAACGCGACATGACCCAGGCGAAGAAGGAGATGATCGAGGCCAATCTCCGCCTCGTGATCTCAATCGCCAAGAAATACACCAACCGCGGCCTGCAGTTCCTGGACCTGATCCAGGAGGGCAACATCGGCCTGATGAAGGCGGTCGATAAGTTCGAATACCGTCGCGGCTACAAGTTCAGCACCTACGCCACCTGGTGGATCCGTCAGGCGATCACGCGCTCCATCGCCGACCAGGCGCGGACCATCCGCATCCCGGTCCACATGATCGAGACGATCAACAAGCTGGTGCGCACGTCGCGCCAGATGCTGCACGAGATCGGCCGGGAGCCGCAGCCCGAGGAACTGGCCGAGAAGCTCGGCATGCCTCTGGAGAAGGTGCGGAAGGTGCTGAAGATCGCGAAGGAGCCGATCTCCCTCGAAACGCCGATCGGCGACGAGGAAGACAGCCACCTCGGCGACTTCATCGAGGACAAGAACGCGGTCATCCCGCTCGACGCCGCGATCCAGTCGAACCTGCGCGAGGCAACGACCCGTGTGCTGGCCAGCCTGACGCCGCGCGAGGAGCGCGTGCTGCGCATGCGCTTCGGCATCGGCATGAACACCGACCACACGCTGGAGGAGGTCGGCCAGCAGTTCAACGTGACGCGCGAGCGCATCCGTCAGATCGAGGCCAAGGCCCTGCGCAAGCTGAAGCACCCGTCCCGTTCGCGGAAGCTGCGGTCGTTCCTCGACAATTGATGGCGGCCGGGGTCGCGGCGCGATGATCGCCGGGGGAAGATTTCCCCCGGGCCTGCTCGTCGTGGTTGACCGAGCCCCGTCGCCCCCGCGAGACTCGCGCCAAACAGAGGGTTCGCGCCCATGGCGGCAACGATGAACGCGGTCCAGGAGGTGACAGTCGATGTCACCTTCCTGCGCATGGAGACCCGCCCTTCCGACCCGGCGCCCCCGCTGCCGCCCGATGTGCGCGTCGAGCAGGCGCGCCACTGTTCCGTGCCCTTCTACCGCTACCTCTACGACACGGTCGGCGAGCCCTGGCTGTGGTGGATGCGCCGCACCGCCTCCGATGCCGACCTCGCCGCGCTGCTGTCGCTGCCTGCCGTGTCGATCCATGTGCTGATGAAGGATGGCGAGCCGGCGGGGTTCTACGAGCTGGACCGGCGGCACCCGCATACGGTGAACCTCGCCTATTTCGGGCTGATGCCCTGGGCGATCGGCACCGGGCTCGGCCGCGCCTTCCTGCGTCATGCGGTGGACACCGCCTGGGCGTCAGGCAAGCCGGCGGTCACGGTGAACACCTGCACGGCGGACCATCCGCGCGCCCTGCCGGCCTATATCAGTGTGGGCTTCCAGCGGCTGCGCACGGTGCGGGAGGTCTGGCCGGTGCCCACGCGGCTCGGCCTCAGGATCCCGCCGCACCTGGGGCGTTGATGGCCTCGAGGATGATCCCCTCGGTCAGGATCTGCGGCAGGATGCGCGGCGTCGCCGCACCGGCCGGATAGAACAGGTACAGCGGCACCCCGTCCCGCCCATGCGCGCGCAGCACGGCGGTGATGGCCGGGTCGCCGCGCGTCCAGTCGCCGGTCAGCAGCGTGATGCCGCGCGCGTCGAAGGCGCGGCGGACGCCGTCGGTCGCCAGGGCCAGGCGTTCGTTGACCTTGCAGGTGATGCACCAGGCGGCGGTCATGTTGACGAAGACCGGGCGGCCCTCGGCGCGCAGGGCGGCAAGCCGCGCCTCGGACCAGGCCTCGCCGCCGGCCGCCTCGCCGGTCTGCGCCGGGGCGGGGGCGGCGTGCAGCACTGGCAGCAGGGCCAGCGCGCCGACCAGCGCGAGCCCGCCGGCCAGCCGGCCGATCCGCCCACCGGAGGCCTGCGCGATCCCGACCGCCCAGGCCGCGAAGCCGATCAGCACGGCGCCCACCAGCACCAGCAGGACCGCCGGCGGCCCGGCCTGTTCCGCCAGCACCCAGACCAGCCAAGCGGCGGCGCCATACATCGGGAAGGCCAGGCCCTGTTTCAGCCGGTCCATCCAAGCCCCCGGCTTCGGCAGCAGCCGCGCCAGCCCGGGTGCGAGGCCGAGCAGCGCATAGGGCAGCGCCATGCCGAGCCCCAGAACACCGAAGATCGCCAGGGCTTCCATCGCGCCCATGCCGAGCGCCGCGCCGATGGCCGCGGCCATGAAGGGCGCGGTGCAGGGCGTGGCGACCAGCACCGCCAGCGCCCCGGTGAAGAAGGACCCGGCATGCCCGCCGCGCGCCGCCAGCGACCCGCCCGCCGCGACCGGCCCGCCCACCGCATAGACGCCGGACAGGTTCAGCCCGACCGCCAGCATCAGCCAGGCCATCGCGCCGACGAAGACCGGGGAGGTGAACTGGAACCCCCACCCCGCCATGCCGCCCGCCGCGCGCAACCCGACCATCAGCCCGCCGAGCGCCAGGAAGGACAGCACCACCCCGGCCGTATAGGACGCCGCATGCGCCCGCACCGTCCCGCGCGCCGCGCCCGACAGCCGCGCCAGCGCGACGGCCTTCATCGCCAGGATCGGGAAGACGCAGGGCATCAGGTTCAGGATCAGCCCCCCCAGGGCGGCGAACAGCATCGCCTGCCACAGCGCCAGCCCGCCGGCAGCGGCTGGCACCGGCCCCGGCGGCGCCGAAACCAGATAGGCGCCGCGCATGCCCGAGGCATCGGTGATCGCCACCACGCCCTCGATCGTCGCGGGCAGCGGTTCCGCCCGTGCGCGCGTCAGGCCAAGGCGGAAGCTTCCGTCGCGCAGCGTCAGCGGCTGCGGCGCGGCGTTGTCGAGCAGGTTCAGGGCCAGCGGGAAGAAGAAGGCATCCCGCACCGCGCCCGGGGCGATGGCCGGGCCGGACACCTCGATCGCGCCCTCGGTGCCATCGAAGCCGGCCCGGGCGGTGAAGGGGCCTGCGCGCGGTTCGGCGGCCTCGGCGGCGGTGAAGATCGGGGCGGTCGCGGGATCGTGGCGCGGCGCCGCTTCCACCGGGATGTCGAGGCGGAAGGCGCCTTCCTCGGGGATGCAGACCTGTTCGCAGACCAGCCAGGTGGCGTCGGCGGAAAGGGTGAAGGTCTCGCCCGGCCGCAGGGAGGCGGGCGGGGTGAGAGGGATGGTGAAGACGGCCTCGCCCTCGTAGCCGTAATTCACCAGCGGGCCGAAGGGGATGCGCTGCGGGGCCGGGAAACGCATGGCGCCGGCCGCGGAACCATCCGGTAGGGCAAGCGTGACCTCGGGCGGCTGTCCCGCATCGCCCGGATTGATCCAGTAGGTGTGCCAGCCGGGGGCGAGGCGCTGGCGGAGGGCGACGCGGAAAGGCTGCCCCGGCGCGATGGCGGCCTGGTCGGCAATGAGAGTCACGGTGGCGCGCGGGGAGGTGACCGGCGCGCTCTCGCCCGCCCGCGCCGCCGGGGCAGAGATCATCACGGCGGCGATCAGGACGAGCATACGCAACATGGGCTGCATGAAGGCCCTTAGGCGTCGCGGTGCAAGCCCCTTCGGGCGGGGAATTCGGCGTTTCAGGCGGATGCGCGTGCCGTCCCGGCCTGCTGCCGCGCGAGGATATCCCCGGCGAGATGCGCGGCATCCGTGCCGACCCCGTTGAAGAAGGCGGAATTCCGCCGCGACTGCCAGATCAGGCCGAGGAAGTAGAGGCCGGGCAGGTCGGTCACACCCAGTCGATGCTGCGGCTGGCCCCGCGCATCGAACACCGGCAGGTCGACCCAGCCGAAATCCAGTGCATAGCCAGTCCCCCAGATGACGGTGGCGATGTCTTCAGCGCGCAGGTCGATCTCCCGGATCGGGGTCGTCACGCAGGGCGGGTCGGGTAGCGTGGCCCGTGCGTCCGGGTCGGGCGGCAGGTCCAGCCTGGCGCGCGCCGCGTGCGCATCCGCCGCGTCCATGAAGGCGCGCAGCGCCGCGTCGCCGGCCGCGAGGGTCTCGGCGAGGCCGGGCGCGAACCGCATCACCCCGCCGCTGATGCTCTCCGCGCGGCCGAGCAGGACGGCCCCACGCGCAGCAAAGGCGCGGTAGTCGACTGTCGCGCCGCCATAGGCGCCGGTGATGGCGAGCGAACCGGGCGGCGGGCTGCGGCCTGCCACCATCTCGTCCCACATTCCCGTCGCCATGCGCCACCACACCTGGTCCCGGCCGCGATAGCGGCGCGGCAGGCGGATATGCCGGCCGAGCGACAGATGCACGCGCCGCCCGGCCCGAATGAGTTCATCGGCGATCTGCGCAGCCGAGGCGCCGGCACCGACCACCAGCACCCCACCCTCGGCGATCTGGGCCGGGTTGCGGTAGGCGCTCGCATGCAGGGATGTGACCGGCAGGGCGCCATTGAAGGCGGCCGGGATGACCGGGCGTTGGAAGGGGCCGGTGGCGACCACGACGTTGTCGGCCTCAATCAGACCTTGCGAGGTTTTGGCGCGATAGCGCTTGCCGTCGCCGGCACGGCCCAGCGCCGTCACTTCAACGCCGCACCGCACCGGTGCGGCGATGTGCTCGGCGTAGGCCAGCATGAAATCGACGATTTCGTCGCGGCCGGCAAAGCCATCGGGGTCGTCGCCCGCGTAGACGAAGCCGCCGACCCGCGTGGCCCAGTTGGGGCCGAGCGCGCACAGCCCGTCCCATCGCTCGCTGCGCCAGCGTTCGGCGATGCGGGCACGTTCGACCACCAGATGCGGGCGGCCGCGCTGGCTCAACTGCTCGCTCATCGCGAGGCCGGCCTGGCCGCCGCCAATGATCAGGGTCTCGACCTGTTCGGGTGTACCGGGGGCGGTCATGCGGGCGGAGCCTCCGCGCGATGCGTCGAGTCCAGCACAGCATGGCGGCATGCTCGCAGGCACGTGAATAAGAAGGGCCGGCGGATTGCTCCGCCGGCCCTCTTGGATTCACGCCTTCAGGTGCTCGGCGCCTCGCGGCGCCTGCGCCCTCCGGCGATCGCAGCGTTGTCTGGACGCTGCGATTCACGCCTTCGGGTGCTCGGCGCCTGTCGGCGCCTGCGCCCTCCGGCGATCGCAGCGTCAGCTATGCGCCAGCATCGCCAGCAGCAGCAGGGCGACGATGTTGGTGATCTTGATCATCGGGTTCACCGCCGGGCCGGCGGTATCCTTGTACGGGTCGCCCACCGTGTCGCCGGTCACCGCCGCCTTGTGGGCGTCGGACCCCTTGCCGCCATGGTGGCCGTCCTCGATGTACTTCTTGGCGTTGTCCCAGGCACCGCCGCCGGTGGTCATGCTGACCGCGACGAAGAAGCCGTTGACGATGACGCCGAGCAGCATCGCACCGAGTGCCGCGAAGGCCTGCGCCTTCCCGGCAACCGCCTGGATGCCGAAGTAGATCACCAGCGGGCTGAGCACCGGCAGCAGCGAGGGGATGATCATCTCCTTGATCGCTGCCTTGGTCAGCATGTCCACCGCGCGGCCGTAATCCGGCTTCTCGGTGCCCTGCATGATCCCAGGCTTCTCGCGGAACTGGCGGCGCACTTCCTCGACCACCGACATCGCCGCGCGGCCGACCGCGGTCATCGCCATGCCGCCGAACAGGTATGGCAGCAGGCCGCCGAACAGCAGCCCGACGACGACGTAGGGATTGGCCAGCGAGAAGTCGATCGCGGTGATGCCCCGGAAGTACGGGTACTGCGCCGCGTTGGCGATGAAGTAGGACAGGTCCTGCGTATAGGCCGCGAACAGCACGACGGCACCCAATGCCGCCGAGCCGATCGCATAGCCCTTCGTCACCGCCTTCGTCGTGTTGCCCACCGCGTCGAGCGCGTCGGTGGTCTGGCGGATCTCCTTCGGCAGGCCGGCCATCTCCGCGATGCCGCCGGCATTATCAGTGACGGGGCCGAAGGCATCGAGCGCGACCACCATGCCCGCCAGGGCCAGCATGGTCGTGACGGCGATGGCGATGCCGTAGAGGCCCGCAAGGCCATAGGATACGAGGATGCCGAAGATGATCACCAGCGCCGGCAGGGCGGTGGATTCCATCGACACGGCGAGGCCACGGATCACGTTGGTGCCATGGCCGGTCACGGAGGATTCCGCGATGGCCTTCACCGGGCGGAAGTTGGTGCCGGTGTAGTATTCCGTGATCCAGATGATCAGCCCGGTCACCGCCAGGCCGACAACACCGCACAGGAACAGGTCGAGGGCGCGGAAGGTCGCCCCCGCCGCCGTCGCCGTGCCGAAGCCGAAGATCATGTAGGTCAGCGGCAGCAGGGCCACGAGCGACAGCACGCCTGTCACCGCGAAGCCGCGATACATCGCCCCCATGATCGAATTGTTCGACGGCAGCTTCACGAAATAGGTGCCGGCGATGGACGTGACGACGCAGACCGCGCCGATCGCGAGCGGATAGATCATGCCCGCGCGCAGGAAATCCGTGCCGGCGAAGGCGATCGCCGCCAGCACCATGGTTGCGACCATCGTGACCGCATAGGTCTCGAACAGGTCGGCCGCCATGCCCGCGCAGTCGCCCACGTTGTCGCCGACGTTGTCGGCGATGGTGGCGGGGTTGCGGGGGTCGTCCTCGGGGATGCCGGCCTCGACCTTGCCGACCATGTCGCCGCCGACATCCGCACCCTTGGTGAAGATGCCGCCGCCGAGACGGGCGAAGATCGAGATGAGCGAGGCGCCGAAGCCAAGGGCGACCAGCGCGTCGATCACCAGGCGGTCGTTTGGCGTGAACCCTGAATGCACAAGAATGAAGAAGTAGACGGCAACGCCCAGCAGCGCGAGGCCCGCCACCAGCATGCCGGTGATCGCACCCGATTTGAACGCGACGTCCAGCCCCCCGGCGAGCGAGCCGATCGCCGCCTGCGCCGTGCGGAGGTTGGCGCGCACCGACACGTTCATGCCGATGAAGCCGGCGACGCCGGACAGCACCGCGCCCAGCAGGAAGCCGATCGCGACCGTGATGCCGAGCCGCCAGGCCACCAGCACGAACAGGACGACGCCGACGATGGCGATGGTGGTGTACTGCCGCTTCAGATAGGCCGAGGCGCCTTCCTGGATCGCCTTCGCGATCTCCTGCATGCGCTCGTTGCCCGGATCCCGGGAGAGCACGTCCTTGGCCGTGTACACGCCGTAGCCGACGGAACACAGGCCGAGCGCGATCACGATGATCAGCCAACCGGTCAACAAATTGTGGACTCCCCCAAGATTACGCGGCCATTTGCCGCCCCGACCCGTCTTTCGCAGGCCAGATGCGAGGCTAGAGGCGGAAGGGCAGGCGGCGCAACGGGTGGCGGCGCGGAACGGGCCGTTCAGGCCCTGGCGTGGCGGGGCCTGGGCTTGTCGGCCCGGCGCGGACCGTTTGAAGATGCTGCCCGGACATTAGGGGCGGGATGAATGGATATCGACGGGATCGGCTACCTCGGCGTCGCGGAACTCCAGGCGCTGTACCGGTCGCGCCAATTGTCGCCCGTCGAGGTCGCCAGCGCCGTGCTGGCCCGGATCGAACGCGTCGAGCCCCGGGTCAACGCCATGATGCGCCTGACCCCGGAACACGCGATGGCCGCCGCCCGGCGGTCCGAGACCATATACATGCAGCGCGAGACACCCCGGCTGCTCGAGGGCATTCCCGTCACCATCAAGGATCTGCAGCACACCAAGGGCGTGCAGACCGACTTCGGCACGGTGATCCTGCAGGGCACCGTCCCGGATGTGGACGCGCCCTGCGTCAGCCGGTTGCTGTCGGCCGGCGGCATGATGCTGGGCAAGACGACCTCGGCCGGCGAATGGGGCTGGAAGGGCGTCAGCCAGGCGCAGATCTCCGGCATCACGCATAATCCTTGGGGGGAGGGGCTGAATGCCGGCGCCTCCTCCTCCGGCGCCGGTGTCGCCGCGGCCTGCGGCTATGGGCCGCTGCACCAGGGCGGCGACGGGGCGGGGTCGATCCGCATGCCCGCGCATTTCTCGGGCGTCTATGGGCTGAAGCCGACGCATGGGCGGGTGCCGAACTGGCCGATGTCGAACAACGACCTCGCCACGCATATCGGGCCGCTGACGCGCACGGTCGAGGACGCCGCGTTGATGACCCAGGCGATGGCCGGCCCGCACCCTTGGGACTACACCTCGCTGGAGACGCCGCCGCAGGATTACGCGTCGCAGCTCAAGGCGGCGTCCATGAAGGGCAAGCGCATCGCCTATACGCGCGACCTCGGCCATGCGCGCGTCGATCCCGAAGTCGCCGAGACCGTCGAGCGCGCCGTGAAGGCCTTCGAGGAGATGGGCGCGCATGTCGAGGCGGTGACGCCCGCCTGGGGGCCGCTCGGGCCTGAACTCGCGCGCTTCTTCTGGCCGGCCACATTCAGCGGGCGGATCGGCGCACTGCCGGAGTTCGAGAGCCGCATGGATCCAGGCTTCGTCGCGATGATCCGATACGCTTCCGGCTTCACGGCGCCGCAATTCATGCAGATGCGCCTGCGCCGCTTCGACTACATCCAGCAGATCCACGACTTCATGGAAGGTTACGACTTCCTGCTGTCCCCGGCGGTGAGCGTGGCAGCCTTCCCCGCCGACCGGTTGCAGCCGGAACATTGGCCGCAGCACGAATGGGACTGGCTGATGTGGGCGGAATTCTCCTACCCCTTCAACTGGTCCGGCAGCCCGGCGGCGAGCATCCCCTGCGGTTTCACGCCCGCCGGCCTGCCGGTGGGCTTGCAGATCGTCGGGCGGCGCTTCGACGATCTCGGCGTGCTGCAGGCGAGCGCGGCCTTCGAGCAGGCGCGGCCCTGGGCGCAGCATCGCCCGCCCCTCGCGCAATAGATCCACCATCCATCAGCGGAGAGAGTGCCATGAAGCGTCGTGACTTCCTTGCCACCGCCGCGGCCGGTGCCGCCTCCCTCTCCGCACCCACGGCGGCGCAGCAGCGCACGACGGTGCGCTTCGTGCCGCAGGCGGATCTCGCGCTGCTCGACCCGGTCTTCACCACGGGCCTCGTCACCCGCAACCATGGCTTCATGGTGTTCGACCAGCTCTACGGCCTCGATGACGACTTCATGCCGCAGCCGCAGATGGTCGAAGGCCACGTCATCGAGAATGACGGCAAGACCTGGAAGCTGACCCTGCGCGAGGGCCTGCGCTTCCATGACGGCACGCCGGTGCTGGCGCGTGATGCGGTGGCGTCGATCAATCGCTGGATGCAGACCGACGCCTTCGGCCAGTCGCTGCGCGCCACGACCGAGGAACTCAGCGCGCCGTCCGACAAGGTCATCCAGTTCCGCCTGAAGAAGCCCTTCCCGCTGCTGCCGGCCGCACTCGCCAAGCCGTCGGCCTTCTGTCCCGTGATGCCCGAGCGCCTCGCCAGCACGCCGGTCAATGTGCAGGTCACCGAAATGGTCGGCAGCGGCCCCTTCCGCTACATCGCCGGGGAGCGCGTGGCCGGCGCGCGCAACGTCTATGAGAAATTCGCGGGTTATGTGCCGCGACCCTCCGGCACGCCGTCCTTCGCCGCGGGTCCGAAGATCGTGCGCATCGACCGCGTGGAGTGGGTGACACTGCCCGATGCCGCGACGGCCGCGGCGGCCTTGCAGGCGGGCGAGGTGGATTGGTGGGAACAGCCCCAGCCCGACCTGCTGCCGCTGCTGCGCCGCAACCGCAACATCGTCGTGGAGGCCAAGGAACGCGGCGGCCTGATGGGCATGATCCGCTTCAACCACCTGGTGCCGCCCTTCGACAATCCGGCGATCCGCCGCGCCTTCCTCGCCGGCGTCAACCAGACCGAATACATGCAGGCGGTGATGGGCGAGGAACGCTCGCTGTGGAACGACCGCTGCGGCTTCTTCCTGCCCGGCAGCCCGATGGCGACGGAAGCGGGGCTCGAGGTGATGACCGGCCCGCGGTCCTTCGACAAGGTGAAGCGCGACCTCGATGCTGCCGGCTACAAGGGTGAGCGCGTCGTCTTCGTCGTGCCGACCGACCTGCCATCGCTGAATGCGATGAGCCAGCTGGCCGCGGACATGTTCCGCAAGGTGGGGCTCAACCTCGACTACCAGGCGCTCGACTGGGGCACGGTGCTGCCGCGGCTGAACAACCGCGAAGGGCTCGACCGCGGCGGCTGGTCGGTGTGGTGCAACTACATCCCCGGCATCATCGCGGTGACGCCGGCGACGCAATCCTATGTGCGCGGGCTCGGGCGCAACGGGCCCTTCGGCTGGCCGACCTCGACGCGGATCGAGGCACTGCGCGACGAGTTCATGGATGCCGCGACGCTGCCCGACCAGCAGCGCATCAGCCGCGACATCCAGGTGCAGGCGTGGGAGGACGTGCCCTACATCCCGACCGGCGCCTGGATGCAGCCCTTCGCCTTCCGGCGGAACATCACGGACATGCTCAACGGCTTCCCGCTGTTCCACAACATCCGGAAGGGATGAGGGCGTCGCCGCGCGGCGCCCCCGCGACCCTTCAGGCGCCGCGCTTCGCGCGCTCGATCGCCTCGGTGATCAGCGTGCGGGCTTCCGCGGCATCACCCCAGCCCAGCACCTTCACCCACTTGCCGGGCTCAAGGTCCTTGTAGTGCTCGAAGAAGTGCTGGATCTGGTCCAGCGTGATCTTGGGCAGGTCCGTGTGGTTCTTCACATGGGCATAGCGCTGGGTCAGCTTCGGCGTCGGCACGGCGATGATCTTCTCGTCGCCGCCGCCGTCATCCTCCATGCGCAGCACGCCGACCGGGCGGACATTGATCACCGCGCCGGGGATGATCGGGCGGGTGTTCGCCACCAGCACGTCGATCGGATCGCCATCCTCGGACAGGGTGTGCGGCACGAAGCCGTAGTTCCCGGGGTAGCGCATCGGCGTGTAGAGGAAGCGGTCCACGAACAGCGTGCCGGCCTCCTTGTCCATCTCGTACTTGATGGGCTCGCCGCCGACCGGGACCTCGATGATGACGTTCACGTCCTCGGGCGGGTTCTTGCCGATCGCAATGGCGTCGATGCGCATGGAATGGATCTCCAGGGGTATTCGGGGCGGGCTGGTAGCAGAGTGGGGCGCCGGGGCCAATCGCAGTGCAGCATGACCTTGCGCGCGGGTCCGGCGGCGGCGAGGCTCCGCCCATGCCGAACCCCGCCGATGCCCGCGCCACCTTCGCCGCCGAAGTCGCCGCCCGCGCGCCGGAGGTGGTCGCGCTGACCCGCCGGTTGATCGCCGTCCCGTCGCCCAACCCGCCCGGCGATGTGCGCGCCTGCGCCGAGGCCGCCGCCGCCCTGGTCCGGGAACTCGCGCCGGAAGCCGAGGTCAGCCTGCACGCGACCTCGCCCGAGGTGACCAACCTGGTCGCCCGCGTCGCCGGCGCGGGGCCGGGGCGGCTGCTCGCCTTCAACGGGCATCTCGACACCTATCCGGTGAATGAGGCGTTGCCCTGGACCGTGGATCCGCTGCGCGGGGATGTGCGGGACGGGCGGCTTTATGGCCGTGGCGCTGCCGATATGAAGGGCGGCATCGCCGCGTCGATCCTCGCCTTCGCCCTGTTGGCGCGGCACTGCGCGGCCTGGCGGGGGGAAGCGATTCTGACGCTGGCCGGCGACGAGGAATCGATGGGCCCGCTCGGCACCAAATGGCTGCTGGACCATGTGCCCGGGCTGGCGCAGGCCGACGGGGTGATCATCGGCGATGCCGGCAGCCCGCGCGTGCTGCGCTTCGGCGAGAAGGGTTTCCTCTGGATCGAGGTCGAGGCCGCCGGCACCGCCGCCCACGGCGCCCATGTCCATCTGGGGGAGAATGCGGTGGACCGGCTGCGCGCCGCGCTCGATGCCGTCTCCGCGCTGCGCGACCTGCCGGTGGCGGCCCCACGCGCCGTCACAGTGGCCATCGCGGTGGCGAAGCCGGTCAGCGAGCCCCTGGCGGGAGCGGGCGAAGCGCGGGTGCTGGCCGCCGTGACCGTGAACATCGGCCGGATCGAGGGCGGCACGGCGCCGAACCTGGTCCCCGCTTCGGCCCGGGCCGCCTGCGACATCCGCCTGCCGGTGGGCGTCACCTGCGCGCAGGCCGAAGCCGCGCTGGCCGCCGGCCTCGACGCCCTGCCGGGCATCACCTGGCGCGTGCTGCGCCGCTTCGAGCCGAACCACACTGACCCGGCCGCCGACATTGTCCGCCTGACCCATGCGGCGGCGGAGGAAGTCCTCGGCGGCGCCGTCGCGGTGAACATGCGCGTCGGCGGGTCGGATGCGCGCTGGTTCCGCATGGCCGGCCTGCCGACCGTCGTCTACGGCCCGACGCCGCACAACATGGGCGGGGCCGATGAATGGGCCGATGTGTCGGAACTGGAGGCGGTCGCGCGGGTCCATGCGCTGGCGGCCTTCGACATGCTGACGCGCTGAGCCGCCGTTGCGCATCCTGGTCCTTGGCGCGACGGGGCTGATCGGCGGAACGGTGGCCGACACCCTGGCCGCAGCCGGCCATGCGGTGACCGGGCTCGGCCGGCAGATCGGGCCGGCCGCCGCCGCCGCCCGCCCCCATTGCCAATGGATCGCCTGCGACATCGCCGCATGTGCCCGGCCCGAGGATTGGGCACCGCTGATCGCGGGCATGGATGTCGTGGTGAACTGCGCCGGCGCCTTGCAGGACGGACCGCGCGACGACGTCCGCGCGGTGCAGGAGAGCGCGATGCTCGCCCTGTGGCAGGCCTGTGCGGCGGCCGGGACGCGGCGCGTCGTGCAGGTTTCCGCGGTCGGGGCGGCGGCCGATGCCCCCACGGTCTTCATGCGCAGCAAGGCCGTCGCGGATGCGGCTTTGGCCGCTTCAGGCCTTGACTGGGTGGTGCTGCGGCCTGGGCTGGTCTGGGCACCCACGGCCTATGGCGCGACCGCGCTGTTGCGGGCGCTCGCGGCTTGGCCCGGCGCCTTGCCCCTGCCGCTGCCGCTGGCCGAAGCCCTGGTGCAGACCGTGGCGGTGGAGGAGGTGGCCGAGGCCGTGCTCGCCGCCGCCGAAGGCCGCGTCCCCGGCCGTCAGGCCTACGACCTGGTTGAGGCAGAGGCGCACAGCCTTGCCGGGCTGGTCGCAGCGCTGCGCGGTTGGAGCGGGCGTCCACCGTTGCGCATCGTGGCGGCCCCGCGCTGGGTCGCCCGGCTGGCCGGGTGGGGCTCGGACCTGCTGGGCCGGCTCGGCTGGCGGGCGCCGCTGCGCAGCACGGCGATCGCGGAACTTGCCCGCGGCGTGCGCGGCGACCCGGCACCCTGGGAGGCAGCCATCGGCTGTCCGGTCGCCAGCCTGGCCGAGACGCTGCGCCGTCGTCCCTCAACGGCGCAGGACCGCTGGTTCGGGCGGGCCTGGCTGATGCGGCCGTTGCTGATCGGCGGGCTCGCGATCTTCTGGCTGGCCTCGGGCGCCATTGCGTTGGCGCAGCCTGGCGCGGCGGCGGCGGTGCTGACCGCGCGCGGTCTGGCCGAGACACCGGCGCTTGCTGTGGTCCTTGGCGGGGCACTGCTGGATCTCGCGCTCGGTGCGCTGGTGCTGGTGCGGCGGACCATGCCGGCGGCAGCACTCGGCATGCTGGCGACCAGCGCGGCCTATCTGCTGGGCGGCACGCTGCTGGCCCCGGATCTCTGGGGCGATCCGTTGGGACCCTTGGTCAAGGTAGTGCCGGCCATGCTGCCGGCAGCCATGCTGCTCGCGCTCGCCGAGGAACGCTGAGCGTGACCGTTGAGATCCTGCGCTGGCTGCATGTGATCGGTGCGACCGTGCTGTTCGGCACCGGGGGTGGCATCGCCTTCTTCATGGTCATGGCCCATCGCACGCGCGACCCGGCGCTGATCGCCCATGTCGCCGGAACGGTGGTGGTTGCAGATACGGTGTTCACCGCGATGGCGGTGGTGGCGCAGCCCGTGACGGGGGCACTGCTCGCCTGGGAACTGGGCTGGAGCCTGTCCGAGCCATGGATCCTGCTGTCGCTGGGCCTCTACGCGATCGCCGGCGTCTTCTGGCTGCCGGTCGTCGCCATCCAGATCCGGATGAGGGACCTCGCGCGCCGGGCTCAGGCTGCGAGGCAGGGGCTGCCTGCCGCCTATGACCGGCTGTACCGCATCTGGTTCGCCTGTGGCTTTCCCGCCTTTGGCGCGGTGCTCGCCATCATCTGGCTGATGCTGGCGCGTCCGGCGCCGTGGTAGCGGCGTTTGATTTCCGGCGCGGCTGCGGGCAATCAGGGGGCTGCATGGGCCTGTAGCTCAATGGTCAGAGCGGACCGCTCATAACGGTTTGGTTGCAGGTTCGAGTCCTGCCGGGCCCATGAATTCGCCGCGCGCCTGCGCGCGGCGAATTCATCCTCCGGAGGAAGACGACGCAGCGCCTTGGCGTCACCCTCGCGCGGCACTGCCGGACGAGCGCCGGGACGAGGACGCCTCCCCGACCAAGGCCGATCCACCCCATCAGGCCGTCGAGGTCGTCGCCGCCGACGCGGCCGGCCGCCGCGCCCCCAGCACCAGCACCGCCGCCACCAGGCAGGCCGCGCCAGCCAGGTAGAAGGCCGGTAGGTAGGACGCCAGCACATCCCGGCTGATCCCACCGAGCAGTGCCGCCAGCGCGGCACCCAGTTGATGCGCGGTGAAAACCCAGCCGAAGACGATCGGCGCCTTGTCCCGCCCGAAGGCGCTGCCTGCGAGCTTCACCGTCGGCGGCACGGTCGCGATCCAGTCGAGCCCGTAGAACACCGCGAACAGCGCGAGCCCGTAGAGGCTGAAGGTGCTGGACGGCAGCCACAGCAGCGACAACCCGCGCAGGCCGTAATACCAGAACAGCAGCTTGCGGTTGTCGTAGCGGTCCGACAGCCAGCCCGAGGCCACCGTGCCGATGAAGTCGAAGATGCCCATCAGCGCGAGCACCGAGGCCGCCTGTACCTCCGCCATGCCGAAATCGGCGCAGAGCGGAATGAAATGCGTCTGGATCAGCCCGTTGGTGGACAGGCCGCAGATCATGAAGGTGACGAACAGGATCCAGAAGATGCGCGTCTGCGCGGCCTCGGCCAGCACCACGAAGGCGGTGCGCACGGGGTTGGCGCCGGGGGGCGCGGGCGGGGCGACGCGATCCTCGCCATAGGCGGGCAGGCCGAGTTCCGAAGGGTGGTTGCGCCCGAACAGCAGCATCAGCACCACGGCAAGGCCACAGGCGACCAGCCCCGGCACCAGGGCGAAGCGCCAACCTTCCTGCTGTGCCAGCCAGGCGCCGAGCGGCAGGAAGGCGAGCTGCCCCGTGGCATTGGCGGCGGTCAGCAGCCCCAGCACCAGCCCGCGCCGCTGCACGAACCAGCGATTCGCCACCGTCGCGCCAAGCACCAGTGCCGTCATGCCCGTGCCGAGGCCCGTGATCGCGCCCCAGTAGAGCCAAAGCTCCCAGACCTCGGTCATGCGCATCGACAGCAGCAGGCCGGTGACGACGAGGGACAGCGCCAGCGCCACCATCCGCCGCAGCCCGTAGCGTTGCAGCATGGCCGCCGCGAAGGGCGCCGTCAGCCCGAACAGCAGCAGCCGCAGTGCGAGCGCGCCGGATATGGACGACATGTCCCAGCCCGTCTCTCGCTGCAGCGGCAGCAGCAGCGCCCCGAGCACGCCGAGCGCGCCCGCCGAGGAGACCGATATCAGGAAGGTGATGGCGACCATCACCCAGCCGTAGTGGATGCCGCGGCGGGCGAGGGCGGCGGCGAGGGGCGCTGCGAACATCGGCGTATCCTTCAGGCGCTGAGGTCGGTGGCGAGGAGTTCGGCGAGCAGCAGGCGCAGCGCCTGCGTCCGGTCCGCGCCGAAGCGGATTTCGAAGTCGTCCTGCGCTGCGACCCACAGCGGGCGGGCCGCGGCGAACCGCGCCGCGCCCTCCGGCGTCAGGGCCAGCAGCCGGCTGCGCCGATCCGCCGGGTCCGGGGTGATGGCAAGCAGCCCGTCCCGTTCCAGCGGCTGGAGGTTTCGCGCGAGCGTCGTGCGGTCCATCGCCATGACCGTGGCGAAGGCGCTGAGCGCGATCGGCCCTCGCGACGCAAGCCGTCCGAGCAGCGCGTATTGCCCGATGTTCAGCCCGGCCGGCGCCAGGCGCTGGTCATAGAACTGGGTCAAATGCCGCGTCGCCTTGCGCAGGCCGTGGCAGCTGCAGCGGTCGGGGAGCATGGCGCCATAATAGGTGTATATACGCATATTGCAAGATGCTGCGCCGCACAGCCTTGGCGCCTTGCCCCTTGGGCCCTAGAACCCGGGGCCAAACCCTCCGCACAGGTTCCCGCCCCATGGCCGCCTACCAGTACGTCTACGTGATGAAAGACCTCACCAAGTCCTATCCGGGCGGGCGTGAGATCTTCAAAGGCATCACGCTGTCCTTCCTGCCGGGCGTGAAGATCGGCGTGCTCGGACCCAACGGCGCCGGCAAGTCCACGCTGATGCGCATCATGGCCGGGCAGGACAAGGAATTCGGCGGCGAGGCCTGGGCCGCCGAGGGCGTGCGCGTCGGCTATCTCTCCCAGGAACCGGAACTCGATCCGAACCTGACGGTCGGTGAGAATGTCCGCCTCGCCTTCACCGCGCTGAATGGCTGGCTCGCCCGCTTCAACGCCATCTCCGAGAAATTCGCCGAGGAGATGAGCGAGGACGAGATGAACGCGCTGCTCGCCGAACAGGCCGAGTTGCAGGAGAAGATCGACGCCGCCGATGGCTGGGAGATCGACCGCAAGGTCGAGATCGCGCTCGACGCGCTGCGCTGCCCGCCGCCCGAGGCCGCGGTGACCAATCTTTCGGGCGGCGAGCGCCGCCGCGTCGCGCTCTGCCGGCTGCTGCTCGAGAAGCCGGACATGCTGCTGCTCGACGAACCGACCAACCACCTCGACGCGGAATCCGTGGCGTGGCTGGAGCGGACGCTGAAGGACTACACGGGCACGGTGCTGATCGTGACCCATGACCGCTACTTCCTCGACAACGTCACGGGCTGGATCCTCGAAGTCGATCGCGGCCGCGGCATTCCCTACGAGGGTAACTACTCGACCTACCTGGAGCAGAAGCGCAAGCGCATGGCACAGGAGGAGCGCGAGGAAAGCGCCCGCCAGCGCCAGCTCGCCGAGGAACGGGACTGGATCGGCCGTTCGCCCTCCGCCCGCCAGGCCAAGTCCAAGGCACGCGTCTCGGCCTATGAGGACCTGCTGCGCGCCAGCCAGGACAAGGCGCCCGATCCCACCGAGATCGCCATCCCGCCCGCCCCGCGTCTCGGCAACACCGTCATCGTCGCGGACGGCCTGTCCAAGGGCTATGGCGACCGGCTGCTGATCGACGATCTGTCCTTCAAGCTGCCGCCGGGCGGCATCGTCGGCGTCATCGGGCCGAACGGCGCGGGCAAGACCACGCTGTTCAAGATGATCATGCAGCGCGAGAATCCCGATGCGGGCTCGCTGACGGTCGGCGACAGCGTCCAGCTCGGTTATGTCGACCAGTCCCGCGACAGCCTCGATGACAACAAGTCGGTCTGGCAGGAAATCTCCGGCGGTGACGACATGATCACCATCGGCAAGCGGTCGGTGCCCTCGCGCGCCTATGTCGCGGCCTTCAACTTCAAGGGCGGCGACCAGCAGAAGCGCGTCGGGTCGCTCTCCGGTGGTGAGCGCAACCGCGTCCACCTCGCGAAGATGCTCAAGACCGAGCACAACGTGCTCCTGCTTGACGAACCGACCAACGACCTCGACGTGGAAACGCTGCGGGCGCTGGAGAATGCGCTGATGGAGTTCGCGGGCTGCGCGGTCATCATCTCGCACGATCGCTTCTTCCTCGACCGGCTGGCGACGCACATCCTCGCCTTTGAAGGGGACAGCCACGTCGAGTGGTTCGAGGGGAATTTCGAAAGCTACGAAGAGGATAAGCGACGTCGACTCGGCGACGCGGCCACCGACCCACATCGGATCAAGTACAAGCCACTGGCGCGGTGAAGGAGGCGGGGGAGGGAACTCCCCCGCACCCCCTCCTTCTTTTGTCTGTCACCAGGGCGCGCCCAGCGCCGCTGATGAGCCCATCCAAGGGAGGGCGCAGATGAGTGCGGCCATCAATGCGCTGAAGTCATCCAGGATCGTCAACACCGAGAGGCTGATGATGATCCCGCCCGGCAAGGAGAATCTGCCGGACCTCGCGCGCCTGAAGGCAGATGAGCGCGTCTTCGGCTGGATGCTGCACGGCACCCGCTCCACCGAACGCACCGCCGAGGAACTCGAGGACGACATCGACTTCTGGGCGGTGCGCGGCTACGGCACCTGGTGCGTCTTCGAACGCGAGAGCGGCGACTTCCTGGGCATCTGCGGCTTCATGGAGCGGCCGGACGGGCGTGGCGTCGCCCTGCGCTACGCACTGTGGCCCGAATGCCGCGGCAAGGGCTATGCGCGTGAGGCAGCAAAGGCCGCCATCGCCTTCGGCCATCGCGCGGGCCTGCGCCGCATCATCGCCGTAGCACGCGAGGAGAACATCGCCTCCCGCGCTGTCCTCACCGATATCGGCATGACGAAGGCGAGCGAACACCGCCACCAGGGTCACCGCATGATGGTGTTTGAAAGCCTGGGCTGACCCCGCCTCCAACGGCCCGATGCCGCGCATCGGGCCAGGAGCGCACAGCGCGACCGCGCCCAGACCGACCGCGGCTCCCGGCGCACCAGTGCAGGGCGCGAAGGCAAGGCCGGCGGATGCCGGCCGCCCGCCGATTGAGGGCATACAAAAAATGGCCCGATGCAGGGGCATCGGGCTAGGGCCGCAAAGCGCGACCGCGCCCGGACCAACCGCCGTCCCCAACGCAACAGTGCGGGGCGCGAAAGCCAAGCCGCCGGATGGCGGCGCCGGCGCTTGAGGCCTAATCGAGACTCTGCGGCCAGCCGATGAAGATGCCGACATCGCCCGGCATGCCGCCGGGGAAGTCGATGATGCGCGCGGAGAAGGTGAAGCCGCCGGCCTTCAGCTCCTGCTCCCACCACTGGTAGATCTTGTGGAAGACGCCGGGCAACGTGTCCTGCCAGCCCGACAGGTGGTTGTTGATGCGCCGCCCGCCATCCTCGCACAGCACCGAGGGGAACTTGATGAGCATCAGCTCCCGCTCGCCATTGTCGAAGGCCTTGCGGATACGCCGGATCGCCCGCTCGCGATCCTCGTCGCTGATCTCGTAGCTCTGCACACGCTCGGAAAAGGCGTCGAGCTCGGCCTTGTGCTGCGCCTGCGCCGCCTCGGCCTCCGCCTTGCGTTGCGCCGCGATCGCGGCCTTCTCGGTGAACAGGTCCTGGATGGTCAGCTTGCTCATCATGTCACCTCCGCGGAGGCCGGAGCATCGGCCTCATGGCTTGGTGGAACAACATAATCCTGCGCTGTGCCGAAGGCCTTGATGCAGCGCAGATGAAGCGCGCCGCGGTCCAACTTGCGCAATCGCAGATGCGCGGCCGTCACCGGCGGTACGAAGATCACCGCACCCGGCGCTGCCGGGCTGGCCGACAGGGCCGGGGCCTCCGGGCCGTGTTCGTGCACCGCGGTCCACTCCCGCCCGTCGATCGATGTCTCGATCACGAAGCGCCCGAGCTGCCGCGGCCGCGACGGGCGGTTCAGGATCTCGATGCGGCAGATCTCGTGCGGCGCGCCGAGATCCACGCGCCACCAGGGCTGGTCCTCGATATCAGTGTGGAAGCCGAAATCCTCGGGCAGCGTGCCGTCGATCGCCCCGGCCGCCTCGCGCGCCGGGTCCCGGTGGCGCGACCAGCGGGAGACGGAACTTACCATCGCCGGCTTGCCCTGCAGGATCTCCGTCGCAGCCGCCTCGTTCGCGGCGGCCGCGCGCAGGTGATCCAGAAGCGCCGGATCGGTCAGCCGCCGTTCCAGCAGCGGCGCGTAGTCGGCGAGGCGGTACTGCGACAGCTTCCGACGCAGCCAGCTGACGTCCTCGAACCAACCCTGCGGGTCATGGCTGGCGATGACGGCACTCAGGAAGGCCTGCCGCCCGACCACGGAATGCGCCAGGCTGCCCGGCGCATTGGCGCGCGGGTCGTTGATGTCGATCCGGGGGCGATTGCGCAGGTTGTGGGTCTCCGCGAACTCCGCGATCTGGGCATGGCGGAACCCGGCATCCCGCAGGGTCGAGGGCACGAAGATCTCGCAGAAGGGCCATTGGCGCAGCCGCCCGGCCTGGAATTCCCGCGTCAGCGCCTGCCGCGTCGCCAGGAGGTGGTCGAGCGCGCGGCCCGACAGCAGCATCGTCACCAGCAGGGATCGCCAGGGTTCGGCGGTGGAGCCCTCACTGGTCGGCGTCCATATCCAGTCCGGCTCGGCCGGCCGGATATCCTTGCTGATGAACTCGATGCCCTCGGCGATGCTGCGTTCGACCATCGGTTCGAGGTCGGCATTCACCGCCACGTCGGATTCGCTGAACAGGTAGCGGTCGTAGTCCGGCAGGGCACGGCGCACGAAATACGGGCCGTAATCCACATTGTACCACAGGGACCGGCCGGGCGGCTGGCGCGCCAGCCCGATCTCCTCGGTCGCGACGGTGTGGCGGACAAGCTCGTATTTCGCGGGGATCGGCAGGGGGCCGCGCGTCTCATCGACCAGCACGACCTGCCGGCCGCGCGGGCAGCGGCGGAAGAAGCGTTCCGCTAGTTCCGCGATCACGTCGTTCCAGGCATAGGTCCGGAACGCCGCGACATAGCGCATGCCTCAGGTCAGCCCCGTCCTTCGCGGGCGGCGAGCTGTGCGATCTGGTTGCGCATCGCTTCCAGCAGCGCGGCGATGCGCCCGCCATTGCGCTGGATCACCGCCGAGTATTCGCTGCGCGTGGTCAGGCGAAGCGAGGTCCCCTCGGCGATCACATCCACCACCCGGGGCTGGCCGCCGATCTCGCTGACCCGCCAGTCGAGCGCGAAGGCCGGGGTGTTCGGCCGCTCGACGATGGTGTTGACCAGCACGTCCTCTTCGGTGCGCTGCTGGCTGCGGCCGAGCGAGAACCTCACCCCGCGGTATTCCCCGAAGCGGGCGGACAGGTTCCGCACGATGATGTCGTCGAAGAGCCGGTTGTACTCGGCGAGTTCGGCTGGGCTCGCCTGGCGCACATACCGCCCGAGGATGAACCGGCCGGTCCCCTCGACGTCGATCGTGCGGCGCAGCGTCGCCGCCACGCGGTCCCGCCGCGTCGCGAGGTCGAGCCGCGGATCATTGATCGTGGCCACCAGGTCATTGCCTGCCGCCTGGATGAAGGCGGCGGCGCGGGCGGGGTCGATCTCGGCCCGGCCGGCGCGCGGCAGCGCGACGAGGCCCGCGGCGAGCAGGGGGGCGGAGAGCAGGAGCCGTCTGTTCATGGCGCTCATATGGGGTGCAACCGCGGCTTGCCGAGTCATTGCGATGGGGGTCGCGCATCGGGGCCGGCCGGCGCAGTGACGCCCTGGCCGAAGCCGGTGACGCCCGACGGGCCGACGACGCGGCCGCGCTCCTCCTCGTTGCGGATTTCATAGCCGCGCCGCTGGCGATAGGCCGAGCGCAACGTCGAATAGGGGTCGAGTGAGGTGGCGCGGACCTGGTCGATCGGTTCCAGCAGCGCCTCGCGCGTGTCGACCACCGTCAAGCCGAGCTGCGTCCAGCCCGCGACATCGACCAGGACGCCCTGGCCGAACCAGGACAGCGGGTTCATCGCGAAATCCATGGCCTGGCCCAGCACGTCGCGCGGATTGGATGGGCCGAAGATCGGAATGAACAGGTATGGCCCTTCGCCGACCCCCCAGACGGCCAGCGTCTGGCCCGAATCCTCGGTATGGCCGGGCACGCCCCATTCGCGGGCGACATCGACGATGCCGCCGACCCCGATCGTCGAATTGACCATGAAGCGGCCGAGCGTGATCCGCGCCCGCGAAACATTACCCTGCAACAGGTCGCCGGCGAGGATCACCGGCGCGCGCAGATTGCCCAGGATGTTGCGGATGGCGACGCGGATGCCCTGCGGCGTCAGATCGCGATAGGCCTCGGCCACCGGCTGCAGCACGTTGCGGTCGATCGCCTCATGCACCGCGAACATGGCGCGGTTGGTGGGCTCGATCGGGTCGTTGGTCTCGCGGAATTCCGCCTGGCCTTCCGGGTCGTCATCCCCGGGGCGGGTCGCGCAGCCGCTGGCCATCAGGGCCACGGCGAGCATGGTGGCACGCACCAGGCCGGATCGGGTCGGGAACATCCTAGCGGAATACAATGTCTCGCGGGCCCTTGGAACCTGGGTTGGTGCTGTATGACGCGGCGTTCCCGGCGCCCCCTTCCCCCTGTGCGCCGGGGGTTGTCGTGGCGGCGGCGCGCACCATCCTACTACGGCTTCGCCGGTGCGCATTGAATCCCTTGATCGCGGCGCGTGACGAAGTCTTGCCAGCCCGGCCGGGACAGGCCAGAGGAACCGCCCGGCGCGAACCGCCGCCAGCGAATGAGGAAAGTGCGTGATGAACCAGGCCCTGAGCGGAACCCTGGCCCGTTGGCTGACCGGTCCGCGCGTTGCCGGGCTGCCGGCCCCGGCCGCCATGCCGGCGCCGCGCCTGTCCTTCGAGTTCTTCCCGCCCAAGACGGACAAGCTGGAGGAGCAGCTCTGGGCCTGCATCCGCCGGCTGGAGCCACTGGCCCCGCGCTTCGTCTCGGTCACCTATGGCGCCGGCGGGTCCACCCAGGAACGCACCCATGCGACGGTCGCGCGCATCGTCTCCGACACCACCCTGACGCCGGCGGCGCACCTGACCTGCGTCGGCGCGACGCGGGAGGAAGTGGACGCCGTGGCCCGTCAGTATTGGGCGGCAGGCGTGCGCCACATCGTGGCCCTGCGCGGCGACCCGCCGGCCGGGGCGGAACGCTACGAACCGCATCCAGGCGGGTACGCCCAGGCCGAGGATCTGGTCCGCGGGCTGAAGCGGATCGGCGATTTCGAGATCAGCGTCGGCGCCTATCCGGAGACCCATCCGGCGGCGCTTTCGGCTGAGGCGGATCTCGATTTCCTCAAGCGCAAGATCGACGCCGGGGCGAACCGGGCGATCACCCAGTATTTCTTCGATGCCGAGGTGTATCTGCGCTTCCTCGACCGGTGCCTCGCGGCGGGCATCACCGTGCCGATCGTGCCGGGCATCATGCCGGTGACGAATTTCGCCTCCGTGCAGCGCTTTTCCGCCATGTGCGGGGCGTCGGTGCCCGGCTGGATGGGGCAGTTGTTCGAAGGGCTGGACGAGGATGCGGAGACGCGGCGCATGGTCGCCGCGGTGGTCGCGGCCGAGCAGGTGCGGCTGCTGCAGGCGAACGGGGTGGATGAGTTCCACTTCTACACGCTGAACCGGCCGGACCTGACCTTTGCCATCGCGCACATCCTGGGGGCGCGGCCGAAGGCGGGGTGAGGGGCCAGCGGCGCGCGATGTAGGACTATATGCGTGATCGCGTGTCGATTTTGGACAAATTGGTGGGTGCGGCGGGCAGGGCTGGGTCGGACAGACTATCGTTTCAGGTAGGCTTGAATTGAATTGTCGCATCGCCATGCCTTCCGCCAAGGCATACGAGGGTATCCGATCAGCCTCGGTCGGGAAAGAAATTTTTCCTAAATTCACGCCGACGGCAGATGCGCTGCGCTGCTCAACCATCCGCGACCGCTGCGCCAAGCGCCAAAACCCCGTCACCCCCTGGCGGGGCGGCGCGGAGGGGCAGAGCCCCTCCGCCCGGCGCAATCAGTCCCCGCGTGCCCCCGTCAGCCGGACGAGTTCCTCCATCAGCGCATAATCGCGCCGCTGCAGCGCCGCCATATCCTCGGCCGAACCGCCGACCGGCAGGTAGCCCAGCGCCTGCATGCGATCCCGCACCGCGGGCGTGCGCACCGCCTCGGCGATGGCGGTGGACATCGTTTGGACGATGTTCGCCGGTGTCCGCGCCGGGGCGAAGATGCCGATCCAGCTGTTGAACTCGTATCCGGGCACCGTGTCGGCGATCGGCGGCACGTCCGGCAGGGCCGGCATCCGTTCCAGGCGCGTGACACCGAGCGGGCGGACCTGGCCGCTGGAGATGAAGGACATCGCCTCCGCCAGCGGGGAGAACACCAGGTGCAACCGCCCGGCGATCAGGTCGGACATCGCCGGCGCGCCGCCGCGATACGGCACATGGGTGAAGCGCACATCGGCCTTCTGTTCGAACAGCGCCGCGGCGAATTGCTGCGTGCTGCCAGACCCGGCGGTGCCGATGTCCAGCTTGCCCGGATTGGCCTTCGCATAGGCGACCAGCTCGGCGACATTGCGCACCGGCAGCGACGGATGCACCACGGCGACGGCGCCGCTGACCAGCACCAGCGAGACCGGCGCGAAGTCGCGGATCACGTTGAAGGACATGTCCGGGTACAGGAACTGGTTGGTCGCGTGCGTGCCGACCGAGGCGACCACGAAGGTGTGACCGTCCGGCGCGGCGCGCGCCACGAATTCCGACCCGATGTTGCCCGCGGCGCCGACGCGGTTCTCCACCACCACGGGCTGGCCCAGGCTGGTCAGCGCATTGGCGACCAGCCGCGCGGAAGTGTCGGTGCTGCCGCCGGCGGCGAAGCCGACCACGAAGCGGACGGGACGATCAGGCTTCCAGGCCGGCGCGGTCTGCGCCAGGGCGGGCAGCGCGGGGGCCAGCCCCAGCACATGGATGAAACCGCGTCGATTGATCATGGAGTTCCTCCGGCTTTGCGTCGTTGTTGGCCGGGAGGGAGTCGCAGTGGCGCGCGTCTGTCAAGGAAGGCTGGGCGCTACCGCATGCGGCCGTAGACCGGGCGCAGCAGGAACGGGCTCAGGAACAGCGGGAACTGGCACAACGCGAAGAACAGCAGGATCCGCTCATCCGTCGTCGCCGGCAGCACCGCCAGATACAGCGCCATGTTCCGGTTGCCCGCCAGCAGCCCGCCCGCCAGCGCCAGCCGCCGCCCGGCCGGCAGGAACACCAGCGCCGTCGCCACGTTCATCCCGAAATTGCCCGCGAAGGCCAGCGCCAACCCGCCGATCATCCAGGCCGGCTCGGCGACCAGCCGCGCCAGCATCCCGTCCATCACGCCGAAGCCGTACAGCACCACCAGCCACACCACCGCGCCATCCACCGATGGGCCGACGCGCCGCAGCGTCTCCTCCGCCACCATCCGGCGGATCGCGATCGAGATCAGCAGCGGCAGCCCCACCACCAGCGCCAGCCGCGCCATCAACCCTGCCAGCGAGATCGACAGGTCGATCCCCATCAGCCCGAGTGCCAGCGGCGGTGCGGTGAACGGCACCAGCAGCGTCGTCACCACCGCGACGACCAGGCTGATCTCCCCATCCAGGCCCACCAGCCGCGCGAAGGCGGGCGACGACGTCGCGGCACACCCCGTCGCGCTGATCACAAGCGCCGCCCCCAACGGCCCGTCCAGCCCCGCCGCCACCGCGACGCCATAGGTCAGCACCGGCATCGCCAGCAGCAGCCAGAAGGTCAGCGCCGCCACCAGCACCGGCCGCCGCAGATAGGCCAGCACCTGCGCGAGATCGACGCGCAGCAGCACCAGCGTCATCAGCCCCGCCACGGTGATCGTCACGAAATCGCGGAACAGCGCCGCAAGCGGCGGTACGAACAACCCGACGAAGATGCCGATCGCCAGCAACGCACCGCCCTGCCGGGCCGACCATTCCAGGAAACGCAGCGGTGACAGGGCGGCAGTCCGTCCGATGGTTGGAGGCGTTCGCGGGAAGTTCTATATCCCCCGACGTGCCCATACCATCCTCGCTCCCCTCCCTCATCGCGGGGCTGGTCCTCGTTTTCGCCGGGCCGGCCCTGGCCGGCTGCACCGACCCGCCCGCGCCGGGTGTCGAATGGCGACGCTGCCTGCACGAGGAAAGCGAGCTTTCCGGCGCCGATCTCTCCCGTGCCGTGCTGCGCGACGCCACCTTCCAGCGCGCGACCCTGACCGGCGCGAAGCTGATCGAGGCCGACGCCATCGAGGCCCGCTTCGTCTCAGCCGACCTGTCCGGGGCCGACCTGTCGCGCGCCACGCTGCGCAATGCGGATTTCACGCGCGCGAACCTGCAGCGCGCGATCCTGGCCGGGGCCGACCTCCGCCGGGCCACCCTGTTCCGCGCGGACCTGACCGATGCCGACCTGACCGGTGCGAACCTGTCCGGTGCGAACCTGTCCGGCGCGATCCTCGGCGGGGCGCGCTGGACGGACGGGCGGCGCGTCTGCGCGGCGGGGTCGGTGGGGAATTGCCAATGATCGACAAGGTGGGGGAGGGAGCTCCCCATCCCCGGGTCCCCATCGGCGTCGCGCAGCAACGTCAATGGGTGGGGGACCCCCTCCTTTTCTTGTCTGCCAGCAAGGCGCGCCGACCCCAAGGGCACGGCCCATCATGAGCAACGCGGACTACCTTATCCGGCTCAATCCGGAGCAGCGGGCGGCGGTCGAAGCCGTGGACGGGCCGCTTCTGGTGCTTGCAGGGGCGGGGACGGGCAAGACGCGCGTGCTGACCACGCGCTTCGCCCACATCCTGCTGCAGGGGAAGGCGTATCCGTCGCAGGTGCTCGCGGTCACCTTCACCAACAAGGCGGCGCGCGAGATGCGCGAACGCGTCTCCGCCATCCTCGGCCAGCCCGCCGAAGGGCTCTGGCTCGGCACCTTCCACGCGCTCGCCGCGCGCATGCTGCGCCGGCACGCCGAGCAGGTCGGGCTGACGTCGAACTTCACCATCCTCGACACCGACGACCAGAACCGGCTGCTCAAGCAGGTGATGGAAGCCAGCCGCATCGACACCAAGCGCTGGCCGGTGAACGGGTTGATGGCCGCGATCCAGCGCTGGAAGGATCGCGGCCTGGAACCGGAAGCCGTGACCCCCGCCGAGGACACCGACTACGCTGGCGGACGTGCTACGGAACTCTACGCCGCCTACCAGGACCGGCTGAAGGCGTTGAACGCGGCCGACTTCGGCGACCTGCTGATGCATGTCGTCACGCTGCTGCGGAAGAACCCCGACATCCTCGCCGACTACCACCGCCGTTTCCGCTACATCCTGGTGGACGAGTACCAGGACACCAACCTGGTGCAGTACTACTGGCTGCGCCTGCTCGCGCAGGGTCACAGGAACATCTGCTGCGTCGGTGACGACGACCAGTCGATCTATTCCTGGCGCGGTGCGGAGATCGAGAACATCCTTCGCTTCGAGAAGGACTTCCCCGGCGCGCAGATCGTGCGCCTCGAATCCAACTACCGATCCACGCGCCATATCCTCGCCGCCGCGTCGGGCTTGATCGCGAAGAACAGCGACCGCCTGGGCAAGACGTTGCGCCCCGGTCGCGCCGATGCGGATGGTGACAAGGTCAGCGTCGTCTCCGTCTGGGACAGCGACGAGGAAGCCCGCATGATCGGCGACCGCATCGAGGCCGCGAAGCGCGACGGCCAGTCGCTGGGTGAGATCGCGATCCTGGTGCGCGCCGGCTTCCTGAACCGCTCACTGGAAGAACGGCTGATCGCGATCGGCCTGCCCTATCGCATCATCGGCGGCGCGCGCTTCTACGAACGTGCCGAGATCCGCGACGCCATGGCGTATTTCCGCGTCGTCGCGCAACCGGCCGACGACCTGGCCTTCGAGCGCATCGTGAACCTGCCCAAGCGCGGGCTGGGCGACACCGCGATGCAGGCCATGCACGCCATCGCGCGGGCGGAGTCGATCCCGCTGTCGCTCGCCGCGGCGCGCGCGCTGGAGACCGGCGCGATCAAGCAGGCCAAGGCGCGCGAGGCGCTGCGCGAATTGCTCCAGGGTTTCGACCGCTGGCGCGCCATGCTGGACGGCGCGGGCCATATCGTGATGGCGCAGACGCTGCTGGATGAAAGCGGCTACGCGCCGATGTGGCAGCAGGACAAATCGCCCGAGGCGCCGGGCCGGCTCGAGAACCTCAAGGAACTCGTCAGCGCCATGGCCGACTACGAAAGCCTGGCCGCCTTCCTCGAACACGTCGCCCTGGTGATGGACAATGACGAGGCGGCGGAAGGCGAGCGCGTCTCGCTGATGACGCTGCACGGTGCCAAGGGGCTTGAATTCGACATGGTGTTCCTGCCGGGGTGGGAGGAAGGCGTCTTCCCCTCCCGCCGCAGCGTCGATGAGGGCGGCGACAAGGCGTTGGAGGAAGAACGCCGGCTCGCTTATGTCGGCATCACGCGGGCACGGCGCGTGGCAGTGATCAGCCACGCGGCGAACCGCAACATCTTCGGCAACTGGCAATCGCAGATCCCGTCACGTTTCCTGGACGAACTGCCCGCCGGCGAGATCATCCGCGAAGGTGGGTCGCAGCGGCAGACGCGTGGCCCGTCGGTCTTCGCCGGTGGCGGCATGTTCGCCCAGCGCCCGCGCCGCATGATCGAAGCCGGCGCCTGGGAAGTGAAGCCGCGCCCCGCCGCGACATCGTCCTTCTCGGTCGGCGAACGCGTCTTCCACCAGAAATTCGGCTATGGCCGCGTCACCGCGATCGAGGATAACCGCCTCGACATCGCCTTCGAGAAGGCAGGCGACAAGCGCCTGCTCGACAGTTTCGTGGAGAAGACCTGATGCGTCCGTCAGGCCCTGACGCGCCCGGCGCCCTGTCGCGCCGCCGCGCCGAACCGCTGGAAGCCCTGGTGATCGACGGGCTGCCCGAACACGCCGTGCCGGTCTTCGAGGCCGCGCTGGAACAGGTCTGCACCACCGTCGCGCTGTTCCGCGACGAACCGACCGACACCTGGCGCATCGAGGGTGTGCGCGAGGCCGGCGCGCATGATGAAGAACTGGACGCAGCACTCGCGCTCGCCGCCGCCGTTGCCGGCATCGACCCGCCGGTGGTCGTCGCCGCGCCGGTGGAAGCGGAAGGCTGGCTCGCCCGCACCGTGCAGGCGTTTCCGGAGATGCCGGTCGGGCGGCGCTTCATCATCCGTCCGACCCATGTGCCGGATCCGCCGACCTATGGCCGCGTGGTGTTGAAGCTCGATGCCGGGCTGGCTTTCGGGTCCGGGGAACACGCCTCCACCCAGGGCTGCCTGCGCGCCTATGAAGGCATCGCCCATCGCCGCCCGCGCAGCGTCTGCGACCTCGGCAGCGGTTCGGGCATCCTCGCCATGGCGGCGGCGAAGACGCTGCCTTGCACGGTGCTCGCCACCGACATCGAGCCCTGGTCGGTGCGCGTCTGCGATCAGAATGCGCGCATGAACGAACTGACGCCGCGTCGCATGCGCTCGATCCTTGCGGATGGCTGGAAGCCGCGCCTGATGAAGGGCGTGCGCTACGAGCTGATCTTCGCGAACATCCTCGCCAGGCCGCTCTGCGCCATGGCGCGCGACCTCGCGCTGCATCTCGCGCCGCGCGGCACGGCGATCCTGGCAGGGCTGCTCGGCACCCAGGCGCGCATGGTGCTCGCGGCGCATCGGCGGCAGGGGCTGGTGATGGAACGGCGCATCGACGTCGGTCCCTGGACGACGCTGGTGCTGCGCCGGCGGGGCTAACCTTCCCCTGCAGCGATCATCGTCTCCGCCAGGCCGCGGAACGCCTTGCGCCAGGCGGCCTCGACCTCCGGCGTGAATTCCGGCCCCAGGGTGCGGCCCAGCGCATCGAGCAGCGCCGCGCAGACGAATTCGTAATGCGCCGGCTCGGCGCCATAGGCCATGTGGCGGCGGCCGAGATCCTCGACCAGCGGCATCAGTGCATCGTGGTTGTGCAGCTGCGCGACGATCGAACCCAGCATGCTCATCAGCTTCACGCCCTGTTCTTCCAGGTCGGCGGGGAACAGCCGGCGGAGATGCGGGGCCATGACGAACAGCCGGTCGTAGAACAGCCCCGCCGTTTCCCGTGAGGCGCGCGAGACATGCCAGAAGCTGCCGCGCACGCGATCGATCTCGTCCTCGCTCAGGCGCATCGGCTCGCGCGCTCCCGGTTTGGCCCGATCCAGCCTAGCACGCGTCGTGCCGGTCAGCCCCGCGGCAAGAAGACATCCTCGAAGCACTCCCGCAGCCAGGCCATGGTCACCTGGATGCGCGCGCTCTGGATGGTGTCCGGATGGGCGTGCAGATGCAGCGCGCGGACCAGGTCTGGCGGTCCTTCGGTGACACGGGCCAGCGTCGGGTCGCCCTCCGCCAGGCACATCGGCAGCAACCCCTTGCCGAGGCCTGCACGGATGCCCGCGCGCAGCACGGTCGAATCCGTCGCGGTCAGGCGCAGCGCCTGGCCGGGCTTGCGCTCGCTCTCGATCCAGCGGATCGGCGCGCGGCGCGGCGCCTCGTCATCCCAGAACGACGTCCAGCCGAGCCCCGCCGGATCGACCCCCGCGGGCGCGTAGATCGCATAGGGCACGTCGCCGAGCTTCACCGCGAATTCCGCCTCGCGGGGGGCGATCTCGAACCACAGGGCGAGGGCGGCCTCGCCTCGGCCGAGGCTGCGCGGCAGCGCGCCCCCGATCGTGCGCAGTTCGAGATGCGGATGGCGTGTGAGCAGGGTCACGGCCGCGCGCTCGACCAACCGCGTCAGCGTCCAGGGATTGCCGATCAGCCGCACGATTCCGACCGGCCCCTGATCGGCATTCGCCACTTCCTCGGCCAGGCGGATGGCGCGGCTTTCCATTTCGAGCGCCCGGGCGATGACCACCTGGCCGGCCGGTGTCGGCGCGAAGCCGGTCTTGGACCGGACGAACAGGATGGCGCCGACATCGGCCTCCAAGGCCGATATTCGCCGCCCTGCGGTGGATTGGTCGATGCCGAGCAGCGCCGCGGCGCCGGTGAGCGAACCGCTCCGGCTGATGGCGAGCAGCACCTTCAGGTCGTCCCAGTTCAGCGACATTCGTCACATTCCCCGACCGCAACGCTGCATCAGGCGCCTGCGCGGATGCAACGGCGCATCGACGCCGTGCGGCCCTGCGGGTTCCTTTTCGAAAGCGGTCTGATCTATCCCACGGCACGGCGCCACTGGGGCAGCGCCTCCACGAACAAGGCCCGAGGAGGAAACCGACCATGCCGATCTTCATGCAGTACGAAGGTGTATCAGGCGACGTCACGAGTGCCGGCCACGAGAAGTGGATCGAGACCAGCGTCGCGGACCCCGGCACGGGCAAGACGCTGACGGCCACCCTGCTGGGCAAGGAGGACGGCGGTGACGTGGCGGATGTGATCACCGGCGCGGGCGCGGGCGGAGGACCGCATGTGAAGGTGTTCGACGGGACGGGCACCGCGGATGGCGACGGCGACGTCGATGGCCGCGACTTCCTGATCTGGCAGCGCGGCGTATCGCCTGCTGCGGCCGGCGGCGGCGACCTCGCGCATTGGCAGTCCAACTACGGCGCCGGCGGCACCGCCATAAGTCGCGGCGGCGTCTCCATCGCGGTCGGCGACCTGACCGGCGATGGCGCACCGTCGGCGGGCCTCGACCATGGTGTCACGGTGCTGGCCTGGGCGCGGGTGGACGGGACCTCGCCCGCCACCGACGACGTGGTGGTGGATGGCCGGATCACCACCGGCGAGAACCCCGCCTCCACCAGCGCGACGGGTACGCATGAGGTCGGGCATCTGCTGGGATTCCGGCACGAACACACCCGCGCCGATGCATCGGACGGTGATCCCGCTGACAGCTTTTCCTTCGGCGATGGTGCCACATCCGCATCGCGCCTGGGCGGCGGCGACGAGGACCTGCTGATCGGCGGGCGCACCGGCTTCGACGCCTTCGATCCGGCCTTCCGGGGTGGCGTCGATGTCGCCGCGGCAGAACTCGATGCCGCGGCCTCCGCCCATTCCGGCGGGGTGAATGTGCTGATGGGCGATGGCAGCGTCCGCTTCGTCAGCGACGCGATCGACCTGATCTGAACCCTGCGCCGGCCTGGCCCGACGCCTGGTCGGCGCGCATCGCGCCTGTGACGCCAGAAGGACGTGTCTGATGCCCATTGAGATCCGTGAGTTGCACATCAAGGCGACGGTCCGCGAAGCGCCGGCCGACGGCACGGCGCTGCTTCCCGACCTCGGCGATGACCTGCTCGCCGGGATGGCGTGCGACGCGGGCTGGGCGGAACCGCCGGCCTTCGGGCCCAGCCTCATGGCCGAACCGTTCGGGCTCGGGTTCTGTGCCGTCGAGGCGCTGGAGCTGTTCTGAGCGCCTGCCGCTCATGCCTGGCGGCGGAGCATCTCCCGCGCGGTCTCGGCGTTGCGCCGCAGGGCTTCGGCATTCGCCTCATAGGCACGGCGGGCCAGGGTGACCTCCATCATCGCGCTTTCGATATCGCCGCTGACCTGGGCGGCGGTCAGGCCCTGGTTACCGCTTGGCGGCGCGGGCGACGGATCGCTGCCGCGCGCCGTCGCCGGCGCGGGGCTCGCGATGGACGTGGCGGCGCGGTCGAGGCGTTCGCCCGCACGCTGCATGCCCTGGATGGAGGATGCGGAACCGATCTGCATCGTCTCACCCTCTGCGGCGCTGGTTGAGAAGCGGTTAAGCAAACGGTCAAGCGGAGCGTGCCGCGGCGATCAGCGCCTCGATGGCCCAACGCTTCACGGCGCGCGCCTCGTCCTCGGACAGCTGCAGCACGTCATTGCACACCACCATCGCTTCCGGCCCGACCAGCAGGGCGAGCGCCTTCTGCAGCCGGTCGAGCGCCGCGGGGGCAAAGTCGCGCCGCGACGGCGCCAGCGCCGCTTCGAGCAGCGGCGAACGGCGGTTCTGCCGGGCGGGCAGGGCGCCGGCACCCTCGCGCGCCACGCGCTCGATCGCCTGCGCCAGCATCATGCGGAGCGGTGCCTCGTTGGCGCGCATCATCGCATCCAGCGCGGTATCGACCAGCGCGACGCGGCTGGCCGCGTCGCCGCCTGGATGCGCGCGGAACAGATCCTCGGCCGTGGGGACTGCCACATCCACCGCGGCTTCGAGCAACAGCGCCTCGATGCTCGGGAAATAGCGATATGCGGTGGCGCGCGAGACGAGGGCGGCTTCCGCCACCTCCTCGAGGTTCGGGCGCCGCCCCTCCCGCATCAGCCGCGAAGCGGCTTCCAGCAGATCCTTGCGCGTGCGGCGGCGTTGGTTGGGCCGCCCCGCCGCTTCGCTTCGTGCCATGCCCGCGCTACGACAACTGGCGCTGGATGGCGGCCAGATCGACCCAGACGTTCTCGCGTGCGATCTCGCCGGCCGGGGTGAACTGCACGACGTGCAGCAGCCGGAACTCGAGCGGCCGGCCACGCCCGTCCAGGCCGAACGGACGACCCGGCGCGCGGCCGCGCCAGACGGATTCATCGACCATGAAGTCATCTCCGTAGAGGCGGCGGACGCAGTCCACATGACCATCGGCGAGGTCGCTGAACAGCGCCTCGTAGAAGGGCCGCGCGCCGTCGCGGCCATGCGTCGGGCCGGTCGGCCAGCCGACGATGTCGTGTTCGACCCCGTCGTGGAGCGTGGCGAGCACGCCGGCGACATCGTCGCGCGCCTCGAAGCCGAAATGCTCGTCCATCTTGCGGTCCATCATTTCGCGGCTGAGCGGCATGCGAACCTCCTGCGGGAATGCACGGTGTTGCAGAATATCTTCTGACAAGACTTTTGTCTCAATACAAGACATCAGCCGGCCCTCCCCGGCGACGGCACCGGCACGAAATCGAAGACAGGCGTCTGTGGCGCCTCGCCTGGGCCGAGCGCTGCGGGCATCGGTTCGCCACGTGGGCCGAGCGCCCGCAGGTAGCGGTCGATCGCCCGCAGATCGGCCTCGTTCATGGCCGACAGCGTGGCCCAGGGCATCGGCGGCAGGCCGCCGCGTTGGCGCATGGCATGGACCCAACTCGTCTCATCGGTGGCCTGCACCGAAAGCCGTAGATTGCTCGGGTAGCTGACACCCCAGGGACCGCGGAAGCCGACCGGTGAGCCGGTGAGCCATTCAGCCTCGGCGGGGTCGGCGCCGTTCGTCTCGGCGAAACGGGGCGTGTGGCAGCCATTGCAGTCGCCGAGGATCACCAGGTAGCGGCCGGCCGCCGCCGGATCTGCGGCGAGGACCCGCGGCATGGTCGGCGTCTGGGTCTGCGCCTGGGTCGAGGTCGCTCCCCATAGTGCGACTGCCCCGGCACCAAGTGCCGTGAGCGCGGCGCCTAGGAAGGCCAGGTTGCGCCAGGGGCGCAGGGGTGGGTTCGCGATCTGGGGCGGCACGAAGGCCGGGGGGGGGCGGGTTGGGGCGGTGCATGGGGGTCCTCCATCGGCAGGGATGACGACCGGCACCGTAACGAGATAGAAATCTCATTACAATATGAACTTCTTATAAGGGGCGGAATTTTGCGGACGATCGCGGCCGCGCCCCTGGCGTCGAGCATGAGGAGTGAGGACACGCGAAGGGCGTGGCGCCCCGACCGGCGCCGGCAATGGGCAAGACGGCCTGATACCCATGGCTGGGAGCGCTGTCGGAAGCCGAAGCGCCCTCGGACGCGCCGCCGGCACGGCGGGCGCCCGGGGCGCTCAACGCGGCGCCGTCTTGCCGCGGGCCTGGAGGCTCGAACATGCCAGTGGCTGGATGGGTGCGCCGCCCCCGATCCGGCCAGATTCCGCCTGCCAAGCCGCGTCAGCGCGGCATTGCGGTCATCCGCTGGAACGCTGCCAGATCGGCCGCCGGCGGCCTGCTGCTCACGCCGCCTTCGCGCCTGCCCCCACATGCTGGCGCAGCTTCGGCATCACCTCCTCGGCGAGCCGCTTCATCGTCTCCGCCTCCCAGGCCGCGTTCACCCCCGACCAGTCGAGCCCCGGCATCAGCAGGTGCCCGAAGGGACCCACTTCCTCCCGCAGCGCCACCAGCCGGTCGAGCACGGTCCTGGGCGAACCCGCGATGACGCAGGCCTCGATCATGTCCTCGGGCGTCGCGGTCGCGGGGTCCATGTCCTCGCGCGGCGTCATGGTGGCCGCGAGGCCCGCCCGCTTCGCGAGGCTCCCGAGGTAGTCGTAGTAGTACCGTGTCGCCCCTTCCGGCGCCGTCGCACGCGCCTTCGCCTCCGCGTCGGTCGCCGCGATCACCATGTTCCGCGCGACGCGCCAGTTCGACCCATCGACCGGCCGGCCGGCCTCGGCCAATCCCTTCTGCATGCCGCGCCAATGCCCGGCGAGGACGCGATGGGCGACGAAATTCGCGCTGATCACGCCCCAGCCGCGCGCCGCCGCCACCGTCACCGAGAAACTGTCGGGCTGCCGTGCCGAGACATGCACCGATGGGCCGCCCGCCCGGAACGGCTTCGGCATGTAGCCGACGCCGTAATCGGGCAGCACCGCGCGGGTCAGCCGGATCGGCCAGGTCGGGCCTTCGATCTCATAGGGCGGGTCCTGCGACCAGATGCGCTGGATGGTCTCGATCGCCTCGATCATGCGCTTGCCGCGTTCGGGCGGCGGGATGTCGCCGAACAACTCGAAGTCGGAGGCCAGGCCGCCCGAACCGATGCCGAACAGCAGCCGCCCGCCGGACATGTGGTCGAACTGCGCGACCTCGGCCGCGACGATCGCCGGGTGGTGGTTCGGCAGGTTGATCACGCCCGTGCCGAAGGTGAGCTTCGTGCGGTGGATCAGCCCGGCCATGAACATCAGGGGGGAGGGGATGGGCTCGGAGGTCGCGGAGAAATGCTCGCCGATCCACAACTCGTTGAAGCCAAGCCGGTCGGCGAGCAGCGACTTCTCGGTGTTCTCGGCCAGCGTCTCGTGCATCGGCCGCTGCGGCGGGTGCAGCGGCATCATGAACAGGCCGAGTTGCATCGGGCGGATCCCTTTCCCTGGACCCGCGGGATGCTAGGGGTTGCCCGGCGGCCTGGGAATGCGGCACGCCACGGCGCCCAGGATCACTTCTGCGCCTGGAAGGTGAAGGACGCGCCCCAGGGCCCGTAGCCCTCCGTGGTGATACCGTTCGCCGCACTGCCGGCGTAGCTCTGCCGGCCCGGCGCGGGTTGGACGTTCACCACGCCGCCGGTCGCGGGGATGACGCCCGCATGCACGGCCGCGCGGCAGATGCGGCTGTCGGTGGTGTAAGTGCCGCTGCCCCAGACCGTGCCGGACATGATCGCCTCGGGCGCGCAGGCGCAGGACAGCGCGGTGGTCCGGCCTTCGAAATTCGCCGGGCAGGCGGGTGCCGCGGCCGCGACCGGCGCGGCCCCCGCGGCGGCCACCGTGAAGGACCCTGTCCAGGACCCGTAGTTGGAGGTGGTGATGCCGTTCGCCGTGCTGCCCTGATAGGCCGGCAGCCCCTCCGCCGGTGTGACGGTCACGGTGCCGCCGCTGACCGGAATCGCCCCGGCATGGATGGCCGCGCGGCAGACGCGGCTGTCGGTGGTGTAGGTGCCGGTGCCCCAAACCGAGCCGGACAGCGCGGCCTCGGTCGTGCAGGAACAGGTCAGCGGCGCGGCCTGGTTTTCGAAGGTGGTCGGGCAGGCCGCCGCCGCCGGGGCCGCTCCGGCGATGGTGAAGGACCCGGGCCAGGACCCGTAGTCGGAGGTCGTGACGCCGCGCGACGTGCTGCCGGCATAGGCCTGCAGCCCCGGCGCGGGTGCTACGACGACGATGCCGCCGCTGGCGGGAATGGCGCCGGCATGCAGCGCGGCGCGGCAAACACGGCTGTCGGTCGTGTAGGTGCCGGTGCCCCAGACCATGCCGGTCGTCGCCGCCTCCGGCGCGCAGCGGCAGGTCATCGGGGCGGATTGGTTCTGGAAATCGGCGGGGCAGGCCGGCTGCGCCATGGCGGGCGCGGCGGCGAGGGCCAGGAGGCCCAGCGTGAGGACAAGGCGCTTCATCGTGCGGCCCCGAATTGGTGACCCGCGCAGGCTAGGAGCCTGCCCGTCGACGGCGCAATGTCGTTCGCCGCCGGAACCCGATGGTGCGTGAAGCGCGTTACGCCGCCGCGAGCCGCGGCGCCCGCGTCGCCCAGTTGCTCAGGATGGCCACCACGCCCACCGCCAGCAGCACCGGCCAGAAGGCGGCGTAGGACCCGGTCACATCGACCACGATCGCCCCCGCCCCGGCACCCAGGAAGCCGCCCACCTGGTGCGACAGGAAGCAGACGCCATACAGCGCGCCGAGATTGGCGACGCCGAAGCGCCGTGCGATCGCCGCCGAGGTCAGCGGCACCGTGCCAAGCCAGATGAAGCCCATCGCCGCGGCGAAGACCATGGTGCCCAATTCGGTCGGCACGGTCGCGGCGAAGATCGCCACGCAGATGGTGCGCAGCAGGTAGATCGCGCCCAACGCCAGTTCCGGCCGGATCACGTTGCCGATGCGTCCGCACAGCCAGGAGCCGGGGATGTTGAACAGCCCGATCAGCATCAGCGCGGTGACGCCAAGCCCGGTCGGCAACCCGCATAGCGCAAGATGCGCCGGCAGATGGACCGTGAGGAACGCAAGCTGGAAACCGCAGGCGAAGAAGCCGAGCGTCAACAGCGCGAAGTCGCGGTCGGCGAGCGCCCGGCGCGCCAGGTCCGGCAGCCCCGACAGCCCCGCCGGCACCGCATTGCCGACGCGCAGCGGTGCGTTCCATTCGAGCCGCGGGCAGATCACCAGGGCGAGCAGCATGGTCGAGGCCAGCAGCATGAAGGCGAAGGAGGTGCCGCCCGTTTCGATGCCCCATTGCGCGAAGGGCACCATCGCCGCCTGCCCGACAGACCCGCCGGCGGAAGCGAGGCCGAGCGCATCGCCACGCCGGTGTTCCGGCACGGCGCGCGCCACGGCGCCGAGCACCGTGCCCGCACCGGCGGCGGCGGTGCCGAGGCCGGTCAGGATGCCGATGCCGATGATGAGGGTGGCGGCACTGGGGAAGAAGGCCGGCAGCAGCAGCCCGACGGCGTAGATCGCAGCACCGGTCAGCGCCACGCGTCCGGTGCCGATGCGGTCCGCCAACGCGCCGGCGAATGGCTGGCCGATGCCCCAGATCAGGTTGTGGATGGCGACCGAGGCGCCGAGCACCGTCGCGGATATCCCGTGCTCGATGCCGAGCGGCAGCAGGAACAGCCCGAAGGTCTGGCGCGCACCGAGCGACAGCGAGACCGAGGCGGCGGCGGAAAGGACGACGATCCAGGCGGCTGCGGGCATGGTGCGATGTCAGCCGCTGCATTGCGGTGCCGCAACCGTTGCTGCGGCATGGCAGCCACGCAATGGCCGCCCTCTTGAATCAACGCGTCCGATACATGCGAAAGGCCGACACCGTCGGGTGCCGGCCTTCGCAGACAATTGGTGGGGCCGCGGCGGAGGGGGCGATGCCGCGGCCCCGCCGCGCGTCAGGCGGCCCGGGGGGAGGGCCGCTGGCCGGCATCATTTGCCGGGCGCGGATTGAAGTTCGGCTCGAAGACGCGGCCGATGTCGAAGCGCGTCATGCCGATGTCGCGCAGCTCGCGATCCGACAGGGCGCGCAGCGCGTTGTAGGTCGCGATGCGCTGCGGCAGGGACACGACCAGGCTGATCGCGCTGCGCAGGCCGCCGAGCAGCCAGTTGGCGACAGCCTCGTTGCGCGCGGCGGCGGCGGCGAGGCGGATCGCCTCGACCTCGCTCTCGCGGCGGGAGGCGGAAGTGGCCTCTGGCAGCAGGAGAGCGGCCTCGGCCTTGGTGAAACGGGCGTCCATGATAAGTGTCCTTCGTCTGGGTGGTGTCCCATCAGGGGCAACACCAACCTTTCGTATGTGCAATCTAAGTGCACACAGGTCACAGGTGATGCGCCAAGGTCACGACTGAGCCATGCGTAACGCGCATTGATTCCTGTGGATGCGTGCAAACATGCGGTAACAAGGATCACAGCCCTGTCACCTTCCGAACGCCTTGCCGCGCTCCGCGCCCGCCTCGCCGAGGCCGGGGTGCAGGGCTTCATCATCCCCCGCTCCGACGAGCATCTGGGCGAATACGTCCCGCCTTCGGGTGAACGCCTGGCCTGGCTCACCGGCTTCACCGGCTCGGCCGGCATGGCGATCGTGCTGCCCGACCGCGCCGCCGTCTTCACCGATGGGCGCTACACGCTGCAGGTCCGTGACCAGACGGACCCTGCGCTTTGGGAATGCCGGCACATCACCGACGAACCGGCGGCCGAGTGGCTGAAGGCCCATGCCCAGGACCTCGCCATCGGCTACGACCCCTGGCTGCATGCGGTGCCCGCGATCGAGCGCTTGACCGTGCCCGGCGTGCATCTGGTGCCGCTCTCGGCCAATCCGCTCGATGCCGTCTGGGTGGACCGGCCGGCGGCGCCGATGGCTGACGCGCTGCCGCATCCCAACGCCTATGCCGGCAAGTCCTCGGCCGAGAAACGCGCCGAAGCAGCCGCCGCATTGCGTGAGGCCGGCGAGGCGGCGGTGGTGCTCGCCGATCCGCATTCGGCGGCCTGGCTGCTGAACATCCGCGGCGGGGATCTCGCGCATACGCCGCTCGCGCTCGGCTTCGCGCTGCTGCATGCGGACGCGCGGGTCGATCTGTTCATGGCGCCGCAGAAGGTGCCGGCGGAGACGCGCGTGCATCTGGGCAATGAAGTGGTGGTGCGCCCGCGCGAGGAATTGCCGCGCACGCTCGACGCGCTGCGCGGCAAGCGCGTGCGCGTCGATGCCGAGGCGACGCCTGCCTGGTTCACCCAGTGGCTGAAGGAAGCGGGAGCCGAGATCAGTTCGGGCGAGGACCCCTGCCGCCTGCCGCGCGCCTGCAAGAACCCGACGGAGCGCGACGGCGCGCGCGCCGCGCATCGGCGCGACGCAGCGGCGATGGCGCGCTTCCTGTGCTGGTTCGCCGAACAGGCGCCGAAGGGTGGGCTGACCGAGGTCTCCGCCGCCGCGCAATTGCTCGCCTTCCGTCGCGAGGTAGATCGCTTCCGCGCGGAATCCTTCTCGGCCATCTCCGGCGCCGGCGAACACGGCGCCATCGTGCATTACCGTGTGACGCCCGAGACCAACCGCTCCATCGCGGCGAACGAGGTCTATCTGATCGATTCCGGCGGGCAGTATCTGGACGGCACGACGGACATCACCCGCACGCTGTGGAGCGGGCCCGGCGTGGCGCCGGCGCTGCTGAAGGACCGCGTGACGCGGGTGTTGAAGGGGCATATCGCACTTGCCACGGCGCGCTTCCCGGCGGGTGTCACGGGACCGCATCTGGATGCGCTGGCGCGGCGGTCGCTGTGGGATGTCGGGCTCGACTACGACCACGGCACCGGGCATGGCGTCGGCTCCTTCCTGTCGGTGCATGAGGGCCCGGTCGCCTTCAGCCGCGCGGCGCGCCTGGTGCCGCTGCGCGAAGGGATGATCCTGTCGGACGAGCCCGGCTTCTACGCGGCCGGCGAATACGGCATCCGATTGGAGAACCTGCTGCTGGTGATCCCCGCGGAGCTGCCGCAGGCGACCAAGCCCTTCCTCGCCTTCGAGACGCTGACGCTCGCGCCCTTCGACCGCGCGCTGATCGAACCGGCGATGCTGACGGCGGGCGAGCGGGAGTGGCTCAATGCGTACCACGCGCGGGTGCTGGCGGAGGTGGCGCCGCAGGTGGATGCCACGACGGCGGCCTGGCTGCGCGACGCCTGCGCGCCGCTGTGACCCTCGCCGGCCAGAGGGTCCTGCTGGTCTATGGGCTGCTCGGCGAGGTGGCGCAGGCGTTCCAGCCCTTCGGGTTTGAGTACATGCAGCCCCTGGCGGAATGGCTGCGGGAACAGGGCGCGGTGGTCTCGGTGGTCAAGCTGCGCACGGCGGAATCCGTTTCCGCCAATGCGGCGCGGCTGCGCGCGGAGATCCTTGCCGATCCCGCGCCGGCGCTGGTGATCGCCCACAGCAAGGGCGGGCTGGAGGCGCTGGCCGCGCTGATCGATCCCGCGGCGCAGGCGCGCTGCGTCGGTTTCCTCGCGATGCAGTCGCCTTTCTATGGCAGCCCGGTCGCCGACGTGGTGGTCGGCGCCAAGCCGCTGGAGGCCGCCGCCGGGGGCCTCGCGCGCCTGCTGCGCATCGGGACGAAGGAAGGCGTGCGCGACCTGACGACATCCGCCCGGCGGGCCTGGATGGCGGCGGCCGAGGCGCCGATCCGCAGACTGGTTGGGGTCCTGCCCGTCGCGAGCCTGGGGACGGCGTTGGAGGAGGGCAAGGCGCGCGGGCGGGAACGGCTGCACCTGGCCGCCGCGCAATGGATGGAGAAGCGCGGCTATGGCCCGAATGACGGGCTGGTGCCGGTGGACAGCGCGCTGATCCCTGGCGCGCGGCACATCGTGCTGCCGGGCAGCCATATCGCGAGCGTCAGCCGCGGGCCGGGGCGCGATCCGGTGGCGGTGATGCGGGCGGGGTTGGACGCCCTGTTCGCGGCGGAGGGCTGACCGGAGGGGCGTCGCCCCTCCGGACCACCCCACCAAATGCCAGTGGCATTTGGAAAGCCGTGACTTGGGTCGGGCCGTCGCAGCGCGTGCCCTGCGCATGCGCGGATGTTGGCAGCCGGCCTGACAGCCGTGCAGGGCGCCAAGCATCGGCATTCAAAAGGGCACTGCCCTTTTGCGGGGTGGTTTGGAGGGGCGGCGCCCCTCCAACCTTCCTTACCGCGGAGTGCCAGCCAGCAGCCTGACGCCGAGGCCCAGGAACAGCGTCCCGGCCGCGCCATCCAGCCAGCGCCCGGCGGACGATGCGCGCAGCCGTTGCGCGATGCGCGACGCACCGGCGATCAGCACGGCGAAGAAGGGAACGGACATCACCGGCAGCAGCGGCCCGAGGATCAGCATCTGCACCCAGGGTGCGCTGCGCGCCGGGTCCACGAACAGCGGCACGAAGGCAAGGAAGAACAGCCCGACCTTGGGATTCAGCAGGTTGGTCAGGAAGCCCTGCCGCCACGCCGCGGCCAGCGAGGTCGTCGGCGCCCCACCATCGCCCAAGCCACCCTGCCCGCGCAGCGCCGCGCGGATCGCCTGGAAGCCGAGCCAGAGCAGATACAGCGCGCCGATCACCCGCAGCGCGGTGAACAGCAGCGGATTGGCGGCGACCAGCGCCGCGACCCCGGCCGCCGCGGCCAGGATATGCACGCTCGCCCCGGTGAAGACGCCCATCGTCGCTGCCCAGCCCCGCCGCGCGCCGCCGGAGATGGTCTGCGCCAGCACGAAGGCCATGTCCGGCCCCGGCGTCAGCACGAGCACAAGGCAGGCGAGGAGATAACCGGCGAGCAGGCTCGGATCGACTGGCATGGGCAGCCTCATGCGCTACCCATGCCCCATTCGTCCAACGCATTGGCCTGATGAGATGCATCAGGTCGGTTGATGCGGTCCTCAGCCGCCGTGGACGGCCAGCGTCACATCCACATTGCCGCGCGTGGCATGGGAATAGGGGCAGATCTTCTCATGCGCCTCCTTCGCCAGGGCCTCGAGCTGCGCCTGGGGAACCGAGGGATCCTCGACCTTCAGCGTCACCGCGATGCCGAAGCCGCCACCCTCCCGCGGGCCGATCGACACCGCCGCCGTGATCGACGCACCGGCGGCATTCACCTTGTGCTGGCGGCCGATGAAGTCGAGCGCACCACCGAAGCAGGCAGCATAGCCGGCGGCGAACAGGTGCTCGGGCGTCGCGGTGTTGGGCTTGCCGGGGCCACCCATCGCCTTGGGCACCGAGAGGTCCACCGACACCATCCCGTCATCCGTGGCGGTATGCCCGTTGCGGCCGCCGGTCGCGGTGGCGATGGCGGTGAATTTGGGGTCGATCTTGTCCATGCGGGTCCCTCCGATGTGGTCGCACCGAGAAAGGTAGGGGGCGGGGCGCGATCGGCAACCGACGGAACCGGAGGGGCCCCGCCCCTCCGGACCTCCCCGCCAGGGGGCAACGGCCCCCTGGACCGCGGATCTTAGATGCCTGCGAGGGAGCGGTACTCGGCCTCGGTCAGGATGCGGAGGCCGAGTTCGGCGGCCTTGGTTGCCTTCGATCCGGCATCGGCGCCAACCACGACGAAGTCCGTCTTCTTCGAGACCGACTTCGTGACCTTGGCGCCAAGCCGTTCGGCCTGCGCCTCCGCCTCATCCCGCGTCATGGTCTCCAGCGTGCCGGTGAAGACCAGCGTCCTGCCGGCGAAGGGGCTGTCGGACGCCGCGGCCGCCTCGGCGGGCAGCGGCGGCGCCTGCGCGACCAGGTCATCAAGTGCTGTCACCGCGCGCGGCTCGGCGAAGAATTCCACCAGCTCCTCGGCGATCGCGGGGCCGATGCCCTGGATCGAGCCAAGCTCCTCGCGCGCCTCCGACCCGATGACGTGCGCGGCCATCATCTTCGCGCGCCATTCCTCCAGTGAGTGATAGTGGCGCGCCAGCAGCTTGGCGTTCTGCTCCCCAATGCGGCGGATGCCGAGCGCGAAGATGAAGCGTTCCAGTGCCACGCTGCGCCGCGCCTCGATCGCATCGAGCAGCTTGCCCACCTTGCGATCCCCCCAGCCTTCCAGCGCCAGCAGCGCGTCGCGATGGTCGCGCAGCCGGAAGATGTCGGCAGGGCTCTTCACCAGGCCCTGGTCGAACAGAAGCTGGATGTTCTCCTCGCCCAGCCCCTCGATATCCATCGCGCGGCGAGACGCGAAATGCTTGAGCCGCTCCACGGTCTGCGCGGCGCAGACCAGGCCGCCGGTGCAGCGGCGCACCACGTCCTCGCCGTCGCGGATCGCATGGCTGCCGCAGACAGGACAGGTCGTCGGGAAGGCGAAGGGCACTGCACCCGCCGGGCGCTTTTCCAGCACCACGCCGAGGATCTGCGGGATCACGTCGCCGGCGCGTTGCAGGATGACGGTGTCACCGATGCGCACATCCTTGCGCGCGATCTCGTCCTCATTGTGCAGCGTCGCGTGGCGCACGACGACGCCGCCGACGGTGACGGGCTGCATCACCGCGCGCGGCGTCAGCGCGCCCGTGCGCCCGACCTGGATCTCGATGTCCTGCAACACCGTCGTTGCCTGCTCGGCGGGGAACTTCCACGCCGTCGCCCAGCGCGGTGCGCGCCCGACGAAACCGAGCCGCCGTTGCCAGTCGAGCCGGTCGATCTTGTAGACGACACCGTCGATGTCATAGGCGAGCGAGGCCCGCTGCTCGCCGATGCCGCGCTGGAAGGCTTCGGCATCTGCCTCGCTGTCCAGCAGCTTCGACAGCGGGTTCACAGCGAAGCCCCAGTGCGCGAGGCGCCGCAGGAAGGCGTGGTGGCTGTCGGCGGGCGGCTCGCTGGCCGCCCCCATCGCATAGGCGAAGAGCTTGAGCGGGCGCGACGCCGTGATGCGCGGGTTGAGCTGGCGCACCGATCCGGCCGCCGCGTTGCGCGGATTGACCGGGACGACAACCGCATCGCCGAGCTTCTCGCCGCGTGCGCGGCGTTCCTCGCGCTCCTCGGCCGCCTTTTCCTGCGTCGCGCGGAAGGCGAGGAAATCCGCCTTGTCCATGAAGACTTCCCCGCGGATCTCGATGCGGGCGGGGAAGGGGGCGTGCAGGCGCCGCGGCAGGGACGGCATGGTCAGCAGGTTCGCCGTGACGTCCTCGCCCTCGGTGCCGTCGCCGCGGGTGACACCCTTCACGAAGATGCCGTCCTCATACAGCAGGTTGATCGACAGGCCGTCGATCTTGGGCTCGGCCACGAAGTGCAGCGCCTCCTCCGCCGGCACCCGCAGGAAGCGGCGGATGGAGGCGCAGAACTCGGCGAACTCCGCTTCGGAGAAGACGTTGTTCAGCGACAGCATCGGCTCGCCATGGCGCGATTTGGCGAAGCCCTCGGCGGTGGCGGCGCCGACGCGGCGGGATGGGCTGTCCTCGCGGATCAGCGTGGGGAAGCGAGCCTCGATGGCGCGGTTGCGCTTCACCAGCGCGTCGTAGTCGGCGTCGCTGATCTCGGGCGCGTCCTGGCCATGGTACAGCGCGTCGTGATGCGCGATCTCGGTGGCGAGGGCCGCGAGTTCCTCGGCGGCTTCGGCTTCGGTCAGGGATGCGGGGTCGCGCGGGCGCAGGTTGGTCATGTCTCGGCCTCGGCGGCGAGGGTGTCGAAAGCGGCTTCGGTCAGGATAGGGACGGTGACGCGATCTTCCACCCTGGCGTCGCGGGCGGCGGGGCTCATCGCGGTTGCTCAGCGGCGAGGTTCAGGAAGTCCTGCTCGACCACGGCGAAGGCGATGACGCCTTCGCCGCGGCTGCCGAGCCGGCGGTAGAAGGCGTGTGCTGCGGTGTTGTCCTGCTTCGCCGTCAGCCAGAGATGGCGTGCGCCCAGCGTGTGGCCGTAGCGAGCGAGTGCGCCGAGCAGAGCACGGGCGACGCCCTGCCGCCGATGCGCCGGCGTGACGTAGAGATCGCCGACATAAAGGCCGCGCTCGGCGTGCCCCGTCTCATAGGTCGGGTGTGCCGTGGCGTAGCCGATGAGGCTGCCATCATGGCCTTCGGCCACCAAGACGACGGCGCTGACGCTGCCGATCAGGTCCCGCTCGACCTGCGCCTCGGTGAGCCGGTCATGCGGATCCCCTTGGTCGCGATTGAGTTCGGCGATCAGGCGCAGCAGCCCTCTTGCGTCGTTCGCATCGGCCCTGCGTGCCTGCAAGGGCGGAGTGCCAGAAGAAGGAGGGGGCACGGGGGAGTTCTCTCCCCCGTTCTTCGTCTCACCGCCCATCCGCCAGCAGGCTTTCCGCCGCCGCGCGCGCCGCATCCGTCACGCGTTCGCCGGCGAGCATCCGCGCCAGTTCCTCCCGCCGTTCCCCGTCAGGCAGCGTCTCGACGCGCGTCTCCGCCCGCCCGCCCTTCACCTGCTTGGCGACGCGCAGATGCGCCGCGCCACGCGCCGCGACCTGGGGCGAGTGGGTGACGACCAGCACCTGCAGCCGTTCCGCCACGCGCGCCAGGCGTTCGCCGACCGCCGCCGCAGTGGCGCCGCCGATGCCGGAATCGACCTCGTCGAACACCAGGGTGGGCACGGGGGAACCGCGCGCGAGCACGACCTTGAGTGCGAGCATCAAGCGGGAGAGCTCGCCGCCCGAGGCGATCTTGGCGAGTTGCCCCGGCGTCTGGCCGGGATTGGTGGAGACGAGGAAGGCGATGCGGTCCTGCCCGTCCGGTCCCCAGGCATTCTCCTCGCGCGCGGCGACGTCGATGGCCAGCCGCGCGCGGTCCAGCTTGAGCGGCGGGAGTTCCTTGGCGACGGCCTTCTCCAGCCGGCCGGCGGCCTCGCGCCGCGCCTCGGTCAGGGCAGCGCCGGCCGTCAGATATGCCTTGCGCGCGGCGGCCTCATCGCGTTCCAGCGCGGCGACGCGGCCGGACCCGGCATCCAGCGCCTCAAGCCGCGCGCGGAGATCGGCCGCGAGGGCAGGAAGGTCGACCACCGCGACGGAATGCTTCCGCGCGGCGGCGCGGAGCGCGAACAGCCGTTCCTCGACCACTTCCAGCCGGCGCGGGTCGGGGCCGCCTTCCTGCATCAGGTGGGTCAGGGCGGATTCCGCCTCGGCCAGGGCGTCCTGGGCGGCGGCCAGGGCGACCAGGGCGGGCTGCGCGTCCTCATTGGGCGGCGGCAGGCGCTCCAGGGCGCGAGCGGCTTCGCGCAGCGCGCGGGCGGGAGAGGCTGCGCGGCGGTCGCGCGGCGTCAGTTCACCGATCGCCGCGGCGATGGCCTCCGCGCGGCGCTCGCCCTGCTGCAGGCGCTGGCGCTCGGTGGCGAGGCTCTCCTCCTCGCCCTCCTCAGGGTTCAGTTCCTTGAGTTCACCGACGGCGTGGCGGAGCCATTCCTCCTCCCGTTGCGCGGCGGCGATGGCCTCGCGGGCCTCGTGCAGGCGCTTCGTCGCGGCGCGCCAGGCGGACCACGCCTCGGCCGCGGCGGCGCGGCGTGGCTCCAGCGCGCCGAAGGCATCGAGCAGCCCGGCATGGGAGGCCGGATCGGCGAGGCCGACCTGGTCATGCTGCCCCTGCACTTCCACCAGCAGCGCGCCGAGGCGGCGCAGCAGCGCCACGCCGACCGGCTGGTCGTTGACGAAGGCGCGCGACCGCCCATCGGCATGGACGACCCGGCGCAGCACGAGGTCCTCCTCCGGCTCGATCCCCTGTTCGCGGAGCAGGTCGAAGGCGGGATGGGCACCGGGCGGATGGAAGGCGGCGGCGACCGAGGCCTGCGCCTGGCCGGCACGGACCATGCCGGCCTCGGCCCGGCCGCCCAGGGCGAGGCCGAGGCTGTCGAGCAGGATCGACTTGCCCGCGCCGGTTTCCCCGGTCAGCGCCGTGAGGCCCGGACCGAAGGCGAGGTCCAGGCGCTCGATCAGCACCACGTCGCGGATGGCGAGGCTGGCGAGCACGGTTGCGCCGTGCCCCGACTCAGAACAGCCAGTTGAGCGAGCGGGTGATGAAGCCCGGCCGGTCCTGGCTGGCCGCCGGCGCGCCTTCGACCAGCAGCGCGTAGGAATCCTGGTACCAGGGGCTGCCCGGGTAGTTGTGGCCGAGCACGGACGCCGTGCGGCGCGCTTCCTCCGTCAGGCCGAGGGAGATGTAGATCTCGGTCAGCCGGTGCAGCGCCTCGGGCACGTGGTTGGTCGTCTGGTATTCGTCCACCACGCGGCGGAAGCGGCCGATCGCGGCGGTGGACAGGCCCTGCCGCTGGTACCAGCGGCCGACATGCATCTCGCGCCCCGCCAGGTGGTCGCGGGCGAGGTCGATCTTCAGGCGCGCATCACGGGCATAGGCGGTGTCGGGGAAGCGGTTCACCACCTCCTGCAACGCTGTCATGGCCGTGATGGTCTGCTGCTGGTCGCGCTGCGCGTCGTTGATCTGCTCATACTGCGAGAGCGCGCGCAGGTAGTAGGCATAGGCGATGTCGCGATGCGCCGGATGCAGCTGGATGAAGCGGTCGAGCGCGCCGATCGCCTCGGTGTAGCGATTGCGGTGGTAATCCGTGTAGGCGGCCATCAGCTTCGCGTTGGTCGCCCAGGTGGAATAGGGATGCTCGCGCTCCACCGCGTCGAACAGGTCGACGGCGCGCTGGTAGCGGTTGGCGCGCAGCTCCTGCATGCCGGCGGCGTAGAGCGCCTCGGGCGACTGGTCGGCGGCATCGGCCGGCGCCGTGTTCGGCGACAGCGACGGGTCGGCCCCGGTCCCCTGGCGGAAGCTGTTGCTTCCGCCACAGGCGGCGAGGGTCACAACGAGAAGGACGGGCAGGAATCGACGGAGCATCTCGGCAGCCATGATGTCGCGCCGCTCTATATCACGCGGCAGGGCGGACCCGCCAAGCGGCCCCGGTCGGGGGCGGCGGATCAGGCGATGGCCGGGGCCGCCGCGGCCCGCATGGGGGAGGCGGAAACGCCCTCGGTGAAGGCCGGCTGGCCAGCGAAGCGCCAGGCCGAGGCATCGGCGAAAAGCGCCCGCAGCACGCGGTTGTTCAGCGCATGGCCGGACCGGCTGCCGCGGAAGCGTCCACGCAGCGGGGCACCGGCCAGCGCCAGGTCGCCCACCACGTCGAGCAGCTTGTGCCGGACGAATTCATCCGGGCGGCGCAGCCCACCCGGGTTGAGGATCATCGGCCCATCCACAACCACGGCGTTGGCGAGGCTGCCGCCCTGGGCGAGGCCGACGGCGCGCAGCCGCGCCACGTCCTCGGCCAGGGTGAAGGTGCGGGCATCGGCCAGCCCCTCGCGGAAGCTGCGCTCGGAAATCCGCATGGACACGTCCTGGCGGCCGATCGCGGTGTTCGGGAAGTCGATCTCGAGCGTCGCGTCGAAGGCGGATTCGCGCGCGGGCAGCAGTTCGGCAAAGGCGCCGTTGGGCTCCTCGACGCGGATCGGGCGAAGCACCTCGATCACCGTGCGTGGGGCGGCGGTGGTGGCGATGCCGGCGCAGTCGATCAGGAACACGAAGGGGGTGGCGGAACCGTCCATGATCGGCACTTCGGGGCCGTCGACGTCGACGATCGCGTCGTCGATGCCGCAGCCGGCCAGCGCGGCCATGACGTGCTCGATGGTCGAGATGCGGGCCTCGCCCTCACCGAGGGCGGTGCACAGGCGCGTGTCGACGACGCGGTCGAACAGCGCCGGGATCTCGATCCCGCCGAGGTCGACGCGACGGAAGACGATGCCGGTGCCGGCCGCGGCCGGGCGCAGCGTGACGGAGGCGCGGTGGCCGGAATGCAGGCCGACGCCGACGCACCCGATGGGTGCCTTCAGCGTCCTGCGCCGCCCCGTCTCAACCGTGAGGAAACCGTCCATCTAGCCCGTTGCCTTTCCTGGGTGGTCCATGCCGCTTCGAAGGAGCCGGGCCGGAAAGGCTGGGCAGAAAGCGGCAAAGGGTCAGCACCCAGGCTCACACAAGCACTGTGCGATGCGGGATGCCATTCAAGCCTTGTTTCTCTGTATTACGTCGCAAGATATTGAATTTATTGAATTGATGCATTGCGGAATAGGGCAAAATTGGGGCGGTTGCAACGCCGCGCGGCGGATGAACCGCCGCAACGAAAACGCGCCCCGAAGGCTGGCGGGCCTTCGGGGCGCGGTTTTCGCGCGACGCCTGGCGTCGGATCAGTTGCTCTGGCGGCGCAGGAAGGTCGGGATCTCGAGGCCCATCTCATCCTGCTGCTGCGGCGCCGGGCGCGGTGCGGGGCGGGCCGGGGCGGCAGCGACCGGTGCGCCGACCGACGGTTCCATCCGCACCGACGGGGCGGCGTGATGCTGCTGCATCGGGGCCGGCGCCGTGTCGGGCAGGCTGCGGCGCATCATGCTGCTGCCGAGATTCGTCGCCGTGCGGAACAGGTTGCCGAAGCGCCCGGCTGTGCGCGGAGCCTCGACCGTCGCCGGGCGCATCGCCGGCATCGGGTCGTGGTGCTGCGGCACTGGCGTCATCATCACCGGGGCCGCTTCCACCGCGGCGGGGGCTTCGCCCGGCGCGGCGTCATAGACCTGCGGCTCCGGCGCGGCCTCGACCACCGCGGGGCGCATGGCCGGCATGGCGGCGGGCGGCGCGGTCTCGGCCACGCGGCGCACGAAGGTCGGTTGCGCGGGGCGCGGCGCGGTCGCGGCGGCCACGTGCTGCGATGCCACCGCGGAGACCGGCGCGCCGCCATTGACGACGAGCTTCGGCTTCGCGGCTTCTTCCCTCACCGCCACGTCGATGCCGGTGGCCACGACCGACACGCGCACGCGCCCGTTCATGTCCTCATCGACCGAGGTGCCGAAGATGATGTTGGCGTCCTCGTCCACTTCCTTGCGGATGCGGTTGGCCGCCTCGTCCACCTCGAACAGCGTCATGTCGAGGCCGCCGGTGATGTTGATCAGCACGCCCTTGGCACCCGCCATCGAGATGTCCTCGAGCAGCGGGTTGTTGATGGCGGCCTCGGCGGCCTTGCGGGCGCGATCCTCGCCCTCGGCCTCGCCGGTGCCCATCATCGCCTTGCCCATCTCCGCCATCACGGTGCGGATATCGGCGAAGTCGAGATTGACCATGCCCGGGTTGACCATCAGGTCGGTCACGCCGCGCACGCCCATGTAGAGGACGTTGTCGGCCATCTTGAACGCTTCCTGGAAGGTGGTGCGTTCATTGGCCAGCCTGAACAGGTTCTGGTTCGGGATGACGATCAGCGTATCGACGAAGGACTGCAGTTCCTCGATGCCCGAATCGGCGGACTTCTTCCGCTTCGGACCTTCGAAGTCGAACGGCTTGGTCACCACGCCGACGGTCAGGATGCCGCGTTCGCGCGCCATGCGCGCGATGACCGGCGCCGCACCCGTGCCGGTGCCGCCGCCCATGCCGGCGGTGATGAAGATCATGTGCACGCCTTCGATGTGGCGTGCGAGTTCTTCCATCGCTTCTTCCGCCGCCGCGCGCCCAATCTCGGGTTTCGCGCCGGCGCCGAGGCCCTGCGTCAGATGCGGGCCGAGCTGCACGCGCCGTTCGGCACGCGAGTGGAACAGCGACTGGCTGTCCGTGTTGGCGACGAGGAATTCGACACCGTCGAGTCCCATCGCGATCATGTTGTTGACCGCGTTGGTACCACCGCCGCCGACACCGACGACCGTGATGCGCGGGCTGAAGTCCGTGTGCGTGCTGGTCGGCACGGTCAGATTCAGGGTCATGGGCGGGCCTCCTGATGAGTCTCTACGCGACCGCTTCGATTCGTGGCGAGTGCCGACATCAGACGCGGTCCTTGATCCAGTTGACGAAGCGGTGGAACGCGCTGCCGGCCCGTGCGGGGCCAGGCGCGATGTCCAGCACGGGGCGGCCTTCGCCCGCACCCCACAGCAGCAATCCGATCGCCGTCGCGAAGGCGGGCCCCGACGCGGCTTCCGCGAGTCCGCGCACCGGCAGCGGGCGGCCGACGCGCACCTGGCGGTCCAGCACGCGCGCGGCGAGCTCGCGCACGCCGACCAACTGGCTGCCGCCGCCGGTCAGCACCACGCGTGTGCCGCCCTCCTTGCCGAGCCCCGCGGCGTCGAGCTTCTCGCGCACCAGCTCGAAGGTCTCCTCGAGCCGCGGCTTGATGATGCCGACCACCATGGCGCGGGGGATGCGCGCGATGGCGTGCTCGTCCTCGCCGAGCAGCGGCACGGGCAGGTATTCGCGATCGTCGTCGGCGCCGCCATGCACGGAACCGTGCAGTGTCTTGATGCGCTCGGCATGTGCGACCGGCGTGGACAGCACGGTGGCGAGGTCGTTGGTCACCTGCCCGCCGCCCACCGCGACCTGCGCGGTGTGCACCAGATGCCCCTCGCTGAAGACGGCGAGCGAACTGGTCCCGCCGCCCATGTCGATCACCGTGGCGCCGAGCTGCTTCTCGTCCTCGACCAGCGTCGCGAGGCCGGCGGCGAAGGGGGCGGAGACGAGTTCCTCGACCTCCAGGTCGCAGCGCAGCAGGCAGGCGCCGAGATTGCGCAGCGACGCCTGGGACGCGCTGACCATGTGCAGCCGCGCGCCCAGCGTGTCGCAGATCATGCTGCGCGGATCATCCACGCCCGGCGTCGCATCCACGGTGAAGCCGAGCGGGATGGCGTGCACCGTCTCCCGCCCTTCCTCCACCGTGCGGCGGCGGCCTTCGTTCAGGATGGCGCGCAGGTCGTTCTCGGTGACCGCGCGCCCGCCGATGCCCCACTGGATGTTGAGCTGGCGGCTGTCCGGCTGCCCGCACGAAAGATTGACGATGGCGCCGGGGATGCGGGTGTCCGCCATCTCCTCCGCCTGGCCGACCGCGGCGCGGATGGCGCGTTCCGCTTCCTCGAGGTCGACGATCGACCCGCCCTTCACGCCGCGCCCGCGCTGCCAGCCGAAGCCGAGCACGCGCGGCGATCCGTCGCTTTCGATGCGCGCGATCAGGCAGACCACCTTGGTCGAGCCGATATCCAGCACGCCGAAGGTGCCGCTGCGCGCATGCCGGCGCTTGCGCTGCGGCTGCCCGGGTTCGACGGGGGCGGGAAGGCGCGCCATCTGGTTCATCCGCGCCGCGCCCTGTTGGCCTGCTGCTGCGCCGGCTGCTCGGCGGGTTCGGCCTGCCGCGTCGGGCGCAGCACCAGCCGGTCCGGCAGGCGCAGGTCGATGGCCGCGAGCGGGCGGTCGAGCAGCCGCGCCTCCCGCTGCAATTCCGCGAGGCGCAGGATCGCGGCGGCCTCGGCCCCTTCGGGCAGCAGCACGTCGGTGCCGCTGTGCAGGCGCAGGTTCCACCGACGCTCATGGATGCGGACCATGGCCTGGACACGCTCGGCGACCTCGGGCTGCTGGCGCAGCAGGTCATGCAGCGCGGCACCCATGGTGTCGGCACCTGTGCCCACCAGCAGCGGCAGCGGGCCGAACTGGTCGAGCCCGTCGGAGGCGACGACGCGCCCTTCGCGGTCGATGATCACGAAGCGGCCGCCATTCTGCCAGATGGCGAAGGGGCGGCGTTCCTCGATACGCACCAGGATGGTGCCGGGCAGGCGGCGTTCGACATGCGCCTGCTGCACCCAGGCGATGGTCTCGATGCGCGCGCGTGCCGCCTCGGGGGAGAACTCCAGCATCGGGTCGCCGCGCGCCACGCCGAGGGCCGCGCGGATCATGTCGGTCGGCGTGTTGCGCCGCCCCTCCAGGATCACCTGCTGCACCTGCAGGCCGAGGCCATCGCCGACGCCGCTGAAGGATTCCGCAACCGAGCGCACGCGCCCCGCCGGATCGATCGCCCGCACCGCCAGCACCACCACCGCCAGCGCGCCGCAGCCCAGCGCGCCATAGATCGCTGGACGCAGCAGCGAACGCCGGCGCTTCATCCAGATGCGCAGGCGCGATGGGCGGGAGGGTTCCTTCTGCGGCGCCGAGGTCCGGGCGAGCCTTTCGCGCGCCGCGGCCCTGGCGGGGTCACGCGCCATGCCGCGCCTCCTTCACCATCCAGGCGCAGAGGGCGGGGAAGGGGATGCCGCAATGGGCCGCCTGTTCCGGCAGCAGCGAGGTGCGCGTCAGCCCCGGCTGCGTGTTGACTTCCAGCAGCACCAGCCGCCGCGCGCCCTCTACGCTTTCGTCGAAGCGCAGATCGGCGCGGGATGCGCCGCGGCAGCCCAGCGCCTGATGCGCCCGCAGCGCGATGTCGAGCGCGCGGGCATAATCCTCCGCCGGGATCTGCGCGGGGACGACGTGGCGCGACCCGCCCTCGGCGTATTTGGAATCGTAGTCGTAGAAGGCGCCGGCATCGGCGATGATGTCGGTCACCGCCAGCGCGCGGTCGCCCATGACGCCGACGGTCAGCTCGCGGCCGGGGACATAGGCCTCGACCATGGCGTGCTCGCCATAGCGCCAGCTGCGCGCGATCTCGGCGCGGCGATTGCTGCCCGTCTTCACGATGTGTACGCCGACCGAGGACCCCTCGTTCACCGGCTTCACCACATAGGGCATGGGCAGCGGGTCGGCGGCTTCGAGCTCGTCGCGCGTCACCAGGCGATGTTCGACGATCGGCAGGCCGGCGGCGCCGAACACCGCCTTGGCGGCGGCCTTGTCCATGGCGAGCGCGGAGGCGCGCAGCCCGGAATGCGTGTAGGGGATGCCGAGCCAGTCCAGCACGCCCTGGATGCAGCCATCCTCGCCATAGCGGCCATGCAACGCATTGAAGACGACATCCGGGCGCGGATGCGTCAGCGCGTGGATCGCCGCGGACAGGTCGTCCGTCACCTCGATCGGGATGACCTCGAAGCCGGCCTCGCGCAGCGCGACCATGCATTCGCGGCCGGAGGAGAGGGAGACCTCCCGTTCCGCCGACTTGCCGCCATAGAGGACCGCGACCTTCTGCGTCATGCGGGCCTCCCGATGCGCTTGATTTCCCATTCCAGCTCGACGCCCGAGGTGGCCTTCACGCGGGCGCGGACGTCTTCGCCCAGCGCCTCGATCTCGGCCGCCGTCGCGCCGCCTGTGTTGAGCAGGAAGTTGCAGTGCTTCTCACTGACCTGCGCGGCGCCGCGCGTCAGGCCGCGGCAGCCGGCCGCGTCGATCAACTCCCAGGCCTTCTTCGCACCGGCGGGGTTCTTGAAGGTGGAACCGCCGGTCCGCGCGCGCACCGGCTGCGTCGCCTCGCGCGCGGCGCGGATTTCGTTCAACCGCGCGGTGACGGTGGCCGCATCGCCCGTCACGGCGTTGAAACGCACGCGCGTGACGACGGCGCGTGCCGGAAGCGCCGCGCGCCGATACGCGAAGTGCAATTCGGCGGCGGTCAGGCGCAACGGCCCGGCCGGCGTCGCGACCTCGGCCCAGTCCAGCACGTCCTTGATCTCGGCCCCATAGGCGCCGGCATTCATCGCTACCGCGCCGCCGATCGTCCCCGGAATGCCCACGAGGAATTCCAGCCCACCCAGCGCCTTCGCCGCGGCGGTTTCCGCAACCGTGACATCAAGCGCGGCAGCGCCGGCGACGACACCGTCCGCCTCCACCGCGATCTCGCCGAAGCCGCGCGCGAGCCGCACCACCACGCCCGCCACGCCGCCATCGCGGATGATCATGTTCGACGCCGCGCCGATCACGGTCAGCGGCACATCGTCCGGCAGGTCCCCCAGCAGCAGCAGCAAATCGTCCAGATCGGCCGGGCGCACCAGCACATCGGCCGGCCCGCCGACGCGGAACCACGTCGCCGCACCCAGCGGCGCGTCGCGCTGCACACGGCCGCGCAGCGGGGGCAGCGTGGCGTGGGCCTGCATGCCGGGCCTCACTTCATCGCCCCGGCGAGCCGCCCGCGCGAACGCGACTGCAACTCCTGCAACTGCCCGGGCAGGGCATGCGCCCAGGATGTGATGTTCCCCGCGCCGAGGCAGACGACATAGTCGCCCGACTTCGCGATGGCGTGGATCATCTCCGGCAGCGAGTCAGGCCCGGGCAGCGGCACCACGGAACGGTGCCCGCGGGCGCGCAGCCCCTCGACCAGCGCATCCTTGTCCACGCCTTCGATCGGCTGTTCACCCGCGGCATAGACATCGGCGACGATCACCGTGCCGGCATCGTTCATGCAGGTGCAGAAATCCTCGAACAGCGTGTGCAGGCGTGAATAGCGGTGCGGCTGCACCACCGCGATCACGTCACGCGCGCCGGCCTGGCGCGCGGCCTTCAGCACGGCCGCGATCTCCACCGGGTGGTGGCCGTAATCGTCGATCACGGCGATGCCGCCGGCCTCGCCCGTGCGGGTGAAGCGGCGCTTCACGCCCTTGAAGCCGGCAAGCGCGGTGCGGATGGTCGCCTCGTCCACATCCATCTCGACGCCGATGGCGATGGCGGCGAGCGCGTTCTGGACATTGTGCTGGCCGAGCATCGGCAAGCGGAACGGCTTCATCTGGCGCACCCGGCCGGTGGCGCGGTCGGTCACCGTCACCTCGAAGGTTGCACCCATGCGGTCGGTGATAACCTTCTCCGCCCGCACATCGGCCTGGGGCGAGAAGCCATAGGTCACGATGCGGCGATCGGACAGGCGCGGGATCATCGCCTGGACCTCATGGTGGTCCATGCACAGCACGGCGAAGCCATAGAAGGGGATGTTGCCGACGAACTGGGCGTAGCCCTCCTTCATCGCATCCCCGGTGCCCCAGTGGTCGAGGTGTTCCGGATCCATGTTGGTGACGACGGCGACGACGGCCGGAAGTTTCAGGAAGGACCCGTCGGATTCATCGGCCTCGACGACCATCCAGTCGCCCGCGCCCATGCGCGTGTTGGTGCCATACGCGTTGATGATGCCGCCATTGATGACGGTGGGGTCGAGCCGCGCGGCTTCCAGCACCGCGGCGACGAGCGACGTCGTCGTCGTCTTGCCATGCGTGCCGCCGATCGCGACGGACCATTTCAGGCGCATCAGCTCGGCGAGCATCTCGGCGCGGCGCACCACGGGGATGAAGCGCTTGCGGGCGGCGACGACCTCGGGGTTGTCGCGCTTCACCGCGGTGGAGACGACGACGACCTGCGCATCCCCGAGATTGGCGGCGTCATGGCCGACCGCGACCGGAATGCCGACGCCTTGTAGCCGCTGCACATTCGCGCTCTCGGCGAGGTCGCTGCCCTGCACCTGGTAACCCAGCGTGTGCAGCACCTCGGCGATGCCGGACATGCCGATGCCGCCGATGCCGACGAAATGGATGGGACCGATATTGAGTGGCAGCGCGCGCATCAGGCGACCCCCATCGTCGCGCGGCGGGCCAGCGCCAGCACCTGGTCTGCAAGGTCCCGCGCCGCCAGCGGGCGGGCGAGGGCGGAAGCGGCGGCGGCGGCGGACACCAGCCGCTCCGGCACCGAGAACAAGGCGGCGAGCCGTTCGGTCAGCGCCGCCGGCGTGAAGGAAGGCTGCGGATAGACCCAGGCCGCATCGGCCTCGGCCAGCGCGCGGGCATTGGCGTTCTGGTGGTCGTCGATCGCGGAGGGCAGCGGCACCAGGATGGAGGGCCGCCCGGCGCATTCCAGTTCGGCGACCGTGGAGGCGCCGGCGCGCGCGACCACGAGGTGCGCTGTGGCCAGCCGCCCGGCGATGTCGGGGAAGAACGGCGCGAGATTGGCGACGACGCCGGCCTCGCGATAGGCGGTCTCGGTGCGGGCGAGGTCCTCCGCGCGGCATTGCTGCGTCACCAGCAGCCGCGCGCGGATCGCCTCGGGCAGTGCGGCGACGGCGGGCGGCACGACATCGGCGAAGACGCGCGCACCCTGGCTGCCGCCGGTCACCAGCAGGCGCAACACGCCGCCATCCAGCGGCGCCGGATAAGGCTGCCCGGCGAGTGCGGCGAGCGCGGGCCGCACCGGATTGCCGACTACCGCCGCGCGCGCGCCGGCGGGGACGTTGGCAGTGCCCTCGAAGGACAGCGCCAGCAGGTCGGCCGCACGCGCCATCAGCCGGTTGGCACGGCCCAGCACCGCATTCTGTTCGTGCAGCACGATGGCCGGCCGCCGTGATGCCCCCATCAGCCGCGCCGCGGCGAGCGGCGGGAAGGAGGCATAGCCGCCGAACCCCACCACGGCGGAGGGCATCAGCATCGCGAGATGCCGCCGCGCCTGCATCGTGCCGGCCATCAGCTGCATCGCCCCGCGCGTCGCGCGGCGGATGCCGCGCCCGGACAGGCCACCGCCGGACAGCACGAAGCGTTCCGCATTGGCGAAGGCCGCGCTGTCATAGGCCGCCGATCGCACATCGGTCATCAGCGCGATGCGCTCGCCCCGGCGCAGCAGTTCCGCCGCCAGCGCCTCAGCCGGAAACAGGTGTCCGCCGGTCCCGCCGGCGGCGATGATGATGGGCTTCACGGCCGGGCCCCTCACCGCGCCCCTCCCGCCGCGAGGGCGGGCGAGACGGGGCTGTCCTCGGCAGTGCCGCCGGCCCGGGCGCCGACGCGCCGCCGCGTCAGCGCCAGCAGCATCCCCATCCCGATCGCGATGGCGAGCACCGAGGAACCGCCATAGGACACGAAGGGCAGCGTCATCCCCTTGGTCGGGATCAGGTGCAGGGTGGAGGCCATGTTGACGAAGGCCTGCAGCCCGAACTGCGTCAGCAGCCCGGTGCCGGCGAGCATCACGAACAGGTCCGTTTCCGCCAGCAGGCGCATCAGCCCGCGCACCACGATGAAGGCGAACAGGGCGAGGATGACGAGGCAGATCACCATGCCGAATTCCTCGCCGGCCACGGCGAAGACGAAGTCGGCATGGGCGTCGGGCAGCACGTTCTTCACCCGGCCTTCGCCGGGGCCGCGGCCCAGCAGCCCGCCATTGGCGAAGGCCTCCATCGCCACACTGACCTGGTAGGAATCGCCGGACGACGGATCGAGGAAGCGCTGCACGCGCGACTGCACATGCGGAAAGATGAAATAGGCGCCGATCGCCCCGGCGACGCCGATGCCGCCCACCGCGCCGACCAGGAACAGGTTCATCCCCGCGACGAAGAACTGCGCGAAGAACACCGCCGAGACGACGATCAGCATGCCGATATCCGGCTGCCCCTTCAGGATCGCGCCCACGGCGAGGAACAGCCCCAGCGCGATGGTCGCCCCCCAGACCTTGGAGCCCGGCGCCTTGCCTTCTGAGATCAACCAGGCGGCGACCACGGCGAAGAAGGGCTTGAGGAATTCGGAGGGCTGCAGCGACAGGCCCGGGATCGGCAGCCAGCGCCGCGCGCCCTTGATCTCGACGCCGATGACGAGCGTCGCCGCGGTCAGCACCAGCGCGAGGGCGAAGCCGATCAACGCGAAGCGCCGCACGCCGCGCGGCGAGAGCAGCGAGACCGCGACCATCAGCGCCGTCGCCGCCATCAGGTAGACGACCTGCTTGATGAAGAACATGTGGCGCGACGAGGCGCCGATGCGTTCCGCCACCGCGGGGGAGGCGGCGAGCATCATCACATAGCCGAAGCCGATCAGCGCGAGCAGCGCCGCGAGCGTCCAGCGGTCCACCGTCCACCACCAGCGGCCGAGGACGGAGGTGTCGGCGCGGGTGAAGGCCATCAGACGTGCTCCCCGGTGATGGCGCGGGCGAGGTCGCGGAAGCGGTCGCCGCGCGCATCGAAGCCGCTGAACTGGTCCCAGGACGCGCAGGCGGGGGACAGCAGCACGACCGGCGCCGCGCCACCGAAGGCGGCTGCGGCGGCGGCGGGCATGGCGGCGTCGAGCGTGCCGACGATCTCATGCGCCACGCCATGCGCCGCGAGCGTCTTCGCCAGCACCGGCGCGTCGCGCCCGATCAGGAACGCCTTCGCGACGCGCGGGAAGAACGGAAGGAGCGATTCAATCCCGCCCTCCTTCGCCTCCCCGCCTGCGATCCAGACGACGCGGTCATAGGAGGCGAGGGCGCGGGCCGCGCTGTCGGCATTGGTCGCCTTGCTGTCATTGACGAAGACGACGCCGCGCGCCTCGGCGACCCGTTCCTGCCGGTGCGGCAGGCCGGGATAGGTGACGAGGCCGGCGGCGACCTCGTCGCGCGACAGGCCGAGCGCGAAGCAGGCGGCGGCCGCGGCGGCGGCATTCTGCGCATTGTGGCTGCCCGGCAGGTTCGGCGCCGCGCCGAGGTCGAGAATGGTGCCGGCCTCATCGCGCAGCAGGCGACCTTCGGCCCAGATGCCGCCCTTCTGCCGTGTCAGCCCCGAGACCGGCACGACCCGCGCCTTCAACCCGCGCCCCATCGCGGCCGTCGCCGCATCGTCCTGACCCAGCACCGCAACGTCCCTATCGGTCTGGCGCGCGAAGATTCTCGCCTTGGCAGCGGCATAGCCGGCCATGTCACCATGACGGTCGAGGTGATCCGGGCTGAGGTTCAACATGACAGCCATGTTGAAGCGCAGCGTGGCGATTCGCTCCAACATGTAGGACGACATTTCGAGGGTATAGACCCCGTCCGACCCCAACATCTTGAGTCCGAGCGCCGCGGGGCCGAGATTCCCGCCCGCCAGCGCCGACCGCCCCGCACCCGCCAGCAGGTGGTGGATCAGCGCCGTGGTGGTGGATTTGCCGTTGGTCCCGGTGACGCCGACGAAGCGTGCCGAGGAATGCATCGCCAGAACTGCGCGATAGAGGAACTCGGCATCGCACAGGATTGGTGCGCCGGCCGCCTCCGCAGCGCGCGCCGCGGGATGGCTCTTCGGCAGCCGGTGCGGGATGCCCGGCGACAGCAGCAGCGCATCGGCGCGGAAGCGGCCGTCGGTGGGGTCGCGGACCGTCAGCCCGGCTTCCTCCGCCGCGCGTCGCGCCGTCTCGCCATCGTCCCAGGCCTCGACCTCCGCACCCCATTCGGCCAGGCGCAGCGCCGCCGGCAGCCCGGCGCGGCCGAGCCCGACAACGGCGATGCGCGCGCCGCGGAATGGGGTGAAGGGGGGCTCGGGCGCGGTCATCGGATCTTCAGCGTGCTGAGCCCGACCAACGCCAGGATCATGGCGATGATCCAGAAGCGGATCACGATGGTCGGCTCGGCCCAGCCCTTCTTCTCGAAGTGATGGTGCAGCGGCGCCATCAGGAAGACGCGGCGGCCGGTGCGCTTGAACCAGAACACCTGGATCATCACGGACACCGTCTCGACGACGAACAGCCCGCCGACGATCGCCAATACGATCTCGTGCTTCGTCGCCACCGCCAGCGCGCCGAGCGCGCCGCCGAGCGCTAGCGAACCGGTATCGCCCATGAACACCGCCGCCGGCGGCGCGTTGAACCACAGGAAGCCGAGCGCCGCGCCGATCAGCGCGGAGGCGAAGACCGCGAGCTCGCCCGTCCCGGGGACGTAGTGCAGCTGCAGGTAGTCGGCGAAGATGCGGTTGCCGACGAGGTAGGCGATCAGCGCGAAGACCGCCGCGGCGATCATCACCGGCACGACGGCGAGCCCGTCGAGGCCGTCGGTCAGGTTCACCGCGTTCGACGCGCCCATCATCACGAACATGCCGATCAGCGGGAACAGCAGGCCGAAGGGGATCAGCACTTCCTTGAAGACCGGCAGCGCCAGCGTGTCCGCCAGCGGCCCCGGCATCAGCGCGGTGATCCACAGCGCGGCCACCAGGCCAAGGCCGGCCTGCACGAACAGCTTGGTGCGGCCCGACACGCCCTTGGTGTTGCGCTTGGTCACCTTCAGCCAGTCGTCGGCGAAGCCGAGCGCGCCGTAGCCCACCGTCACCAGCAGCACCGCCCAGATCATGCCGGACCGCAGATCCGCCCACAGCAGCGTCGAGACCACGAGTGCGGTCAGGATCATCACGCCGCCCATGGTCGGCGTGCCCTTCTTCTCGATCAGGTGGCGTTCCGGCCCGTCGTCGCGGATCGGCTGGCCACCGCGCTGGAAGGACCGCAGCCAGCGGATGATCGGCGCCCCGAAGACGAGGCAGATCAGCAGCGCGGTCATGCAGGCCGCGCCCGCGCGGAAGGTGTGGTAGCGCGCGAGGTTGAACAGGAAGAAGCTGTCGGAGAACGGCGTGAGGAGATTGTAGATCATGCCCGCGCGCCTTCCGTCAGCGCGGCGACGACGACCGCCATGCGGGACCCGAGCGAACCCTTCACCAGCACGGCATCGCCCGGACGCAGCGCGGCCTTTAGCACCGGGGCGAGGGCGGCGGAATCGACACAATGCGCGCCGCGCTTCACATCCGGCAGCGCGCGATACAGGTAGCCCATCAAGTCCCCGCAGCAGAACACAAGGTCACAGGTGGCAGCGGCATCGGGCGCGAGCGACGCATGGATCGCCGGACCGTCGTCGCCAAGTTCGCGCATGTCGCCCAATGCGGCGATGCGTCGGCTCGCCGCCTGCGCGCCGAGCACGGCGAGCCCGGCGCGGATCGAAGGTGGCGAGGCGTTGTAGGAATCATCGATCAGCAGGGCTTCGCCGCCGGCCACCGCGATGCGGGTCCGGCGACCGCGCCCGGCCGGCGCGCCGAAGGCCGGCAGCGCGGATGCCGCGGTGCGCGGCGACAATCCCAGCGCGGCCACCGCGGCCAGGACCGCGCAGGCATTGAGCGCGACATGCCGCCCCGGTGCTGCCAGCGTCACGCCGATGCGCTCGCCGCGCAGCAGGATCTCGGCGCGCCCGCCATCGTCGCTGCCGTCATAGGCGACCAGCCGCGCATCGGCGCCCGTCGCCTCGCCATGCGTCAGCACCTCAAGCCCCGCGTCGCGCGCGCGCGCGGCCAGCCGCGTCGCGAAGCGGCTGTCGGCCGGCAGCACCAGCGCGCCGCCCGGCGCGATGCCCTCGATGATGTCGCCCTTCTCCTCGGCGATCTCATCCTCGCTGCCGAGCCGCCCGACATGCGCGCTACCGAGATTGGTGATGACACCGATGCGCGGGCGCGCCAGCCGTGCCAGCGGCGCGATCTCACCGCGGTTGTTCATGCCCATCTCGATCACCGCGAAGGCGGCGTCGGCGGGCAGGCGGGCCAGCGTCAGCGGCACGCCCCAATGGTTGTTGTAGGACGCCGCTGCCGCGTGGGTCGGCCCGAAGGCGGACAGCGCGACGCGCAGCATCTCCTTCGTCGTGGTCTTGCCGACCGATCCAGTGACGCCGACGAAGAGGGCCTCGCCGCGCGCCCGCGCGGCGGCGCCGAGCGCGGTCAGCCCGGCCAGCGTGTCGCCCACGCGCAGCAGCGGCGCATCGGTCGCGACACCCGGCGGGTCGCGATCGACCAGCGCCGCCGCGGCGCCGCGCGCCAGCGCATCGGCCACGAAATCATGCCCGTCCCGCGCGTCACGCAGCGCGACGAACAGGTCGCCCGGCGCGATGGTCCGCGTATCGATCGACACGCCGGTCACCGCGACCTCGGGCACGAGCGTGCCGCCGGTCGCCTCGCGCAGCTGCGCCGATGTCCACAGCGCGGTCACGGCGCGACACCCGCGAGCCGGCGCACCACCGTCACGTCGTCGAAGGGATGGACGACGCCGGCGATCTCCTGCCCGCTCTCATGCCCCTTGCCGGCCACCGCCAGCACGTCGCCCGGCCGCAGATCGGCCAGCGCGGCGGCGATGGCGGCCTCGCGCGCACCAGCATCGATCGCCCCCGTCGCGCCGGCCAGCACGGCGCTGCGGATGGCAGCGGCGTCCTCGCTGCGCGGATTGTCGTCCGTCACCCAGACCACATCGGCGGCAGCGGTCGCGGCGGCGCCCATCAGCGGGCGCTTGCCCGGATCGCGGTCGCCGCCCGCGCCGAACAGCACATGCAGCCGCCCGGCGGTATGCGGCCGCAGCGCCGCGAGCAGCCGCGCCAGCGCATCCGGCGTATGCGCGTAGTCGACATAGACCGCCGCGCCATTGGCGAGCACCGCGGCGCGTTCCATCCGCCCCCGCACGCCGGCAAGGCCCGGCAACGTGGCGAGCACGCGATCGGCCGGCTGCCCTGCACCCACCGCAAGGGCGGCGGCGAGCAGCGCATTATCCGCCTGGAAGCGGCCGGGCAGCGGCAGGTGGATGTCGTGCCGCGTGCCGAAGGCTGTGACGCTGAGCGCCAACCCGTCCGGCAGGGGCTGCGCGGCGTGCAGGCGGATGGCGTCGCCGGCCTCGCCCACCGTGAGCAGGCGCAGCCGGCGGCTGCGGGCGATCTCGCGCAGCGCATCGAGCGTCGCCGGGTCCATCTCGGAGCAGGCTGCCGCCGCCGCGCCCGCGGGCAGCAGCGTGTCGAACAGGCGCAGCTTGGCGGCCCGATAGGCCTCCATGCCGCCATGATAGTCCAGATGGTCGCGCGTCAGGTTGCTGAACCCCGCCGCCGCCAGCACCACCCCATCCAGCCGCCGCTGGTCGAGCCCGTGGGAGGACGCCTCCATTGCCGCCGCGCCGAAGCCGGCGCGGGCCAGGGCGGCGAGCGTCGCATGCAGCGCCACCGGATCCGGCGTGGTCAGCGACGGGCCAGGCGGGAAGCCTTCCGCCACCAGCCCGAGCGTGCCGAGTGAGGCGGCGCGCTCCCCTTCCGCGATCCAGATCTGGCGCAGGAAATCGACCGTACTGGTCTTGCCGTTGGTGCCCGTGACGGCGACCACGCTGCGCGGCTGGGCGCCGTGGAAGGCGGCGGCCATCAGTGCCAGCGCGCGGCGCGGATCGGGCGAGGTGATCAGCGGGCGCACCGGCACGCCGGGTGGCCATTCGGTGCCTTCGGGTGCCAGCACCGCGGCGGCACCCCGTTCCACCGCATCGGCGATAAAGGCGCGGCCATCGGCGCGTGCGCCGGGCAGGGCGGCGAAAACCATGCCGGGACCGACCGCGCGGCTGTCCGCTGTCAGCCCTGCGATCGTTGCGTCCTCGGCCGGTCCGGGGAGGCCCGTGCGGCGCATGATCTCACCGAGGCGCAAGGCTCGCCTCCCGCTGCACGGCCGGCCGCGGCGCGGTGGCGGCGGGCGGGGTGGCGGCAGGCTGTGTGGTGGGGCGGCCGGGCGCAGCACGCGGCGGCGCGGCGGCAGCCGGCGTGGTCGTGGGCGCCGGGGCCAAGCCCGGAATGCCGCGACCGTTCATCGGCATGGCGATGGCGCGCGTGATCTCGGGCGTCGCGGGTTCGGGCAGCATGCCAAGGATCGGCGCGATGCGGGAAATCACCATCCCGGCGGCGGGCGCGGCCACCCAGCCGGCAGTCGCGAAGCCATGGCTGCGCGCATTCGGCTTCGGCTCGTCCACCATCACATAGACCGCGTAGCGCGGCGCATGCATCGGGAAGGCGCCGACGAAAGCGGCGATGCGCTTGTTTTCCAGATAGCCGCCGCGCGGGCCGGTCTTCTGCGCCGTGCCTGTCTTGCCGCCGACGAAATACCCCGGCACCTCGGCCGAACGCCCCGACCCGTCGGTGACGACCAGACGCATCAGCCGACGCATCAGCTCCGAGGTGCGCTCGCTGATCACGCGCACGCCCTCGCGCGGCACGCCCGGTTCCTGGGCGAGGATCGTCGGCTGACGCAGGATGCCGCCATTGACGATGGTGGCGCCCGCCGTCGCCACATGCAGCGGCGTGACCGACATGCCGTGGCCGAAGCCGATCGTCATGGTGTTGAGCTCGCGCCAGCTCCGCTGGGACGGCACGAGCGGCAGCGCGGTCTCCGGGATCTCGATGCGCAGGCGGGACGTCATGCCCATGCGCTGCATGAATTCGCGATGCCGGTTCACGCCCACCGCCGCGGCCATGTGCGCCGAGGCGAGGTTGGACGAATAGGCGAGGATCTCCGGCAGGGCGAGCCAGCGCCCCTTGCCGCGATAATCGTTGATGGTGAAGCGCCCGACGCTGATCGGGCGGGATGCGTCGTAGCCGCCCCAGGGTTGCACCGTGCCGTATTCCAGCGCCATCGACGCCGTCAGCAGCTTGAAGGTGGACCCGGGTTCATAGACGCCGACGGTGACGCGGTTGAAGCGCTGGTCCATCGTCGCCGCGCCGACATCGTTGGCGTCGTAGTCGGGCAGGGAGACCATGGCGAGCACCTCGCCGGTCTGCACATCCATCACCACGCCGGCGCCGCCGATGCCGTTGAACTCGGTGATGCCGCGCTGCACCGCGTCGCGCAGCGCGAGCTGCACGCGGATGTCGAGCGACAGGCGCAGGCGTTCGTTCGCTCGCTCGCGCAGGCGCGCGTCGTGGAAGCGCTCGACGCCCGCGATGCCGTGGCCGTCCACGTCCACGCCGCCGATGATGTGCGCGGCGGTGCGCCCCTGCGGGAAATACCGACGCTCGGCTTCCTCGAAATACAGGCCGGGGATGCCGAGGGCGTTGACCTGCGACATCTCCCGCGGCGTGAGCGCGCGGGCGATATAGGCGAATTGCCGTTCGCCGGTCATGCGCTGGATCAGCCGCTCTCGGTCGAGCTGCGGCAGCACGGTGCGCAGCCGGTCGGCGGCATCGGCCGGGTTCTCGATCTGCCGCGGATTGGCATAGAGCGCGGTGAGCGGCAGCGAGACCGCGAGGATCTCGCCATTGCGGTCGGTGACGGTGGCGCGCGCGACCGGCGCCTCGGCGGCGGGTGCCGGCGGGCGGGACAGGGCCGCGGCGCGGCGTCCCTCGGCCGGGTTCAGCACCGTCGCCAGCGCCAGCTTGATCGCGACCACGCCGAAGATGGCCGAGAAGCCGAAGGCGGCGATGACCAACCGCCCGCGCGAGCGTTCCAGGATCGCCCGGCGCATCAGGTCAGGCTGCGTCACCCGCACCAGGGCGCGTGGCGTCGCATCGGTCGCGGCAGGCCGCCGCAGGCCGTAGTGGCTGGCCGGCGCGGAATCCGGCTCGGGCGGGCGGACCACCTCGATGGGAGGGGGGCGGGTCATGCGCGGGCCGTTGCCCTAGCGCGCCATGCCCGGGGGCAGCGTCGCGGCCGCGGCCCGCGCGATCGGTACCGGCGGGGCGAGCGACGGCATGCCGCCGCCGCCGAGCGCGGAGAAACCCAGCGAGGAGCCAGTGACGGGGCGGGGCGCACTAGCCGCGACCGTCTGCGGCTGGGCC
>NZ_JBYCZL010000011.1:0-190910 GCF_057586215.1 Roseomonas sp. SRI_022
CGGCTCGCGCCGGCGCCGAATGGCCGGATCCGCGTTCAGCTCGGCGCCCTGACGTCCGAGGAGGCGGCGACGCAGGAATGGGACCGGCTGGCCCGGCGCAATGCCGACCTGCTCGGCGCCTTCCGCCCGCAGGTCGTGAAGTTCGAGCGGGACGGGCAGGCAACGCTGTACCGGCTGCGGACCGGTGGCTTCGCCGATGTCGCCGCCGCCCAGTCCTTCTGCGAGCAGGCCCGCGCCAAGCAGATGCCCTGCGCCGTCATCCGCTGACGTGACCCCGCTTGCTGCGATCATCGGCCTGTCGGGGCCACGCCTGACGGCCGAGGAGGCCGCGCTTTTGCGCGACCGGCGCCCGGCCGGCATCATCCTGTTCGCCCGCAACGTCGCCGACCCGGAGCAGCTGCGCGCCCTGACGGCCGACATCCGCGACATCCTCGGTGCCGAGGCACCGATCCTGGTCGACCAGGAAGGCGGCCGCGTCGCGCGGCTGCGGCCCCCGCATTGGGAGGCGTTCCCGCGCGCCGCAGCCTTCCAGCACCTGCCCGAACCGGCATTGCGGGCCAATGCGGCGCTGCTCGGCCAGACCTGCGTCGCCGTGGGGCTCGACGTGGTCTGCGCGCCGGTGCTCGATCTCCGGCTGCCCGGGGCCCATGGCGTGATCGGTGACCGGGCCTTCGCCGAGGACCCGGCCGAGGTCGCGCGCCTCGGCACCGCTTTCGTCGCGGGCCTCCAGGCGGCGGGCGCCATTCCCGTGATCAAGCATATTCCGGGGCATGGACGGGCGACCGCCGACAGCCATGTCGAACTGCCACGCGTCACCGCGCCGAAATCGGTCATGGCGGCCGATATCGAACCATTCCGGGCGCTCGCGGGGTCCGGGGCCTGGGCAATGACCGCCCACGTGCTCTACGAAGCCTGGGACAGCGTGCGGCCGGCGACGCTTTCGCCCACCATCGTGGGCCAGGTCATCCGCAGCGCGATCGGATTCGATGGAGTGCTGGTGACGGACGACCTGGCCATGGGTGCCCTCAAGGGGACGTCGAACGACCTCGCGGCGGCATCGCTGGACGCCGGCTGCGACCTTGTCCTGCATTGCACCGGGCGGATCGAGGAAAGCGCCGCGTTGCTCGCGAGCTGTTCGGCGCTGAGCGACCGTGGGGCGGAACGCATGGCGGCGGCGCGCGCCACCCGCGACGCGTTCCGCGACCGCAGCCCGGCGGCGCTGCGCACCCTGCGCGACGGGATCATGGGCAGCTACGCCGCAGCCGCGGCCGCCGCCTCCGGCGACGACCCGACCGCGCGGCCGACCTGATGCCCGCTTGGCTGCCGGAAGTGGCGGCGGCGGTGCTCGCCGCCGTCCTCGCCATCACCTTGCACGAAGCCGCGCATGGCTATGCCGCGCTGTGGCTGGGCGACGACACCGCCAAGCGCGCCGGGCGGATCAGCATCAATCCGCTGCGCCACGTCGATCCTGTCGGCACGCTGATCCTGCCGGGCGTCATGGTCGTGGGGCAGTTGCTCACGATCGGGCAGGTGCAGGGCGTCTTCGGCTGGGCGAAGCCGGTGCCGGTGAACATCTGGCAACTGCGCAACCCGCGCTGGGGGATGGTGCTGGTTGCCGCGGCCGGGCCGGCGATCAATGCGGTGCTGGCCTTCACGGCCGCGCTGCTGGCCCATGCCGTGATCGCGGGACAGGAGATGCTGGGGCCGGATGCGACGCAGTTCCTGCTGCGCTTCGCCGTGCTGTCGATCCTGTCCAACCTGGTGCTCGGCCTGTTCAACCTGCTGCCGCTGCCGCCGCTTGATGGCGGGCGGATCATGGTGGGCATCCTGCCGCGCGGCCCGGCCATCGCGCTGTCGCGCGTCGAGCCTTATGGCATCATGATCGTGCTGCTGTTCCTGTTCATCCTGCCGATGGCGATGCCGTCCTGGGACCCGATGGCGCTATTCATCCGCAACATCGTGGCACCGGCCTTCGATTTCGTGCTCTGGCTCGCCGGGCATGGGAGCGGACGATGAGCGAATCGCTGCATCTGCGCCTGGAGGGCTTCGAGGGGCCGCTCGACCTGCTGCTGGAATTGGCGCGGTCGCAGAAGGTGGACATTGCGCGGATCTCGATCGTCGCGCTGGTGGACCAGTACCTCGCGGTGATCGAGGGCGCGCGCCGCGTGCGGCTGGAACTCGCCGCCGACTGGCTGGTGATGGCGGCCTGGCTCGCCTGGCTGAAATCCCGCCTGCTGATCCCGCCCGAGGAGGCCGAGGGCGAGGACGCCGAGGCGCTGGCCGAGCAACTCGCCGACCGGCTGGTGGAACTGGAACGCATGCGCGCGGCAGCCCTCTGGCTGAACCGGCGACCCTGGCTCGGCCATGACGTCTTCGCCCGCGGCGCGCCGGAGAGCCTGCGGGTCGAGGACCGGTCGGGGCTGCATGCCGACCTGCCTTCGCTGCTGCAGGCCTACGTCGCGGCGCGGCGCCGGGCTCTGGCGCGGCGGCCCTATCGGCCCAAGCCGCGCAAATTGTTCTCGGTGCAGGAGGCGCTGGAGCGGCTGACCCGGCTGGTCGGCGCGCTGCCGTCCTGGTCGGTGCTGCAGGGGTTCCTGCCCGATACCATCCTCGACCCGCTGGAACGCCGCGCGGCCCTTGCCAGCACGCTCGTGGCAGGGTTGGAGATGGCGCGCGGCGGCGGGATCGAGATCCGCCAGGAGGAGGCCTTTGGCCCAATCCTGGTGCGCCGCCGGACCGAGGAGGGTGCCGCGGATGACCAACCAGGCTGAGGAGCCACGGCCGGAGGCGCCCCAGGACCCCGCGCCGTCCGAGGACACCATGGCGGCCGCTCCGACGGCGGAGACAGACGGGTCGGCGCCCCTCGACGCCGCTGCGGAGGACGCCCCGCCCGACCCCGGCCTGCTGGCCGCTGCCGTGCGGCTGGCCGAGGCGCTGGTCTATGCCTCCGACCGGCCTGTCACCCCTGCCATGCTGGGCGCGATTCTGCCGGAGGGACTGACCGCCGGCATCGTCATGGCTGCGCTCGCCGAGGCCTGTGAGGGCCGCGGCGTCGTGTTGACCGAGGTCGCTGGCGGCTGGGCCTTCCGCACCGCGCCGGACCTGGCCCAGCGCCTGACGAAAGTGGTCCAGGCGCCGCGCCGCCTGCCGCGCGCAGCGATGGAGGCACTGTCCATCATCGCCTATCACCAGCCCTGCACGCGTGGGGAGATCGAGGAAATCCGTGGCGCCGCGCTGGCGCAGACGACGCTGGAGGCACTGCTGGAACTCGGCCTGGTGGCCCCGCGCGGGCGGCGGGAGGTCCCCGGCCGCCCGACCCTGTGGGGCACCACGCCGAAATTCCTGGAGCAGTTCGGCCTCAGGGCGCTGTCGGACCTGCCGCGCAAGGAAGAACTGGTGACCGCCGAGACCGGCCCGGCCCTGCCGCTGCCGGGCGTGACGACGGAGGAGGAGCCGCCACCGCCGGCAACCGCGTCGGACGATGGCGCGCCACCGGATGTGGAAGCCAACGATACGCCGCCCGCAGCATGAGCGACCCATTCACCATGGCCGGCAGAAAGTTGACTGCGAGCGTACAGCGCGACCGCGCCCATCCCGCCCGCCGCCCTCGGCACACCAGCGCTGGGTCCGAAGGCAAGCGGGCCGGATGGCCCGCGCCCGCCGTCTGAGGGCCAAGCAAATTTCCCTCATCTTTCACGACATCCACCACGCCTATGGCGCCCGCGAGGTGCTGCGCGGCATCGACCTGACCGTCGCGCCGGGCGAGATCGTCTGCCTGCTCGGCGCGTCGGGTTGCGGCAAGACCACGCTGTTGCGCCTCGCGGCCGGGTTGGAGCCGCTGCAATCCGGACGGATCGAACTCGGCGGGCAGGTAATCGCCGAGCCGGGGCGGGACGTGCCGCCGGAACGCCGCGGCGTCGGCTTCGTCTTCCAGGACTACGCGCTGTTCCCGCATCTGACGGTGGCGGAGAACGTCGCTTTCGGCCTGCGCTTTGCCCCGCGGGGCGAACGCGGCTGGCGGGTGATGGATGCGCTGGCCAGGGTCGGCCTCGAGGCCTATCAGGCGTCCTTCCCGCATATGCTCTCCGGCGGGCAGCAACAGCGCGTGGCGCTGGCCCGCGCGCTGGCGCCGCGCCCGGCGGTGCTGCTGCTGGACGAGGCCTTCGCCAGCCTGGACGCCCGGCTGCGCGAACAGGTGCGCGACGACACGCTGCATGTGTTGCAGACCTCCGGCATCGCCACCCTGCTGGTGACCCACGATTCGGAGGAGGCGATGTTCATGGGCGACCGCATCGCCCTGATGCGGGAAGGGCGGATCCTGCAACTCGGCCCGCCCGAGGCGCTCTATTTCGGCCCGGCGGATCGCTATGTCGCGACCTTCCTGGGGGAGGTGAACCGCCTGCCGAGCAGGGTGACGGATGGCCAGGCGGCTACGGCGATCGGTTCGCTGCCCGCGCCGGGCCTTGCCGAGGGAACGTCGGTGGAGGTGCTGGTGCGCCCGGAAGGGCTGCGCCTGGGCGCGGAGGCCGCCCCGTCGGCCGAGGTCGAGGCCTGCCGGCTGCTCGGCGCCACCACCCTGGTGCACCTGTCGCTGCCCGATGGGGCCGGGGGCCTGCTGCACCTGCATGCGCGGTTGCCGCCGGGGCGTCGCCTGTCGCGTGGCGAACGCGTAACGGTTGCGATTGATCCCGAACGGGCCTTCGTCTTTCCGCCCGAGGCTTCCTAGATAACCTTCCGCCGCATTGGCGATAGACCGGCTTCCTGCTAACGGGGCGTCCCCTGCCGGCAGAGACAGACGCCGGGGGACAAGGAGCGCATGTTCGACCTCGCCTGGTCAGAGATCGCCTTGATTGCCGTGGTGGCGCTCGTCGTCATCGGGCCCAAGGACCTGCCCGATGCCATCAAGGGCGCGGCGAAGGGCATCCAGTCCCTGCGCCGCAAGGTGGCCGAGTTCCAGCAGCAGGCGGACGAGCTGGTCCGCGAGGCGAAGCTCGACGACGTGCGCAACCAGATCGCCGATGTGCGCAACACCATCAGCGACATCCGCAACTTCGACATCAAGGGTGAGATCGAGAAGGCCGTTGATTCGGACGGGTCGGTCCGCAAGGCCTTTGAGGATCCGATGATGGGCGGGTCCACCTATACCCCGCCACCGGCCTATGAGCCGCCGCCGGTGCCGGAGAACGCGCCGGCCTTCGTGCCGCCCGACGTGGCCCGCTGGGCCGCGCCACCACTGCCCCTGCCACCGGCGCCGGAACCCGCCGCCGCCCCCGCTTTCGTGCCGCCATCCACCGAGCCGCCCCGGCCGGCCCCCACCACCCCGAGCGTGTAGGCGAGCGGTTCCTTGGCTTCCGAGAACAACGACGACGATCCCATCAACGACAAGCCGATGCCGTTGATGGACCACCTGAAGGAGCTGCGTCAGCGGCTGCTCTGGTCGGTTGGCGCCTTCATCCTGGCCTTTGCCGTCTGCTACTACTTCTCGCAGCAGATCTACGCCTTCCTGGCGCAGCCGCTGGCCAACATCCTGGCGCAGCAATCGGGCGGCGAGCGGCGGATGATCTTCACCGCCCTGTATGAAGCTTTCTTCACCTACCTGAAGGTGGCCTTCTTCGGCGCGGTCTTCTTCAGCTTCCCGATGTGGGCGACGCAGCTTTGGATGTTCATCGCGCCGGGGCTGTACAGGTCCGAGAAGCGGGCGATCTATCCGTTCCTGATCGCATCGCCGTTCCTGTTCATCATGGGGGCGGCGCTCGCCTACTACTTCATCTTCCCGCTGGCCTGGAAATTCTTCATCTCCTTCGAGACACCGCCGGGTTCGGGCGGCATCCCGATCCAGCTGGAGGCGAAGGTCGGCGAGTATCTCTCGCTCGTGATGCACATGATCCTGGCCTTCGGGATCGCCTTCCAGTTGCCGGTGCTGCTGACGCTGCTGGTGAAGGTCGGCATCGTGAATGTCGATACCCTGCGCAAGGGCCGGCGCTATGCGGTGGTGGGGATGTTCGTGGTGGCGGCGGTGATCACGCCACCGGACATCATCAGCCAGATCGGCCTCGCCGTGCCGCTGATCGCGCTGTACGAGATCTCGATCTTTGCGGCGCGCTGGGTGGCGCCCAAGCGCGACGACGACGCCTGAGGGATAGCGGGCCATGCATGATATTCGCGCAGTGCGCGCTGATCCGGCGGCCTTCGATGCGGCCTTGGCGCGGCGCGGGCTGGAGCCGGTCTCCGCCGCCATCCTGGCGCGTGACGAAGCGCGCCGCACCGCCCAGACCGCGCTGCAGGAGAAGCAGGCCCGCCGCAACGCCATCGCCAAGGAGATCGGCATGGCGAAGCGCCAGGGCGGCGACACCGCCGCGCTGGAAGCCGAGGCCGTTGCGCTGCGCGACGAGATGGCCGCGTTGGACGCCACGGCATCCGAGGCCGAGCGCGAGCAGACCGCGCTGCTGGAAGTCCTGCCCAACACCCTGGACCCCGAAGTGCCCGACGGCGCCGATGAGAGCGCCAACGTCGTGCTTCACCAGCACGGCGACATCCCGGCCTATGCCTTCCTGCCGAAGCAGCATTTCGAGCTCGGCGAGGCGCTTGGCCTGATGGATTTCGGCACTGCGGCGAAGATCGCGGGTGCCCGCTTCACCATCCTGAAGGGCGCGCTGGCGCGGCTTGAACGCGCGCTGGGCCAGTGGATGCTGGCCCTGCACACGGAAGCGCATGGCTATGTCGAAGCCTCTGTCCCACTGCTGGTCAACGACGCCGTCGCCTACGGCACCGACAAGCTGCCGAAATTCGCCGACGACCTGTTCCGCACCACCGATGGCCGTTGGCTGATCCCGACCGCCGAGGTGCCGCTGACCGGCTTCGCCATGGAGGAGATCCTCCCCGAGGGCGAGCTGCCGATCCGCCTGACCGCGCTGACCCCCTGCTTCCGGTCCGAGGCCGGCAGCGCCGGGCGCGACACGCGCGGCATGCTGCGCCAGCACCAGTTCTGGAAGGTGGAGATGGTCTCCATCACCACGCCGGAGCAATCCGCCGAGGAGCATGAGCGCATGACGCGCTGCGCCGAGCGGGTGTTGACCGATCTCGGCCTGACCTGGCGGCGGGTGTTCCTGTGTGCCGGGGACACAGGCTTCGGCGCCGCGCGGACCTATGACCTCGAGGTCTGGTTGCCGGGGCAGCAGGCGTGGCGGGAAGTCTCCTCCTGCTCCAACACGCGGGACTTCCAGGCACGGCGCATGAATGGCCGTTTCAAGCCGAAGGAAGGCAAGGGAAACGTCTTCCTGCACACGCTGAATGGGTCGGGTGTGGCGGTCGGCCGCGCGCTGATCGCGGTGATGGAGACCTACCAGCAGGAGGACGGCAGCATCACCGTCCCCGATGTGCTGCTGCCCTTCATGGGTGGGCTCGGCCGCATCGGCTGAGCCCCGGCCCGGTTAGACGATCGCCAGGAAATCGTCCCAGGCGACGCTGTTCAGGAAGCTGTAGTTCGCGGGCGTGTAGTCCGCTTGCACCGGCGTCGCGCCAACCGGCAGGTTGATGCTGAGGCCTTCGGCTTCCGGCACCGTGCTGGCGATGGCGATCACCGCATCGCGTACGGCATCGATCACCGCGGCCGAAGCGTTGTCCAGTGCGACCGTTGCGGTGCGCGACATGATGTTCTCCATGAAGTCCACCAGGTCGCGCCAGGGGGCGGTGTCGCCGGAGGGGAAGCGGTGCGCGGCCTGCGCGGCCTCGGCGATCTTCGTCCGGTCGGCGGCGCTGGCGGCGAGCGCCGTCGTCACGAAACCGTCCAGCGCCGTGTCGAGCGCCGACAGCTTCGCCGTGGACAGGGCGGACAGCGTGATATCGTTCTGCCCAGCGAATTCGGCGCCATAGGCCGCGACGATCGACTGGGCGAGCTGCACATCCGTCATGTTCGGGTTGAGCTTCAGCGCCGTGAGGAAGGTGTCGTAGGCCCAGCCGTCGCCGGGCTCGTTCTCCTCCGACCCGATGAAGACGTCGGTCAGGTCGCGCAGGGCGAAGGCGACCTCGGCCATTGCCATCTGGCAGCAGTCGAAGCCGATGATGTCGAACTTCGCGACGGTGGAGGCATCGACCGCCGAGCGGATCTCGTTGACCCGCAGGTTGTCGCCGGCGCTCGCGTCGTCCCAGGCCGCGCCGGCGAGGCCGCCGCCATGGTCCCAGATCACCAGGCCATAGTTCTGCGCAGGCGCATTGGTCTTCGCCCAGTCGATGAAGTTGGTGAGGTTGGCGCCGTCGCCCATGTTGAGTTCGCCGAGCGAGGTCGCCCCATTGCTCAGCGAGGTGACGGTGGCGTTGGCGCCATCGGCGACGATCTGGCCGCGGCGCGTGTCGGTCCAGTTGCCGCTCGCGTTGCTGAAGCCGGCGGCGCGATCCACCATGACCATGATGTTCACGCTGGCCGGCAGGCCAAGCACGGATTCCATCTCGTTGAGGTCGGAGAGCGCGAAGGGCTCGAGGTTGTTGTCCCCCGCCACATAGACCATCAGCGTCCAGGTATCGGATGGCGCGGCGGCGGTGGTGAAGTCGAGCGTGCTGCCGCCGCCGATGCCGGCGAAGGAGTTGCCGACGATGTCCTTCACCGCGCCGGCATCGATGCTGACCTTGTAGGACACGCCGGCGGCGAGATTCGCGGTGGGGTTCACCGTCATGATCTCACCGGCGAAGGTCACCTGCGGACTGCCGATCGGGATGATGATGTCGGCGAAGCCGGTGCGCGCGATGTGGATGTCGCCGCTGCCGGCACGCACCGCCTCATCGAACAGGAATGTCAGGTTGCTGCCGACGCCAACGCTCGACGCATTGTCGAAGGGGCTGGTCGCGACCAGCAGCGGCGCCACCGTGTCCGCGTTGTTCACCGTGTTGACGTCGAGCTTGAAGGTGCCTGTGCCGGAATTGCCGCTGCGCACGGCGATATAGGCATTGCCTGTATAGCCCGACAGGAAATTCGCCTGGCTGTCGAGCGAGCCAGGCACGTCCGGCGTCACCTGCGTCTGCAGCGACACGCCCTGGCCGTCGAAGACGCCGATGATGCGCGCATCGGCCAGCGTGCCGTTGCCGAGTGGCGCGCCCAGCATGTTGGCGACATAGGACACGCCGTAATCGACATGCAGGCGGATCCAGTCCACATCGCCGACGAAGTTGATATTGCCGGAATAGACGGCCCCATCCGCAACGATATTGGCGGTGGTGGTGTAGTTCGCCGCGACATCGGTGGTGGGCGCCGTGGTCTCGACCGACAGGCGATAAGTCCCTGCATCGCTGCCATAGCCGCCGGCGGCGATGAAATAGGTGCCGGTGGCGGTCGGGCGGAAAATGGTTTGGGCATCAAGCGTGCCCGGCGCGTCGTCGTTCGGCGTGCCGGGCAGCAGCGTGCCGACGCTGTTGTAGATGCCGACGATGCGCGGGTCGATCAACGTGCCGTTGCCGCTCGCTTCGCCGCGCAGGTTGATGGCATAGGTCGTGCCGGCGACCAGGTTGACCGCGAACCAGTCCTCGTCGAACGCCGAGTTGATCGTGTTGGTGACGTTGCCGCCGACCGCGACCAGGCCGGCCGTCGCAATGGTGTCGGTGATGGCATCGACGACGTTGCTGACCAGGCTGACCGAGAGCAGGTAGTCGCCGATAGCATCGCCATAGGCGGCCGCGCCGATGTAGTGGTTGCCGGTATAGCCCGCGGTGAAGGTCACGCGGCTGTCGAAGGATTCGCCGTAATCATCATTGCCGCTGTTCGGCAGCAGGGCGCCGAGCGTGTTGTAGATGCCGGTGATCACCGTGTCCGGCAGCGCGACCGGGCTGTTGCCGTCGCTTTTCAGTTCGATGGTGTAGACCTGCCCGGCCGTTAGCGACACGCGGAACCAATCCTGGTCGCCGGCGCTGTCGATCCGGCTGGACACCAGCCCGCCCACCGCGATGACGCCGGTGGTGGCGGTGGTGGCGGCGCGGTCGGGCGGCGTCACATCCACGACGCTCAGCTTGTAGTTGCCGGTGCCGGTGCCGTAGCCGCCCGCGGCAATGAAGACGGTCCCGCCAGGGGAGGTGAAGGTGACGCGCGAATTCGCCCCCGTGCCGAAATCGTCATTCGCGGTACCTTCGATCAGCGTGCCGTCGCCGTAGTACAGGCCGCGTAGGAAGGGGTCGGCGAGTGCGGCGCCATCACTCGCATCGCCTTGAAGGTCGATCCGGTAGGTGCGCCCCGGCAGCAGTGCGGCGCGGAACCAATCGATATCATTGGCGGCATCGACGCGCCCGACGACATTTCCGCCCACCACGGCCGTCGCGGTGGTGTTCAGCGTTGCCGCGACATCAAGCGGCGTGGCGCCGGTGCGCACCGCGACGCGATAGGATCCGAGGCCCTCCAGCGCGTCCTGCACCTCGATGTAGTAGGTGCCGGTCGAACCCGGCGTGAAGGCCAGGCGGCTGTTGAAGCCAAGGCCGCTGTCGTCGTCGGTGGCACCCGCGACGATGGTGCCCGCCGCATTGCGGATGCTGGCGATGAGCGGATCGTCCAGCGTGCCATGTCCGGTGGCGAGGCCAAGCGCTTCGATCGTGTAAAGCTGCCCGCCGGTCAGCGTGACCTTGATCCAGTCGGAATCGGTCCCGCTTTCGATCCGCCCGACGGTGCCCGCGCCATTCACCACGACCGAGGTGGTCGATGCCGTGCTGGCGGCGACGTCGGCCGGGGTGATGTCACGGACCCGCAGGTTGAAGGTGCCGGTCAGCCCCGCATAGGCGGCGACGTCGATGGTGTGGACGCCAGTCGTCTCGGCCAGGAATTCCACGCGGGAATCGAAGGTCCCGGGCGCATCGTCGTTGCCGGTGAAGGGCTGCAGGCCCCCGGTCGTGTCGCGGATGCCGCGGATGACGGTGTCGGGCAGGGTGCCGTTGCCGCTGTCGAAGCCGCGCATCTCCACGCGATAGAGATGCCCGGCCGTGAGCGTGACCTTGTACCAGTCCGCATCCCCGGGCAGGGCGATGCGCCCCTGCACGCCGGACAGGCCAATGGGCACCGTGGCCACGGTCGCAGCGCTCGCCGGAATGTCCAGGGCCGTCAGGTCGGTGACGGCGAGGGCGTAGGTCCCCAGCGAGATGTCATCGGCATTGGCCGCGTTGATGTAGTAGGCGCCCGTGGTCGTCGGCGTGAACAGCAACTGGTCGTCGAGATTCGTGCCGGGTTCGATGTCGCCCGAGACGGTGCCCGGAATGAAATTGCCGCTGCTGTTGAAAATGCCAAAGATCAAGGGGTTGGACAGCGTGCCGGATCCGCTCGACAGGCCCAGGAGGTCGATCTGGTAGGTGCGCCCCGCTACCAGCGTGACGCGAAACCAGTCCTCGTCCAGCGTGCTGTCCACCGCGGAGAACACGAGGCCATTGACGCGCAGCGCCCCGGTCGTGGAGGTGTTGGCGGTTTGCTGGTCAGCCATGGCGAAGCCTCCGGCCCGATCATGGGCGGGGGAGGCTGCGCCGCACGCATTACGTTAGTCAAGCGGATCGTTCTTCGCTCGTGACGTGGTGTGATCCGGATCAATCCTGGTGGCGCAGGGCAGGGTGATGGTCTCGCCGAAGGCGGGGATGCGGAAGTCGGTATCGCCCCGCAGCGCGGCCAGCCGGGCGGCGGGTTCGCCGATCGCTTCGCGCGTCAGCTTGAAGACGCCGAAATGCATGGCGATGGAGGTCCGTGCCCGCAGCGCGTGATGGGCACGCAGCGCTTCCCCCGGGTCCATGTGGACGCTGCTCATGAACCAGCGGGGGTCATAGGCGCCGATCGGCACCAGAGCGACGTCGAAGGGGCCGAGACGTTCGCCGATCTGTTCCAGATGCGGCCCCCAGGCGGTGTCGCCACAGAAGAACAGCCTTGCGCCGGTGGCGGTCTCGATGGCGAAGCCACCCCACAGGGCGCGGCAGCGGTCGCGCAGGTTGCGCGCGGATCCATGGCGCATCGGCAGGTAGGTGACGCGATGCCCGCCCGGCAGCTCGTGCCCCTGCCACCAATCCAGTTCCGTCACGTCCCGCAGCCCCGAACGGCGCACCAGCGGAGCGTTGCCGAGCCCGGTCAGCACCGGCGGCGCGCCCATACGCGCCAGCCGCCGCAGCGTGGCGAGATCGCAATGGTCGTAGTGGTTGTGGGAGACCAGCACGGCGTCGGGCCGCGGCAGCGCTTCGAGCGGCTGCCCCGGCGGCCGGGCACGGCGCGGCCCGATGAAGGTGAAGGGGCTGGCGCGGGGGCTCCACACCGGGTCGGTCAGCAGCACTGGGCCGTCGGCAAAGGCGATGCAGAAGCTGGCATGGCCGATGGCGGTGACCGCGACATGGCCGGGCGGTGGCGGCACGGGCGGCGGCTGCGGCAGGTCGCGCTGGCGGCGCGGCCAACGCTTGCCGTCGCCGCCGAACATCAGGCGCAGCACCTCCCCCAGCCGCTTCCCGCCGGAGGAGCCGTCCGGGTTCAGGAAGCGGCCATCGGGGCCACGCCTGGCGCCGGTCGCGATGCCGGCCGCGTCAGGGATCGATCTTCACTCCCAGCCGGCCCGCCAGGTCCTGGATGAACTGCCAGGCGACGCGGCCTGACCGCCCGCCGCGCGTCACCGACCATTCGATCGCCTGGGCGTGCAGGTCTTCGGTACTGATCGGCAGAGCGAAATGGGCGGCGTAGCCCTCGATCATCGCGAAGAAGGTGGGCTGGTCGGCGTTGTGGAAGCCGATCCACAGGCCGAAGCGGTCCGATAGCGAGACCTTCTCCTCCACCGCCTCGCCGGGGTTGATGGCGGTGCTGCGCTCATTTTCGATCATATCGCGCGACATCAGGTGGCGGCGGTTCGAGGTCGCGTAGAACAGCACGTTGGGTGGGCGGCCCTCGATGCCGCCGTCGAGGACTGATTTCAACGCCTTGTAGTCGGCGTCGTCCTTCTCGAAGGACAGGTCGTCGCAGAAGACGATGCAGCGGCGGGGTTGCAGGCGCAGTTTGGCGAGCAGGTCCGGCAGGGTGCGGATGTCCTCGCGATGGATCTCGATCAGTGCCAGCGAACCAGGGATCTCGGCATTGGCGGCAGCATGGGCCGCCTTGGTCAGCGAGGACTTGCCGGTGCCGCGCGCACCCCAGAGCATGGCGTTGTTGGCGGAGAACCCACCGGCGAAGCGCATGGTGTTGTCCACCAGCAGGGCCTTCTGCGCCTCGATCCCCTGCAGCAGGCTGATCGGCACGGCCGCCACCTTGGGCACCGGGGCCAGATGCGGGCGGGGCTCGGGGTGCCAGACGAAGGCATCGGCGGCGGTCAGGTCCAGCCCCGAGGCCGGGGGCGGGGCCAGGCGCTCGAGCGCCTCGGCGATGCGGGTCAGGGCGGGCAGCAGGGCAGGGTCATCCATGGCCCAAGCGGCATAGGACGGGTTGCTATTGACGGGAAGGGGCGGGCCGTTAGGTTCCGCGCCTCTGAGCCTGTCCCGGAACCCTGGCGGGTCGGTCGCAGCGGTCTGTTCTGCGCCGCCTTCGTGCCGGCACGAAATGTCCCAGCCGCGCCCCCAGCCGCCAAGGTTCCGAGACAGGCTATCACGCCGGGAGACGGAACAAGCCCATGTGGAACCCCTTCGCGATCTCGGTCGCGCACGCCCAGGACGCCGCCGGCGGTGCCGCTGGCATCGTCATGCAGGTCATGCCGCTCGTGCTGATCTTCGTCGTCTTCTACTTCCTGCTCATCCGCCCGCAGCAGAAGAAGATGAAGGAACACCGGGAGATGCTGACGCAGCTCAAGCGCAATGACCGCGTGGTCACCGCGGGCGGCATCGTCGCGACCATCACCAAGGTGAAGGAAGGCTCGGACGAGGTCGAGGCGGAGATTGCCCCCAATGTGCGCGTCAGCCTCGTGCGCGGCACCATCACCAGCGTCATCCGCCCGCAGGCCGCGAACGACCAGGGCTCGGCCGCCAAGTCGAGCTGACGCGCCGAACGCTTCGGCCACGAAAAAGGGCGCCGGGGTGATCCCCCGGCGCCCTTCGCGTTTCCGCCTTGCGGCGGTTCGGATCAGGCCGACTGGCCGGCGGTGAAGCCGCCCTTGCCCAGCAAACCGGCGACCACGTCCCAGTTCACCAGCTTGTCCAGGAAGTTGGCGAGATAGTTCGGCCGCACATTGCGGAAGTCGAGGTAGTAGGCGTGCTCCCACACGTCGCAGCCGAGGATCGGCTGGCCTTCGCCGGTGGACAGCGGGTTGGCACCATTCGGCGTCTTGGTCACCTTCAGCTTGCCGTCGGCGCCGATCACCAGCCACGCCCAGCCCGAGCCGAACTGCGTCGCGCCAGCGGCCTTGAAGGCGTCCTTGAAGGCGGCGAGGCCGCCGAGGTCGCTGTCGATCTTCGCGGCGAGCGCGGCCGGGACGCTGTCGCCATGCGCGCCGCCCGGCGCCATCACCTGCCAGAACAGGCAGTGGTTCCAATGCTGGCCGGCCTGGTTCAGCACTGGCAGGCCATCGGCGCCGGCCTTGCCGGCCTCGGCGCAGATCGTCTCCAGCGACTTGCCGGCGAGACCCTTGCTCTCCACCAGGCCGTTCAGCGCGGTGACATAGGCGTTGTGATGCTTGCCGTGATGGAGCTCGAGCGTCTCCTGGCACATGCCGGTCGCGGCGAGGGCGCCGGTCGCGTAGGGCAGCGGGGGAAGGCTGAAGGCCATGGGGTCTCTCTCCCGATCAACGGACGAAGCGCGGGCCGCGCCACAAGGGCGAGGTAAGCGGGGGTGTAACGCCCGTCAACCGCATGGGGTTCCACGCGGCGGCCGCGGCGCGCATATCGGGGCGGTGAGCCTGTCCCCGATCGGCGCCTTCGCGCGCACCCATGACCCGGATCGCTTCCTCTGTGCCCTCTTCGCGCCGGCGGAGCGGCGGGAAGCGATCTTCGCCCTGATCGCCTTCAACCACGAACTTGCGCGCGCGCGCGAGGCGGCGACCAACCCGATGGCCGCGCTGATCCGCCTGCAATGGTGGCGCGATGCGATCGAGGAAGCCCGCGCCGGTCACCCGGCACGCAGGCATGAAGTCGCCGAGCCACTGCATCTCGCCGTGACCACCGGCGTGCTCGACCCCGATGCGCTGATCGAACTGGCCGATGCGCGGGAGGCCGAAACCGAGGAAGGCGGCTTTGTCACCGAGCAGGACTTCGTGACCTGGTTGCGCGGTACCGCCGGCGGCTGGTCGGCGGTGGCCGGCCGTGCGCTGGGCACGGATGCCGACGCAGCGGAGGTCCTGCGCGCGCTGGGCGCTGCCTATGGCCTGGCCGGCGTGCTGCGTTCCGTCGGCGCGCATGCGGCCCAGGGGCGATGCCTGCTGCCGCGCGACCGGCTCGCGGCGGCGGGGCTGCGGCCGGAGGAGGTGATCGCGGATCCAGGACATGCGGGGCTCGGCGCGATGCTGCGTGCGATGGCGACGGATGGACAGGAGGCGCTGGCCGCGGCGCGGCGCGACCTGCCGCGCGGTGCCATCGCCGCCGCGCTGCCGGCCGTGCTGGCGCGGCGCGACCTGCGGCGCATCGCGCGCGGGCGTGTGGCATTGGCTCGTGGCCTCGGCGATCGGCTCGCGGTTTCGTGCGCCGGCTTGCGGCATCGCGTGTGATTCACTTCGTGGCCTGATCCACGTCGCGGCGATAGCAGTCTGCCGCAACGCACAACGATTGGAGCCGTGGATCATGCCAGCGAACGACGCCGAATTCGGCGGAACGACCGGGGATCGCAACCTCGCCTTCGCGCAGGGGTGGAATCCTTCGTCGAAATCCGCCCGCGGCGGCATTTCCTTCCCGCAGCAGGTGAAGGTGCGCGCGGGGGAAATCCTGATCCGCATCGGCCATTCGGTGGACAATGCCGGCAATCCGATTCCGGACTGGGTGAACCTGACCTCCCCCTGGTGGATGACGAGCAGCACCTTCCACGAGATCACCGGCCGCAGCGAGGATTCCGGGACCGAGATCAGCCACATGGTGCGCATGAAGCTGGCGCTGACGCCGGATTTCGGCGTCGCCGACACGCTGTTCTGGGTGATCGTGCGGCAGACCCTGCGCGCCTGGAACGGTCGTGGCTTCCCGGTGATGGAGGATCCCGATCCGGCGGTGCGGGAGAAGCAGGGCGTGCCGCTCGCCTGGCATGGCGGCTACGAGATCTCGCAGAACTTCATCCCCGGCCTTCGCGACTTCGCGGCCTGGAAGCCATCCCCGATTGCGCTTGCCAGTTTCGACGTGCTGCCGAAGATGCCGCTGACGGCCTGGGGGTCGCTGCGCGATGGCGGATTCGCGCCGATCCCCTTCCCAGTGCCCTGAGACGGAGCGCGCCCGATGACCCCCGTCCTTGCCGCTTTCCCGCAGCGCCCGATGAAACTCCGGCCCGGGCGCGGTTCGCTCGGCGGATGGATGATGGCCCTGTTGGGGATACTGCTGTTCGGTGCCTTCATCGCCATGCTGGCGATAGATATCGGTCCCGCCATCCGCGACGACTTCGCGGTGCGGAACGAGGCGCGGCCCGCATCCTTCGCCCGCGTCAGTGAGGGGCGCTGCCGGTCGCGCCTGTTCCTGTTCCAGACCTGCGACCTGACGCTGGCCTGGCGGGACAAGGATGGCAGCCACACGCGCAAGGTCAGCTACATGTTCGTGGAGCCGCACATGGGCTCCTGGACGGCCAATGCGATGATGGATCCGCAGCGGCCGGCGCTGGTGACGACGGATCTCGGGCTCGACCGGCTATGGAACCGCGTGGCGACGGCCGCCGGTGGCGGGATCTTCGCATTGCTGCTGATCGGCGGGCTGCTCCTCGGCGCGCGCAAGGCGCAGGCCAAGAAGGGCGAGGTGAAGGCGCTGTCCGGCCGTGCGCTGCGCGCCGTGCCGGTGGCTTTCGACGGCTGGGGGGAGGGACCCACCTGGCGCGTGCGGGATGAGGGCGGGGCGACCTTTGAATGGCCGGTGCGCAAATCCGACAAGCCCTTCGTGCTGGACCCGCAGCAGGGTCTGGTACTGGCGCTGCGCGCGCCGGAAGGCGGGCCGGCCTTTCCGCTGGACGACAAGCTGCGCTTCGTGACGCTTACGAGTGAAGAACGCGCGCGGATCGAGGCTGCGCGCTGGTCGGCCGCCCCGGCGCCCTGATCAGATCACGCGCGCTTGCGCTTCGCCGCCGGCCGGGCTTCCACGCGCGCCAGCAGCGGTGCCAGGAAGCGTCCGGTATGGCTTTCCGGCACGGCGGCGACATCCTCCGGCGTGCCCTCGGCGATCATCCGCCCGCCGCCCTCGCCACCCTCGGGACCGAGGTCGAGCACCCAGTCGGCGGTCTTGATGACCTCGAGGTTGTGCTCGATCACCACGACCGTGTTGCCCTGGTCCACCAGTGCGTGCAGCACTTCGAGCAGCTTGCGCACATCCTCGAAATGCAGGCCCGTGGTGGGTTCGTCGAGGATGTACAGCGTGCGGCCCGTCGCGCGGCGCGACAGTTCCTTCGACAGTTTGATGCGCTGCGCCTCGCCGCCCGACAGCGTCGTGGCCTGCTGCCCGAGATGGATGTAGCCGAGCCCGACATCGCGCAGCACCGACAATTTGTCGCGGATGGACGGCACGGCGGAGAAGAACTCCACGCCCTCATCCACCGTCATGTCGAGCACATCGGCGATCGACTTGCCGCGGAACTTCACCTCCAGCGTCTCGCGGTTGTAGCGCTTGCCCTTGCAGGTGTCGCAGGTGACGTAGACGTCAGGCAGGAAGTGCATCTCGATCTTGATGAGGCCGTCGCCCTGGCAGGCCTCGCAACGGCCGCCCTTCACGTTGAAGGAGAAGCGGCCGGCCTTGTAGCCGCGTGCACGGGATTCCGGCATCTCCGAGAACCAGTCGCGGATCGGCGCGAATAGCCCGGTATAGGTCGCGGGGTTGGATCGCGGCGTGCGGCCGATCGGCGACTGGTCAATGTCGATGATCTTGTCGAGGTGTTCCAGCCCCTCGATCCGGTCATGCGGGGCGGGGACCTCGGCGGCACCCATCAGGCGGCGGGACGCAGCCTTGTAGAGCGTTTCGATCACCAGCGTGGACTTGCCGCCACCGGACACGCCCGTGATGCAGGTGAAAGTGCCGAGCGGGATCGATGCGGTCAGGTTCTTCAGGTTGTTGCCGGTGGCACCGACGACGCGGAGTTGTTTCTTCCTGTCCGTCTTGCGGCGCGTGGCCGGCACCTCGATCCGGCGGCTGCCGGAGAGATACTGGCCGGTCAGGCTGGCAGGATTGGCCGCGACCTCGGCCGGCGTGCCCTGCGCGATGACCTGCCCGCCGCCCTTGCCGGCAGCGGGACCGATATCGACGAGGTGGTCGGCCTGGCGGATCGCGTCCTCGTCATGCTCGACGACCAGCACGGTGTTGCCGAGGTCGCGCAGCCGCCGCAACGTGGTCAGCAGCCGTTCATTGTCGCGCTGGTGCAGGCCGATCGACGGTTCGTCCAACACGTACAGCACGCCGGTCAGCCCCGAGCCGATCTGCGATGCCAGCCGGATACGCTGCGATTCGCCACCCGACAGCGTGGCGGAGGACCGGCCGAGGCTCAGGTAGTCCAGGCCGACATCGACCAGGAACTGCAACCGTTCCTCGATCTCGCGCAGGATGCGCCGGGCGATCTCCTGACGCTGCGGGGTCAGCGTTTCCATCACCGTGGCGAACCAGTCGCGCGCGCGGCGGATCGACAGGTCGCTGACCTCGCCGATGTGCTTCGTCGCGATCTTCACCGACAGCGCCTGCGGCTTGAGGCGATAGCCGTTGCAGACCTGGCAGGGCTTCTGCGCCTGGTAGCGGGACAGGTCCTCTCGCACCCAGGGATTGTCGGTTTCCTTGAAGCGGCGTTCGAGGTTGGGGATGATGCCCTCGAAGGGCTTCTTCACCTCATAGGCGCGCAGCCCGTCCTTGTAGCGCAGCGTGACGACCTCATCGCCGGTGCCGTGCAGGATCTGCTGACGCACCGCGGCCGGGATGTCCTGCCAGGGCATCGTCATCGCGAACTTAAAGTGCTTCGCCAAGCTTTCCAGCGTCTGGGTGTAGTAGGGCGATTGCGCGCCGGTCCAGGGCATGACCGCCCCGTCCTTCAGCGACACATCGTCCTGCGGCACCACGAGCATCGGGTCGAAGAAGGTCTCGGTGCCGAGGCCGTCGCAGGACGGGCAGGCGCCATGCGGGGAGTTGAAGGAGAAGAGCCGCGGCTCGACTTCCTCGATGGTGAAGCCGGAGACCGGGCAGGCGAATTTCGCGCTGAACACGGTGCGGTCCTGCGTATCCGCATTCTCGGCGTAAGCGATGCCGTCGGAGAGCGAGAGCGCGGTCTCGAAGGAATCGGCGAGGCGCTGGGCGATCCCTTCGCGCACCACGATTCGGTCCACCACCGCCTCGATGTCGTGCTTCAGCTTCTTGTCCAGCTTCGGCGCTTCGGCGATCAGGTGCAGCGCGCCGTTGATCTTCACGCGTTCGAAGCCGCGGCGCTGCAGCTCGGCCAGCTCCTTCTTGAATTCGCCCTTCTTGCCGCGCGCGATGGGGGCGAGCAGCAGCAGCCTCGTGCCTTCCTCCATCGCCATGACGCGATCGACCATCTGGGAGACGGTCTGCGCCTCGATCGGCAGGCCCGTCGCTGGGGAGTACGGCACGCCGGCCCGTGCCCAGAGCAGGCGCATGTAGTCGTGGATCTCAGTGACCGTGCCGACGGTGGACCGCGGATTGTGGCTGGTGGTCTTCTGCTCGATGGAGATGGCCGGCGACAGGCCCTCGATCGAATCGACATCGGGCTTCTGCATCAGTTGCAGGAACTGCCGCGCATAGGCGGAGAGCGACTCGACGTAGCGTCGTTGCCCCTCCGCATAGATGGTGTCGAAGGCGAGCGAGGACTTGCCCGACCCCGACAGGCCGGTGACGACCGTCAGACGGTCGCGCGGGATGTCGAGGTCCACGTCCTTCAGGTTGTGTTGCCTGGCGCCGCGGATACGGATCTGGCCGGTCATGCGATGGGGGCTCCGCGCGGCGCGGCGGAGCCGGCCGGTGATGTTCCGGTGATGTTCTCTTTACTATATGATCCGGGACGCGCCGGAAGGGAAGGGGATGTTGCGATGCGGCAGCGTCGTGGCAGGGTCCGCCGGGCGTCGGGGCGGCACTGCCCCTGGGCAGGCGGGAGACTGGCCGCCGCTGCCCGGAAAGGCTAGTATGTCCGGCCGAATTTCCAGAGAGCAGCAGGTATGGCAGGCGTCAACAAGGCGATCATTCTCGGGCGGCTCGGCCGCGATCCGGAAGTCCGCAACTTCCAGAACGGCGGCAAGGTCGTGAACCTGCGAATCGCAACGTCCGAGCGATACAAGGACCGCGAGGGCAACCAGCAGGAGCGGACCGAGTGGCACGCCGTGGCGATCTTCAATGAACGCCTGGGCGAGGTGGCCGAGAAGTACCTGCGCAAGGGCAGCGAGGTCTACATCGAGGGCCAGATCGAAACCCGCAAATGGCAGGACCAGGCTGGGCAGGAGCGTTACACGACCGAGATCGTGCTGCGCCAGTTCCGCGGCGAATTGCAGCTCGTGGGCGGGCGCGGCTCGGGCGGTGGTGCCTCGGATGACGGCGGCTATGCGGAACGGCCAGCGAGTGGTGGCGGTGGCGCGTCGCGCGGCGGCTACGAAGGCGGCAGTGGCGGACGGTCCGCCGGTGGGTCGCGTGGCGGTGGCGGCTGGGATTCGAAGAAGACCGACCTCGACGACGAAATCCCGTTCTGAACCGGCCCCGGCGCGGCGGTTGACTGCGGCCGCCGCGCGGTGCCTATGACGCCCGAAACCCGCGCGCGGCAGCGCCGCGCCGCCCCATGACCGGATCGAGCCCAGCCGAGTGAGCGACCCCAGCACCCCTGGCGACACCCCCATCGACACGCAGCCTGTTGCGCTCGAGGAGGAGATGCGCCGCTCCTATCTCGACTATGCGATGAGCGTGATCGTCGCGCGCGCCCTGCCGGATGTGCGCGACGGGCTGAAGCCGGTGCATCGCCGCATCCTGTTTGCGATGCAGGAGGCCGGCTACACCTCCGACAAGCCGTATCGCAAATCGGCCCGCGTCGTCGGCGACGTCATGGGTAAGTATCACCCGCATGGCGATGCCTCGATCTACGACGCCATGGTACGCATGGCGCAGCCCTTCTCGATGCGCGTGCCGCTGATCGACGGACAGGGCAATTTCGGCTCGGTGGACGGCGATCCGCCGGCGGCGATGCGCTACACCGAAGCGCGCCTCGCGCCGTCAGCGATGGCGCTGCTGGAGGGCATCGACGAGGACACCGTCGATTTCCAGGCGAACTACGACGAAAGCGCGCATGAACCCCGCGTGCTGCCAGCCGCCTTCCCGAATCTGCTGGTCAATGGCGCGGGCGGCATCGCCGTCGGCATGGCGACGAACATCCCGACGCACAACCCGACCGAGGTCATCGACGCGACCCTCGCGCTGGTCGCCGACAATTCGCTGACGCTCGAAGACCTGATGAAGATCATCCCCGGGCCGGACTTCCCGACCGGCGGGTTGATCCTCGGGCGTTCGGGCATTCGCGCGGCCTTCGAGACGGGTCGGGGATCGATCCCGCTGCGCGCGCGCGCCGAGATCGAGGAGATGCGCGGCGGCCGCCAGGCCATCGCCGTCACGGAGATCCCCTATCAGGTCAACAAGGCGACGCTGCTGGAGAAGATCGCCGAACTCGTCCGCGCGAAGGCGATCGAAGGCATCTCCGACCTGCGCGACGAATCCGATCGTTCGGGCATGCGCATCGTCATTGAGCTGAAGCGCGATGCGACGGTCGAGGTGGTGCTGAACCAGCTGTATCGCATGACGTCGCTGCAGACGTCTTTCGCGGTGAATTTCCTCGCCCTGCACAATGGGCGCCCGCAGCAGATGGGGCTGCGCGACGCGCTGCTCGCCTTCATCGCCTTCCGCGAGGATGTGATCCTGCGGCGGTCGCGTTATCGCCTCGCCAAGGCGCGCGAGCGCGGGCACTTGCTGATCGGCCTGGCCATCGCGGTCGCCAACATCGATGAGGTGATCCGCGTGATCCGCGCCAGCAGCGATGCCGCCACGGCGCGCGCCGCGCTGATGGAACGCGACTGGCCGGCCGGCGATGTCGGCGTGCTGCTCGCTCTGGTGGACGACTACCGCAATGTCATCACGCCCGAAGGCACGGTGCGGCTGACCGAGGAACAGGCCCGCGGCATTCTCGACCTGCGCCTGCAGCGCCTGACCGGCCTGGAACGCGAGAAGATCACCGGCGAGCTTGGTGAGGTCGGCGAGCGCATCCGCGATCTGCTCGACATTCTCGGCTCCCGCCCGCGCCGTATGGAGGTGATGACCGAGGAATTGCGCAGGGTGCGCGGCGAGATCGCCTCCCCGCGCATGACGCAGATCGTCGACGGCCTCGCCGATGTGGACGACGAAAGCCTGATCGAGCCCGGCACCATGGTGGTGACGCTGACGCGCGACGGCTACGTCAAGCGCACGCCGCTCGACACCTTCCGCGCCCAGGGGCGCGGCGGGAAGGGGCGCACGGGCGCGGGCACGCGGGAGGATGACGTCGTCATCCGGTCCTTCGTCGCGCATACCCACCAGTTCGTGCTGTTCTTCACCAGCCGCGGCATCGCCTTCCGCGAGAAGGTCTGGCAGTTGCCCGAAGGCGGTGCGACGGGCCGCGGCCGTTCGCTGCGCCAAGTGCTGGCGTTGCAGGAAGGTGAGAGCGTGACGGCTGTGCTGCCGCTGCCGCTCGATGAATCGCTGTGGGACGGGCTGCACCTGGTCTTCGCGACGGTGCAGGGCAATGTCCGGCGCAACCGGCTATCGGACTTCAAGAACGTCCGCTCCTCCGGCTTGATCGCGATGAAGCTGGATGAGGGCGACAGCCTGGTGGGTGTGGCCACCTGCCGGGAGGGCGACGATGTGTTGCTCGCCACGCGGCTGGGCAAGGCGATCCGGTTCCAGGCGGAGCCCGACACGCTGCGCCTGTTCGCCGGGCGCGATTCGACCGGCGTGCGTGGCATTCGGTTGGCCGAGGGCGACAGCGTGATCGCCCTGTCCGTGCTGCGCCACGGCGACGCATCGCCGGAGGAGCGCGCTGCCTATCTGAAGGCCGCAGCTGCCCGGCGCCGTGGGGCTGACGAGGAAGCCGAAGTCGCTCCGATCGAGGACAGCGAGGAAGCGGTCGCTGACGTCGCGCTCAGCCCTGAGCGTTTCGATGCGCTGGCGGAGGCGGAGGAGATGATCCTCGCCGTGACCGATGGCGGCTTCGGCAAGCGCACCTCCTCGCACGAATACCGCGTCACCGGTCGCGGCGGGCAGGGCATCAACGGGATCACGCTGTCCCGTCGTACGGGTCGCGAGGTTGTCGCGACCTTCCCGGTGCGCACCGGCGATCACCTCATGCTGGTCACCGATGGTGGGCAGCTCATCCGCATCGAGGCCGATGCGGTGCGCAGCACCGGCCGCCAGGGCATGGGTGTCACGCTGATGCGGCTGGCCGATGGCGAGCGGGTCATTTCCTGCTTCCCCGTGGCCGATGACGAAGACAGCGGCGAGGCCCCGCCGCCCGAGGAAACGGCAGACAACAATGACTGAACGCGTTGCCCTGTATCCGGGCACCTTCGACCCGGTCACCAACGGGCATCTCGACGTGATCGGCCGCGCCGCGCGGCTGGTCGATCGCCTCGTGGTCGGCGTCGCGATCAACATCGGCAAGGGGCCGTTGTTCGATCTCGAGGAACGGGTCGATCTGGTGCGTGCCGAGGTTGCGCCCATCGCGGAGCGCACCGGCACGGCGATCGAGGTGCGTCCCTTCCAGGGTCTGCTCGTCCAGTATGCGCGCGACATCGGCGCCCGGATGATCGTCCGCGGCCTGCGTGCCGTCGCCGATTTCGACTACGAGTTCCAGATGGTCGGCATGAACCGGCGCCTGGATCAGGAGATCGAGACGGTCTTCCTGATGGCCTCGGAGACCAACCAGTTCATCGCCTCCCGTCTCGTGAAGGAGATCGCGCGGCTGGGGGGCGATATTTCCGGCTTCGTGCCGAAGACGACGCTTGACCGCACCATGGCCAAGCTGCGCGCAACACAAGGCTGAAGGGACACCGACACATGGACCGCAGGACGCTTCTCGGCGGCAGCATCGCCGCGCTTGGCCTCGCCGCCTGTGCGCAGGATGCGCCGGCACAGACCACGCCGGCCCCGGCCGCCGCCGCGCCGGACCCGGAGAACACGCTGATCCTGGAGGTCCCGTCCGGCACCGTGACCATCCAGCTGCTGCCCGACCTGGCGCCGAACCATGTCGCGCGCATCAAGCAGCTGACCCGCCAGGGCTTCTACAACAACACGCCGTTCCATCGCGTGATCGACGGCTTCATGGCCCAGGGCGGCGACCCGACCGGCACCGGCACGGGCGGTTCGCCGCTGCCGAACCTGCGCGCCGAGTTCAGCCCGCCGTCGCGCGCGCGCTTCCTGCGCGGCACGGTCGGCATGGCGCGCACGGCGGACCCCAACAGCGCGAACAGCCAGTTCTTCATCATGTTCGCACCGAACCAGTCGCTCGACGGCCAGTACACCATCTGGGGCCGCGTGATCTCCGGCATGGATGCCGTGGACCGCATCAAGAAGGGTGCGCCGGGTTCCGGCACCGTGACCAACCCCGACCGCATCCGCACCGCGCGCATCGCCGCGGATGCCCGCTGACCTTTCGCTGAGAGCATCGCCAATGACCGATACCCCCGCCGCCGATCCCGAGAACACGCTGATCCTCGATCTCGAGCACGGCACCGTGACGATCGCGCTGCGCCCCGACCTCGCGCCCAAGCATGTCGAGCAGATCAAGACCCTGGCGCGCCAGGGTTTCTATGACGGCGTGCCGTTCCATCGTGTGATCGAGGGCTTCATGGCCCAGGGCGGTGACCCGACCGGCACCGGGACTGGCGGGTCCGACCTGCCGGACATCGAGGCCGAGTTCAGCCAGCCCGGCACGGCGCGCTTCGTGCGCGGCACCTGCGGCATGGCGCGCACCCAGAACCCGCACAGCGCGAACAGCCAGTTCTTCATCATGTTCGCCCCGGCGCCGAGCCTTGATGGCCAGTACACCATCTGGGGCCAGGTGACGGCCGGGATGGAAGCGATCGACAAGATCAAGCGCGGCGCCGGCGGGTCCGGCATGGTCCAGGGCCCGGACAAGATCCGCAGCCTGAAGGTGGCGGCCGACGCCGCCTGACGCTATGTACCCGGCGCCATGACGACCGGGCGCCGGGTCCGGCTTGCCCACAGCCGGCCGGTGGGCCGCGTGTGTGCCATGCACGCGGCTACGGTGAACCTGGGCGTCAAGGATGCAGGAACTCGCCATTGCTGAGGTGGCGCGTTCCGAAGTTTCGACGCGGTGTCGAAGCCGCGTCTGTGAGCCGGTAGCTCAGTCGGTAGAGCATTCGACTTTTAATCGAATGGTCGAGGGTTCGAGTCCCTCCCGGCTCATTTTCTCCCGGGCGTTGCGTGCGCCGGTATCGTCCCCATCCCGCGTTGCGACCGACCGCTCGTTTGCGACGAAGCGGCGATGCGCCACGCGTTGCGGGCGTGGTGGCGGGCCGCGATCTCATGGCGGCGACAGCGCGTAGCGGGCATGAAATGCGCCCGGAACCAATGCGCCTTCTGGTTGCAGGTCGCGGAAAATTGCGACGTCGGCTGAATGGCTTAAGGCCTTGGTTGGGCGCGGATTTGAGTGATCGTTCTCGCACCGGATGCTACCGATGCGTGCATGATTGCCCGCCCGGCCAGGAGCGCAATCGGGTAAAATCCCTCCCATGAATCAGCGGGGGCAACCCATGCAAACCCTATCGATCGAAATCCTGCCCGTTGGGCCCGACGGCGACCTCTTTCAAATCTGCGATGGAGAACTTTACGGCCACCTTGAGATGGTGGGCATGGACATGCCCTGGGACGATCTGCTCGAGCGTGTAGTGCTTCATCCCGACACTGTGGCCTACCTTGCGCATTGGCTGAGCGACCACGGCGCGCTGTTGGGCAGCCCGCACCCGCCGCGCGTCTATTGGGACGAAGTCGTGCGCGCCGTGCCGGTTGCGCGCCTTCTGTAGCGCGCGGGCCGACATCGGCGCGCCCGGCGCGCCTTCGCGGGTGCGGGTGGGTAGGGCGCGCGCAAAGCGTTCTCCACTGCATGCTCCTGGCGTGCTGCCCTATCAGCACCATGGCGAAGCCGCGCGGCACCGCCGTCATCACCGGTGCCGCGCCAGATGCCCCGTAGCGGACACCAGATTCAGCCGCCCCCCTGGACAGCATCGCCCGGGCGCTGGACCATGCGCGCAAAGGAAAAGGAGAACGTGGCGATGGCGCGACGCAGCAAGGTCGTGGCGGATTTTGACGCGGCGGTGGCCGGCATACCGGATGGTGCGACCATTGCCTTTGGCGGCTTCGCCCTGCCGGGTTCGCCCTTCAACCTGACCGCCGCGCTGTTGCGCCAGGGCGCGAAGCGGCTGGTCTGCGTCGGCAACACCACGGGCGGCCCGCGCAAGCCGCGCAATCCCGACATCGGCATGCTGGTGGAAAACGGCCAGGTCGCGAAGGTGATCTGTTCCTTCACCGCGGCGCCACGGGCCTCGGACGTACTGCCCTTCACCCCCTACTACGAACGCGGCGAGGTGGATGCTGAAACCGTCCCGCAAGGCACGCTTGCCGAACGCCTGCGCGCCGCGGGCGCCGGCGTCCCTGCCTTCTTCACGCCGGCCGGCGTCGGCACGGAGCTTGCCGAGGGGCGCGAGACGCGCGTCATCAACGGCCGCGAGTACCTGTTGGAATACGCGTTGCCCTGCGACGTCGCCCTGCTGCGCGCGTATCAGGCGGATGAGGCCGGCAATCTCCGTTTCCGCCGCGCCCAGCGCAACTTCAATCCGATCATGGCCATGGCCTCGAAACTCGTGATCGTCGAGGTCGAGGAACCGATCCTGCCGGCCGGCGCGATCGATCCCGACGACGTCCATACGCCTGGCATCCTGGTGCATCGCCTGGTGCACATCCCGCCGGCGCCGGCGGCAATCTGGCCCAGCCTGAAGGAGACCCGCTGATGCCCTGGTCGCGCACCCAGATCGCCGAGCGCCTGGCGCGTGAACTGCAGGACGGCTGGATCGTGAACCTCGGCGTCGGCATGCCGACGCTGATCACCGACGTGCCGCTCGGTGAGCGCGAGGTCTTCTTCCATGCCGAGAACGGCGTCATCGGCTTCGGCCCGGTCGCAGCCGAGGGGCAGGAGGACATCCATCTGGTGGATGCCAGCCGGCGCTACGTCACGCTGCCGCCCGGCGCTGCCATTGTCGATCACGCTGACAGCTTCGCGCTGATCCGCAGCGGGCGGATCGATGTGACGATCCTCGGCAGTTACGAGGCCGCGGCGAATGGCGACTTTGCCAATTGGAAGGTGAAGGGGGCCAAGGGCGGGGTGATCGGCGGCGCGATGGATCTCGCGGCCTGTGCCAAGAACGTCTTCCTGATGATGGAGCACCGCACGCGGGATGGCTCGCCGCGTCTGCTCGCGACCTGCTCCCTGCCGGTCACCGCGCGCGGCGTGGTCAAGCTGGTGGCGACCGAACTCGGTCTCTTCGCGCCGACGGGCGCTGCCTTCGCGGTGCGCGACCTGGCACCCGGCGTGTCGATCGATGAGGTGCGTGCGGCCACCGCCTGCCCGGTCACGGAGTGAGCGCCATGCATATCGACTACTACGCTTCGTTGAACTCGCCCTGGACCTATCTCGGCGCGGCCCGGATCGAGGCGCTGGCGGCGCAGCACGGCGCGTCCCTCCGCATCTTCCCGGTCGATTTCGGCGCGATCTTCGCCGGCTCTGGCGGCCTGCCGCTGCCCAAGCGGTCCCCACAGCGTCAGGCCTATCGGTTGCAGGAACTGGCCCGCTGGCGTGATGCGCTGGGCATTCCGATCACGACCCATCCGAAGCATTTCCCGCACAATGAGCTGCCCGCCTGCGGCTGTGTCATCGCGTTGCGCGAGACGATGGGCGACGCGCCGGCCATCGCGCTGGCGCATCGCGTGCTGAAGGCGCTGTGGGAGGAGGAGAAGGATCCTGCCGACCCTACGACCCTCGCCGCGCTGATCGGTGATGTGGGCCTGGATGCTGCGAAGGTCATGGCGCTCGGTGCCGAGCCGCGCTGGCTCGAACGCCGCGCCGCGGACACCAAGGCGGCGCTCGATCGCGGCGTATTCGGCGCGCCGTCCTATGTGATCGGGGATGACATCTTCTGGGGCCAGGACCGGCTGGACTTCGTGGCGCGCCGTCTGGCGCGGGGATAGCACCCGGCGCATCATTCCCCGATCCGCACTCCGGGGATTATGCGCATGACCGACCTCGCTGCCCTGCGCCGCACAGCGCTCGATTGGATCACCGCGAATGAGGGCCGCATGTCGGCCTTCAACGAGCGCATCTGGCACTTCGCCGAGCCGGCCTGGCGGGAATACCGTTCGGCGGCCGCCTACGTGGACTTCCTGCGCGCCGAGGGTTTCGAGGTGGAGGCCGGATCGGGCGGCATGCCGACCGCCTTTGTCGCGCGCTGGGGTAAGGGCGGGCCGCTGCTTGCCTCCTTCTCGGAATACGATGCGGTGCCGGGCAATTGCCAGGCGGTGGTGCCGCGCCGGGAACCGCGCGCGGGGATGCACCCCTATGCAGCGGGACATACCGATCCGCATTCCTCGCTGGGCACGGCGGCACTGACATCGGTGCTCGCGGCCAAGGCGGCGTTGCAGGCTACGGGCACGCCAGGGCGGCTGGTACTGTTCGGCGAACCCGCGGAGAAGGTCTGCGGATCGAAGCCCGTGCATGCGGCGAAGGGGTATTATGACGGGCTGGATGCGGCGGTTGTCTATCACCCCCACATGCAGAACACGGTGACCGCGGAAACGCAGTTCGGCGCCTATTGGTCCTGCGTCATCACCTTCACCTGCGAGAGCCCCGAGACCTGGATCGACAAGTCGCTGCTGCCGATCCGCGACGTCGGCCACGCCGCCGCCCGCGCGCCCGGTGCCACCGACGCGCTGTGCCTGATGTACACGACGACGAAATACACCAAGGAGGCGATGTTCCCCCACGCCGGCGCCTGGACGCTGAACGAGTTCATCATGCATGGCGGGGACGCGACCTCGGACAACCTCGCGCCGCGCTTCACGCAGATCCAGTATTCCTGGCGCACGCCGTCGCTGCCGATGGCGCAGCAGATCGGCAATGTGCTGATGGCCAATGCGCGTTCGGCGGCTGCGGCGACGGCCTGTACGGCGCATCTGCGCTGGGTGACCAAGACGCGCGTCGGCTTGGCCAATACCGTGCTGACCGATGCCACCTGGGCGAACCTGCAGGAGGTCGGGCCGCCATCCTATGGCGAGGCCGCGAAGTCCTTCGCGCGCGAGATCCAGTCCGGGCTCGGCCTGGCGCCGATGGACGATCCCTTCGCTCCCGCCAACACCAAGCTGTCCACACCGGCCGAATTCGAGGCCGGCATGCGCCATTTCCTGCCGCCCTGGCAGATGCATTTGTCCGCTGATGACTATGTCGAGTTCTGCTGGCATTGCCCGACGGTGCGGCTGCTGACCGCGCGGCCGCGGCTGCGCGCGCCGGATGCGGAATTCGACTACCCGACGTGGTCCTACAACGCGCTGGGCGGCCTGCCGGCGGCCATCGACCCGGGCATGTTCGTCGCTGCGAAGACCATGGCGCTGACGCTGGTCGACCTGGTCGCCAAGCCCGGCCTGCTGGAATCCGCGCAAGCGGAATGGCGGGATCGCACCGGCGGCGGCATGGGCGGGTCGAAATGGGTCCCGCCGCTGCTGGATAAGGATTTCGCAGCACCCGTCGATCTGCGCTGGCCGGAATACGCCACAACGGCGCGCGGTGATGAATGGTGCGTGCCGACGCCGCTCGATGGCCTCGGCGCCGGGGAGCGGCTTTAGCGCGCGAAGGCCGCGGCGGCCTGGCCTGCCGCGCGCCCCGTCGCGAAGCAGGCCTGCAGGAGGTAGCCACCCGTCGGCGCCTCCCAGTCCAGCATCTCGCCGCAGGCGAAGATACCGGGATGGCGGCGCAGCATCAGCGCCGCGTCCAGTTCATCCCAGGCCAGTCCTCCGGCCGAGGAGATGGCGCGCTCGATCGGGAAGGGCGCGGTCAGGCGCAGCGGCACGGCCTTGACCAGGGTAGCGAGGTCGTCGCGCGGCGCGCCGGCGTGCAGCGCTTCCTGCACCAGCGCCACGGCGACGGGCGACAATCCCCCGGCGCGGCGCAAATGGTTGGACAGGGACACCGCGCCTGGCCGGCCGCCGAGGCGCCGCACCAGGTCGTCGCGCGACAGGTCCGGCCGCAGGTCGAGAGCCAGGGTGGCGTCCCCGCTGGTCGCGATGGCGTCACGCAGTGGCGCGGATAATGCGTAGACCGCGCCGCCTTCGATGCCCTGGGCGGTGAGCACCGCCTCGCCACGGATTGTGGTGCCGCCGAAGGTCAGCGCAATGCGCTTCAGTGGCGTGCCAGCGAAGCGCACGCGCAGGTGATCCGACCATGCGATGGCGAAGCCCATGTTGGATGGCCGCAGCGGCGCGATCGCGCAGCCCGGCAGCAGCGACACCCAGCCTCCATCGGACCCGAGCCGCGGCCAGGAGGCGCCGCCGAGTGCGAGGACCGTCGCGGCAGGGCGTTCGATCCGTTCACCCTCCGCCGTTGCGAAGCGCAATCCGCCGTCCTCGGTGACGCCTGTCCAGCGATGGCGCGGGCGCAGCGTGACGCCAAGCGAGGCGAGCCGGGCCAGCCAGGCGCGCAGCAGCGGTGACGCCTTCATCGCCCTTGGGAAGACGCGCCCCGAACTGCCCACGAAGGTTTCCTGACCCAGCCCCTCGCACCAGGCGATCAGGCCTTCGGGCGGGAAGGCGCGGATGAAGGGCTCAAGGCGCCCTCGTGCGGTGCCGTAGCGGCCAAGGAACGCATCGAGTGGTTCGGAATGCGTGACGTTCAACCCACCCCGTCCGGCAATAAGCAGCTTCCGCGCGGGGGAGGGCATGTGGTCGAAGACGGTGACGGCCGCCCCGGATGCGGCCGCTGCCTCGGCCGCCATCAGCCCCGCGGGGCCGGCGCCGAGGATGGCGATGCCGTAACGCGCCTCCGCGCTCCGGTCGTTGGACGCGATCAGGCCGCGCTCCGCTCAAGCAGCTCGATCGAGATGTTCTCTGGCCCACGCAGGAAGGCGATGCGTACGCCGGGGCGGACCGTGTTCGGCTCCATCGTGAAGGTCACGCCCTTCGCCTTCAGTTCGGCGACCACGGCATCGATGTTCTTCACCGCCAGACCGATATGCTCCAGCCCGCGATAGGGCGCGGAAGGTGCCTCGCCGGTGGTGGGTTCGGTGATCGGGGAGACGAAGATTGGCTGGCCACCGAGGTTGAAGTCGATGCGTTGCGGGCTGCGCTTCAGTTCGACACCAAAGACACGCTCATAGAAGGCGGCCGTCGCCTCGATGTCCGGGCTGCGCAGGTGGATGTGGTCGAAGGTGAAGGTCATGGCGGGCTCCGGGTCGGGTCAGACGGCGTGGCTGTGACGCAGCACCGCGCGTGCGGCGTCGTCGTAGCCGAGTTCTGCGAGGATGGCATCCGTATCCGCACCGAGCGGGCGCGGGGCGGCATCGACGCGCGGCCCGCCATGGGCGAAGCCGAAGGCCGCGACCGGCACGGCGAAGGGGCCGGCGACGCCGTCCGTCGCCTCGAAGCGATGCGTCAGGCCACGTGCGGCGAGGTGCGGGTCGGCAAGTGCCTCATCCATCCGGCGCACACGGCCGGCGGGGACGTGGCGGGATTGCAGGAATTCCTCCCATTCGTCAGCCGTGCGCGTCAGCATGATCTCGCGCAGCGCGGCGGCTTCCCCGGCGCGATCGGCGATGCGAGCCTCGTTCGTCGCCTTGGCCATGTCCGGCCGGCCCAGTGCCGCCCAGAGCCGCTTCTGCTGGCGGAGATTCGATGCGCCCAGCATCACCATTCCGTCCTTCGTCGGGTAGGCGGAATTGGTCGCGTATTCATGGTCGTTCCCGCGTGGTCGCGCGGGCTTGCCGGTCCGTGAATGCGCGGTGACGTGGGATGCCATCATCATCATCGCAACATCCAGCATGGCGAGGTCGATGCGCTGGCCGCGCCCGGTCCTCTCCCGCTGGAACAGCGCGGCCGACAGGGCGAATGCGCCCATGGTGCCGGTGGCGTAGTCGATCGCCGGGGCGCCCAGCTTCAGCGGGCTCACGTCCGTGGTGCCGGTGCAGGCCATGATGCCGGAGGTCGCCTGGATGACGTGGTCATAGGCCGTCTGCCCGCCGCGAGGCCCCGACTGGCCGAAGGCAGAGATCGAGCAGTAGATCAGTCGCGGGTTCAGCTTCGCCAGGTCATCATATCCAAGGCCAAGCGCCTCGAAGGCGCCGGGGCGGTAGTTCTCCACCAGTACGTCGGCCTGCGCGACGAGCTTGCGGAACACCTCCCGCGCCGCCTCCTGCTTCAGGTCGAGCGTCAGCGACCGCTTGTTCGACCCCTGCGTGAGGAAATAGGTGCCCATCCCGGCACGGTTGAGATCCCAGTCGGGTCCTGAGCCACGGCTCTGGTCCGGGTCATCGGGATCCTCGACCTTGATCACGTCGGCGCCGAGCAGCGCGAGCTGGTAAGCCGCGAAGGGCCCCGCCAGCACATGCGTCGCGTCGATGATGCGGATGCCGTCGAAGGGGCGCGACATCAGCCGAGGCTCACATTGTTGCGGCGGATCAAGGCACCCCAGCGTTCGCGTTCGCGCGCGATGTACTCACCGAACTGGGCTGGGGACATGGGCTGCGCGACCGCGCCTTCGGTCTCCAGCCGCTGCGCGAAGGTCGCTTCGCCCAGGATGCGGTTGCAGGCCTCGTTCAGCCGGGCGACGAGCGCCGCCGGCGTGCCGGGGGGGGCGACGATGCCGTACCATTGCAGCGCCTCGAACCCCGCCACGCCCTGTTCCGCGACGGTCGGGATGTCGTTCGCCGCGGGCAGCCTTTGCAGGGAGGAGATGCCGAGCGCGCGCAACTGCCCCGCGCGCACCGGCGGCAGCGCCGGCGGGCCGCCGGTCATGGTCAGCTGAATAGTGCCGCTGATCAGGTCCGTCATCATCGGGCCGGTGCCGCGATAGGGGACATGGGTCATCTCGGTGCCAGTCGCCTCGTTGAAGGCGACCATGGCGATGTGCGCCGCGCTACCATTGCCGCCGCTGCCATAGGTCAGGTCGCCGGGCCTGGCTTTCGCCAGCGCGACCAGCGAGGGCACGTCGCGCGCTGCGAGCCCGTTGGTGACGACGAGGAAATTCGCGACGTTCGCGACCAGCGCCACCGGCACGAACTGCGCGGTGTCGAAGGCGAGGTTGCGATACAGCGCCGGGTTGCAGGCCAGCGTACCGATATGGCCCATCATCAGCGTGTGGCCATCAGGCGCGGAGCGGAACACCTGCTCCGACCCCAGCGTGCCGCCCGCGCCGGGGCGGTTGTCGATGATGAAGGGCTGGTTGAACATCTCGCCCAGGCGCTGGCCCATGGCGCGGGCGAGGATGTCGGTCGATCCGCCGGGGGTGAAGGGCACCACCAGGCGCACCGGCTTGTCGGGCCAGGGCGCTTGCGCGCGGGCGATGGCGAAGGGCGCGAGCGTGGCGCCGGCGATGGCGGCGCGGCGGGTCAGGCGGGTCATGGCATTCCCTCGATCAGCACGCCGTCCTTGCGCAGCGCGTCTATCTCCTCCGGCGAGAGGCCGGCCTCGGCGAGCACCGCCGCACCATCGGCGCCGAGGCGCGGGGCTGGCGGGCGCGGCGGCGTCGTGCCGCCGGAAAACCGGTTCGGCGCGCCGATCGCCCAGGTCGCGCCTTCGGTCGGGTGGTCTTCCTCCCGCACCATGCCGACCGCGCGCAGATGCGGGTCGTCGATCAGCGAGCCAATGGTGTTGTACGGCGATGCGGGCACGTCGGCGCGATCGAATATCTCCAGCCATTCCGCCGTGGTGCGGCCACCGAGCGAGGTGGCGCGAATGTGGAAGTATTCCTTGGTGTGCTGCACGCGCTGCGCGACCTTGGCGAAGCGCGGATCTGTCTTGAGTTCCGGTCGCCCGATCGCATCGAAGAAGCCATGCGCCTGCGCGTCGGTGTTGGCCGAGACGCAGATGAAGCCGTCCTTGGTCGGCAACGGCTTGCCGTCCGGGCTCAGCACGCGGTGGTCGCCGGGCGGGCCGAGCGGCGGGCGGAAGGAGGCCGCGCCGAGATGTTCCTGCATGATGTAGGCGGCCATGTTCTCGAACATCGGCACCTCGATCGCCTCGCCGAGGCCGGTCTTCTCGCGCCGGTACAGCGCGAAGCCGATCATCTGCGCGGCGATTAGCCCAACGGTGTGGTCGGCGACCAGGAACGGCACGTAGCGCGGGTCGCCGGTCGAGGCCTCGAAGGTGCCGGCGACGCCGGACACGCCCTGGATCACCGTGTCGTAGGCCGGGCGGCCGGCATAGGGACCGCCAGTGCCGAAGCCGGTGATGGAACAATGGATCAGGCGCGGTGCCGCGTCACGCAGCGCCTCCGCATCGACGCCAAGCCGTGCCTGCGCATCCGGGCGAATATTGGTGACGAAGATATCGACGCTTGCGGCCAGTCGACGAAGCGCGGCGATGCCGGCCGGGTGCTTCAGGTCGATGGCGATCGACTTCTTGCCGCGGTTGAAGTTGAGGAACTTGCCGTTCATCCCCGCGCTGCGGCCCTTGCCGGCGAGGTGCCGCAGCAGGTCGCCGGTCGGCGCCTCGACCTTGATGACCTCGGCACCCTGTTCACACAGCACATGGGTGCAGATCGGACCGACCACCACGGCGGAAAGGTCGAGGACGCGAATGCCGTCGAGTGGTCCGGTCATGAAATGCTCGTCTGGATGCGGACGGCCATGGCGCCGTCTTCCTTTTCGACCCAAAGGGCGCGCTTGCCTTCGGCATCCGGCGCACCGCCGCAGAGGAAGGCCGGGCGATCGCAGAAGACGGGCTGCATGGTGCGGGCCTCATAGGAATGGATCTGCGCACCACGGGCGCGGCGCAGCAGGGCCTCGAACAGGAACAGCGTGCTGACGCTGCCATTCACCACCAGCGCCGGATAACCCTCGACGTCGCGGGCATAGTCCGCGTCGTAGTGGATGCGGTGGCCGTTGAAGGCCAGGGCCGAGAAGCGGAAAAGAACCACTGGGTCGGGTTTCCAGGCGTCGCGCCATTCGGCTGTCGGCACCAGGACCGGTTTCTCGGCCGGCGCGGGCGCGTTGCGCTTGGCCTCCAGATAGACGGTGTCCTGTTCCTCCACCGCCACCAGGCCGTTCGGCCCGGTGATGGTATGGCGCAGCATGACGAGGATCATCGCGCCGGACCGCCCGACCTTGGGCGTGATGGAGGCGATGGCCGTCTCACGTTCCAGCGTGTCGCCGACATGGACCGGCGCGTGATAGGTCAGGCGGCGCCCGCCCAGCATGCGGCGGGGCAGGGGGACCGGCGGCAGGAAGTCGCCCTTCGCCGGATGCCCGTCCGGCCCGAGCTGCGATTGTGGCTGCGCGTCGTCGAACAGGATCGAAAGCCAATGGTTCGGCACCGGCGCGCCGCGGTCGAGCGCGATGTCGTTGCGATCGGTCAGCGCGGCCATGCGGCGGACCAGCGGCGTCGCCATCTCATCCGCCACGCGGCGGGTGCGGCCGATCCAGGACTGCAGCGTGTCGGTCATGGGAAGCCGTAGAGCCGCGCGGGGTTGTCAACCAGCACACGCTGCAACGCCGCGGCGTCGCCGAAGGCGGGCAGCAGGTCGACCAGATCCGCCTCATCCGGTTCCCAGCGCACATTCGGATGCGGCCAGTCGGTGCCCCACAGCGTGCGGTCGGGGGCGACCTCCATCAGCTTCCGCGCGAAGGGGATGGCATCGCGGAAGGGCGGGCCTTCGGCCGAGATGCGTTCGGACCCAGAGACCTTCACCCACCAGTTCGGCGTCTTCAGCAGGTCGAGCAGGATGCGGAAGGGCGCCTGGCCCAACCCGTCCTGCGCCGGCGGGCGGCCCATATGGTCCACGACCACGGGCAGGTGGAAGGAGCGGAACAGCGTCTCGAATTCCGGGATGTTCGCGGCGTCGAGGTGGAGCACCAGGTGCCAGCCCATCCCGGCGATGCGATCGGCCGTGCGCCTCACGAGATCCAGATCCGGGATGCCGCCGAGATGCTTCACGAAGCCGAAGCGCACGCCACGCACGCCGCCATCGTGCAGCGCCTTGTATTCGGCGTCGCCGAAACTCTCATCGATCAGCGCGACGCCGCGATAGGCGCCCTTGCTGTCCGCGATGGCATCCAGCATCGCCCGGTTGTCGGATTTGTAGACCGTGGTCTGCACGATGACGGCGCGTTCCACGCCGAGCCGCGCATGCAGCGCGACCAGATCGTGCTTGTTGCGCTCCGGGGGCGTGTAGGGCGCGCCCTTGGCGACCGGGAAACGGTCGAAGGGTCCCCAGATATGCACATGCGTATCGCAGGTGCCGGACGGCAGCTTGAAGGTCGGGTGTCGTTCGGAGGCCATGGCGTTACACCGCTGGGAAATCGTAAAGCCGCGCCGGCGTGTCCGTCAGGACCTTCCGCCGCAGCACGGGATCGGTCGTCCAATCGAGGAAGACCTCAAGCAGCCGCCTCGCATCCGGCCGTCCGCCATCGGGTCGCGGATGCGGCCAATCGGTGCCCCAGACCAGCGCGTCCGGGTTGGCGGCGACCAGCGCATCATGGAACGGCTTGGCCTCCAGATAATCCGGCTTCACCGCGCCGAGCCGGTAGGTGCCGGACAGCTTCGCCATGTAGCGCCCGTCGCCGATGCCACGGACCAGCGCCTGGAAGCCTGGATCATTCGTGCCATGGCTGTGGTGCATGCGGCCCATGTGATCGACCACGATCGGCACCGGCACCTTGGCGAGCCGCGGTTCCAGCTGGGGCAGATGCCGCGCGTCGATCCACAACTGCAGATGCCAGCCGAGTTCTTCCATCACCGGGAAGAAGGGCTCGATCTCCTCGAGCCGCACGCCGCCGTGATAGGCAGCCTGGCCGTCACGCCGGTATTCATTGGCGCGCAGGCCGCGGATGCCGTCGCGGTGCATCGCGCGCAACGTGTCCGCCGTCGCCTCGCGCCCCACCACAGCGACGCCGCGCAGCCGGTCGGGCGCGCGGCGCAGGGCATCCAGCGTGCAGGCGTTGTCGCGGTCATAGGCCGAAGGCTGCACGATGACGCCGCGATCGAGGTCCAGCCGGTCGAGCAGCGCGATGTAGTCCTCGAGCGTCTCGTCTTCCGGCGTGTAGGACCGGGGCTCAGCATAGGGGAACTTCGCGGCCGGCCCGAAGATATGGCAGTGGCAGTCGGTGGCCCCCGGGGGCGTCTGGCGCGCGCTCATTCCGGCTTGATGTCCGCGGCGCGGGCGGCGGCACGGGACCGGGTCAGATCCTCGGCGATGAAGGTCGCGAAGCCTGCCGGCGTCGCCAGCACGCCGCCGGCGGCCTCGCCGCCCATGCCCTGCATGCGGGCGCGGAAGTCCGGCTCCTGGACGATCGCGGCCATGGCGACGCCGAGCGCGCGCATCGCCTCCGGCGGCGTGCCGCTCGGCGCCAGAAGCCCGACATAGGACCCGGCGGTGAAGCCCGTCACACCCTGTTCGATCATGGTGGGCACATCCGGCAGCGCCGGCAGCCGCGCGGCCGCGGCCACGGCGATGACGCGCGCCTTACCGTCGCGATGCAGCGGGATGGCGGTCGAGAATTCGGTGAACAGCATCGGCAGGTTGCCGGCGAGGAAATCCGGCACCGCCGCGCCGCCGCCGCGATAAGGCACATGCAGCAGCCTCGCGCCGGTCTGTGCCTTGAAGGCCTCCAACGAAAGGTGTGTGGCACTCGCCACCCCGGCCGTGCCGATGCCGATGCCCTCGCCAGGTGCGGCGCGCGACGCGGCCACGACATCCGCGACGCCGCGATAGGGTGCGTTGGGCTGCGCGACGAGGCAATGCGGCACCTGCATCGCCATGGCGATGGGCGCGAAATCCTTCGCGGCGTCATAAGGCAGCCGGGCCTGCACTACCGGGTTCACGGACAGTGGCCCGTTCGACCCGATCAGCAAGGTGTAGCCATCCGGCCGTGCGCGCGCGACGGCCTCGGCGCCGACGGAGCCGCCCGCGCCGGGGCGATTCTCCACCACCACGGGCTGGCCGAGCTTCTCCTGCAGCCGCGGCTGCAGCACGCGGGCGATGACATCGGCATTGCCGCCGGCGGCGAAGGGAACGATCACGCGGATCGGGCGGTCAGGCCAGGCCGCTTGCGCGCGGGCCTCGCCGGCGGCGAGAAGCGCGGCACCTGCGGCCAACCCCTGGCGGCGGCTGAGCATCGGAAGTTCCCTCCGGCATTCCTTGGACATGCGCAGGTATCGCATGCCCGCGAGGGTCGTCAAAACAGCCGGGTCGGCACCGCCACGGCGCCCTGCATGAGGCAGCGCGCGGAACGGAACACGACGGCGCTGTCCGCCACCCAACCGGACTCGGATCGCCGCACTTCCGCACCCACCGCCAGGATGCCGGAGGGGTTGGCGAGCCGCACCTCATCGCCGCGCGGAGCCAGCGCGATGGTCTGCGGCAGCGACCCCGCGATCCGGCAGGCGACGCCGAGTGCCATGCCGCCGGTCAGCGGCACGGCGCGGTGCGCGCGTTCCATCGAGATCATGCGTACGGCGATGTCATGCGTGTCCGCACCGATGGTCGCGCCGTCCAAGGCGCGATAGGCGGCCGGGGCCGAGACGACGGCGACCTTGGGGATGGCGAGCGGCGCGGCCGCCGGCGTTGCCGAGAGCCGCATGCGCACCGCCGCCTGGCGCCGAAGCGCGTCGAGCAGCGCCATGGTGGCGGGATTCGCCTCGATCGCATCGGGACTTTCCGTACCTGTCAGGCCGACTTCCCTGGCGTCGAGGAAGACGCATGCATTGGCGGCATCGATCAACGTCGCGCGGTACTGCCGGCCATCATGTTCCAGAACGTCCATCGCATCGCCGGTCGGCAGCAACCGCCCCGTGGCGCCGCCGCCCGGGGAGAGGAAGTCGAGCCGGATGCGCGCAGCGGTGCCGGACACGCCGGCCATGGCGAAATCGCCCTCGGTCGCCGCGCGCCCTCCGCGCACCAGGAAGCGTGCGTGGATGATGCGCTTCGTGTTGACCTGGTGGATGCGCACCAGCGCCTCGCCGTCAGAGGCACGCACCAGCCCCTCATCCACGGCGAAGGGACCGACGGCGGAGGAGAGGTTGCCGCAATTGCTCGACCAGTCCACCAGTGGCCGGTCCACCGCAACCTGAGCGAAGGTGTAATCCACATCGGCATCGGGATGCGTCGGCGGACCGATGATGACGGCCTTGGACAGGGAGGAGATGCCGCCGCCCATCCCGTCCAACTGCCGGCCATAAGGGTCGGGGCTGCCGAGCACGGACAGGAAGATCGCATCCTGCTTCGCGCGATCTCGCGGCAGGTCCTTGGCATGGAAAAACACGCCCTTGGACGAACCGCCGCGGAGGAAGACAGCCGGGATGAAGGCCTGGTCCATGTGACGGTTCCTCGCGGCGGGGGTATGGTGGGTCAGTATCGCCAGCCGCAGAGGGAATGCCCATGCTCGACCGATCCGCCAAGGGCGTATTCGTCATCGCCCCGACGCCGTTCCTGCCGGACGGGGCGCTCGACTTCGACAGCACCGACCGGATGACGGACGCCTTCATCGGCGCCGGGGCGTCGGGCATGACCATCCTTGGCGTGATGGGCGAAGCCCCGAAACTGACCGAGGCCGAGAGCCTGACTTTCGTCGGCCGCGTGCTGAAGCGCGTGAACGGGCGCATCCCGGTGGTGGTCGGCGCGTCGGCGCCGGGCTTCGCGCAGATGAAGGCGATCGCTCGTGGCTCGATGGATCTCGGCGCGGCAGGGATCATGGTCTCGCCGGCGTCAGGGCTGAAGGGTGACGAGGCCGTGGTCTCCTACATCGCCCAGGCCATGGACGTGGTCGATGCGCCCTTCGTGCTGCAGGATTATCCGCAGCTGACCGGCATCACCATGACGGCCGCGATGATCGCGCGCATGGCGCAGGACCAGCGCATGGTGATGCTGAAGGCGGAGGATTGGCCCGGTCTCGACAAGTTGACCGCGGTACGGAAGCTGGAAGCGGAGGGGAAGATGCCGCGCGTGTCGATCCTCGGCGGCGTCGGCGGGCAGTTCCTGCCGGAGGAACTGGCGCGCGGTGCCGATGGCATCATGACGGGGTATGCCTTCCCGGAGATGCTGGCGAAGGTGTGTTCCCTGATGGCGGCGGGCCAGCGCGATGCCGCGCAGGACCTGTTCGACCTGCACCTCCCGCTGATCCGCACCGAGGTGCAGCCGGGCCTTGGCCTCGCGATCCGGAAGTATGTGCTGAAGCGGCGCGGCATCATCGCGCATGACACGCTGCGCGCCCCGGGGCCGAAGATGTCGAAGGAGACGGCGGGGGAGGTGGGCTACCTGCTGGCGCGCCTGTCGCGCACGCAGCCGCTGGCGGCCGCCGCCTGATGGATGCGGCTGCGCTGCGGGAGCGGGAGACAGCCGATGGGTTGTCCCCACTGCCTGCCGCGCTGTGGTGGGATGCGCGCGGGGACTGGGTCCGCGCGCATGAGATCGCGCAGTCGGTCGAGACAGCCGAAGGGTCCTGGGTGCATGCCTATCTGCACCGGAAGGAGGGCGATCTCGGCAATGCCGACTATTGGTATCGCCGCGCGGGCCGCCGCCGGCCGGCGATGACGCTCGACGAGGAATGGGCGGAGCTCGCCGCGGCGTTCTAACCCCGGCTGCCGATCACGCGCCGGATCGCAAAGGACGACTGGATCCGCGCCACCCCCGGCAACCGCGACAACTGCTCCTTGTGGATGCGCTCGTAGTCCGCCGCATCGCGCACCTCGACGCGCAGCAGATAGTCGGACATGCCCGTCATCAGGTAGCACTCGCGCACTTCCGGCAGTCGGCGCACCGAGGTCTCGAAGCGCGACAGATGCTCCTCGGTCTGCCGGTCGAGCGTGATCTGCACGATCACCGTCACCGTCTCCCGCGCATCCGGCTCATCGATGATGGCGGTATAGCCGCGGATCACCCCGCTGCGTTCCAGCAGCCGCAATCGGCGCAGGCAGGCTGATTGCGACAGCCCTACCGCCTCGGCCAGCGCGGCATTGGTCATGCGCCCATCTTGGCGGAGGGCGCGGAGTATCCTCAAATCGGCATCATCGAGACTTGGCATGATCTGCGACAACTTCGCAGAATATGCCGTGCGATGCCAGGGCTATGGCGAATCCTGCGCCTTATCCGCAGCACTTGCGACACCAAACCGTCACACCATTGCCGTATCGAAGCATTCATCCGGCAGAGGGTGTCCCCATGCGCGTCATCGTCCTTGGCAGCGGCGTCGTCGGCGTCACAAGCGCCTGGTACCTGGCCCGCGCGGGGCATGAGGTGACGGTGCTCGAGCGCCAGTCGGCGGCGGGGATGGAGACCTCCTTCGCCAATGCCGGGCAGCTCTCCTACGGCTATTCCGCCCCTTGGGCCGGGCCGGGGATCCCGGTGAAGGCGCTGAAGTGGATGATGATGCGCCACCGCCCGCTGGTGATGTGGCCGCGCGCGGATCGCCGCCTCTACACTTGGCTCGCGCAGATGCTGGCCAACTGCACCGAGGCCGCCTACCGCATCAACAAGACGCGCATGGTCCGCCTGGCGGAATACTCCCGCGACTGCCTCGGCGACCTGCGTCGCGAGACGGGCATTGCCTATGACGGGCGCAGCAAGGGCACGCTGCAGCTCTTCCGCACCCAGAAGCAGCTCGACCATGTCGGCGACGACACCGCCGTGCTCGACACCTTCAAGGTGCCGTACGAGGTCCTGGACCCCGCCGCCTGCATTGCAGCCGAGCCGGCGCTGAAGCATGTCGCCGGCAAGTTCGTCGGCGGCCTGCGCCTGCCGGGCGACGAGACGGGCGACGCCCACATCTTCACCCAGCGCCTCGCCGCCATGGCCGAGGCGATCGGCGTGAAGTTCCGCTACGGCGTGACGATCCGCGGCCTGGACACCGAAGGCGACCGCATCACCGGCGTCGTCACCGATACCGGCACCGAGACGGCCGACAGCTACGTCATCGCGCTCGGCAGCTTCACGCCGGAACTGCTCGCGCCGCTGGGCGTGCGTGTGCCGGTCTATCCGGTGAAGGGCTACTCCCTGACCATCCCGATCCGCGAGGAAGCGGGCGCGCCGGTCTCCACCGTGATGGACGAGACCTTCAAGGTCGCCATCACCCGCCTCGGCGACCGCATCCGCGTCGGCGGCACGGCCGAACTGGCCGGCTTCTCCCTGCAACTGCGCAAGCCGCGCCGGGAGACGCTCGAGCATTCCGTTACCGACCTGTTCCCGCGCGGCGGCAACGTGGCCGAGGCATCCTTCTGGACCGGCCTGCGTCCGATGACGCCGGACGGCACACCGGTGGTGGGCCCGACGCGCTTCCGCAACATGCATCTCAACACCGGCCACGGCACGCTGGGCTGGACCATGGCCTGCGGGTCGGGCCGGGTGCTGGCGGACCTCGTCACCGGCAGGAAGCCGGAGATCGAGACGTCGGACCTGGCGCTGGCCCGCTACGCCGCCGCCTGAGGTCAGGCGGCCGGAAGCGGCCGTTCGATCGCGAGATCCAGGCTTCGATCCGCCGGGTCGAGCCTGGGTTCCAGCGCATCCAGCACGGCGGTGAATTCGGCCCGTAGCGTGGCCTTGCGCCCGGCCGGCAGCCAGGACGCCTCGACGCCGGCGAGGCTGAGCTTCCGCGCGTCCGCCACGCCCCATCCCGTGTGGTTGAACACGACGCGCCAGCCATGGCCGATGGTGGTCGCGAACATGGTCGGGTCGTCGGTGCCGAGCACGATGTTCAGCCCGGCCTCCCCCATGCGCTTGATGCGTTCCAGCCGCGGCACGCGGTTTGGCAGAATCGAGGACCAGCAAGCCATGGTGAAGGGCGTGCCATCCGCCACCATGCGCGCCACCAGGTCCGGATCGGCCAGCATGTTGTAGCCGTGGTCGAGCCGGTCACAGCCGAGCGCATGGCGGCAGTTGATCACATGGCTCGGCGGGCCTTCGGACAGCGTCTGGTTGTCCTCGCAAACATGGGCGGTGCGGAACAGGCCCATGCGTCCGGCGCGGCGCCAGGCCTCCAGCCAGACCAGCGGCGGCCCGCCACGCTCCGCACCGTCGAGGCCGACGCCGACCACGCGCGGATGCGGATGTGTGGCGACCCAGTCGAGCATCTGAAGCGCCTCGGAGGGCAGGCAGACGGATCGGTCGATGCAGGCGATCATCAGCGACGACACGCCGAAGTCCCGTTCCGCGCGTTCGAGCCCGGCGGCCAGGCCCTCGACCATCAGCGGGTAGGTCGCGCCATTGGGTGTGTAGTAATGCGGGTTGAAGAAGATCTCGACATGCCGCGCATTGCCGTGGCGATGCATGTCCTCGATGCATTCATAGGCGACGCGCTCGAAATCCTTGCGCCGCTTCACGGCCAGCGCGCCGAGGCGCAGCACTTCGAGGAAGCCGTAGAAATCCTGCCACTGGTACAGGGTCTCCGCCGGGCGCGGGAGCGACACGCCGTTGGCGGCGGCGATCTCGTGCAGTGTCGTCGCGCGCATCGCGCCGGCGATGTGGCAGTGCAATTCGACCTTCGGCACCAGGTCGAGGAAATCGGACCAGGACAGCATCGCCTCAGCGTCCCCGCGTGATGTTCCATAGGAACATCGCCGGGCCGGTCGGCACGTCGGTGAGTTCGGACCGCCAGGCCGACGGGCCGACGAACTGGCCCAGCGGCATGTAGAAGCCGTCCTCGGCGGCGCGGCGATGCACCGTATCGGCGGCGGCGCGGCGCCCGGCTTCATCCGTGGCGGCGGCGAAGGCGGCGCGCGCGACCTCCACCTCGGCGTCCTTGGGCCAGCCGACGAAGCCGCCGGGTTGGCCCGCACCGTTGAGGAACGCGTTCTGCAATGGCGTCTGCATGTCCGGCACGGTGTTGGTGGTGTGGAAGATATTCCAGCCTTCCGGCCGCGCACGACGGCCGAAGAAGGTGTTCAGGTCCATCGTCTGCAGGTCAACGCGGAAGCCGAGCCGCGATAGCAGGTCCTGGGTGATCAGCCCAAGTGCGGCGATGCCCGGCGCGTCGGCCGGATGCAGGATGACCACCGGCCGCGACAGATCCGCCCCAGCCTCCCGCAAGGCGCGCTGCGCAGCGGCGAAATCCGTGGCGGCGGGCATGCCAGCGGTCGTCTCATAGGGCGTGCCGCAGCCGAGCATGCTGCGGCAGTCCCGCGCGAATTCGGGCCGTCCCGATACGGCCGCCATGTAGTCCGCTTGGTTCACCGCCAGCATTACGGCACGGCGCACCCGGACATCGTCGAAGGGCGGCAGCAGGTGGTTGAAGCGCAGGATGCCCTGGTAGCCGAGGGGTGAGACAACCTGGGCGTGGACCGCGCGGTTGCGCTCCAGTACCGGCAGCACATCGGCGGGCACGCGTTCTAGGTAGTCGACCTCTCCGGTCGAAAGCGCGCTCACCTGGCTCGATACGTCAGGCATGGCGATCAGCTCGATACGCTCGAAGGTCGGGCGCTTGGCGCCGGAGGCCCAGACCGCGGCTTCGCTCCGTGGCACATAGGCAGTGTTGCGCGTGAGGACGATGCGTTCGCCGGCCCGGTACTCGGCTGCGACGAAGCGGTAGGGTCCGGAGCCGATCGGTTCCGTCACCGGTCGCGATGGTGGCGTTTCGGCCAGGCGCTTCGGCATGACCATCGGCACCATGGCGCCGGGCTTGGCGAGCGCCTGCAGCACCAGGCCGAAGGGCCGCGACAGGCGCAGGCGGAAGTTGCGCGCATCGGTCGGCTCCAGCGTGTCGGTCGCAGCGATCAGGAAGGCGCCGAGCGAATCCCGCGCGCCCCAGCGGCGGATGCTGGCGGTGCAGTCCTCGGCGGTGACAGGGCTGCCGTCATGGAATGCGAGACCCTCCCGCAGCGTGAAGGTCCAGTCCCGGCCGTCCGGGCTCTGCGTCCAGCGTTCGACCATCTGGGGCTGCGGTTCCCAGCGGTCGTTCACCGCGAACAGCGTGTCATAGACGAGGTACGCGAAATCCCGCGTCGTGAAGCTCGTGGTGAAATGCGGGTCGAAGAGGGTGGTCAGCGTCTCCGGCACCACGCGCAGGGTGGTGGCGCGGGTGCCTTGCGCGCCGGCGCCGCCGGGCAGCAGGGCCGGGGTGGCGAGGGTCGCGAGAAGGGAGCGGCGGCGCATGGAAAGCCTCGCGGCGATATGGAAGGGAAGTCCGGATGGTCGTGCGATTCATCGCGCCGTTCAAGTCGCAGCCGGCGCCTCGCGGGGGTTGGAAGGGCAGGCGATCCGCGCCACCCTGCGCCATCCGCAATGGGAGAGAACGCCATGCCCAAGATCGCCATCCACGTTGAGTTCCGTCCGCATCCCGGCAGCCACGCCGCCTTCGACGCGCTGATCCGCGAGCACGCGCGGCTGACCCAGGCCGAGGAGCCGGGCTGCGAGCGCTTCGAAGTGCTGCAGCCGCTCAACGCCGATGGCAGCAAGGATGAAGGCCGCATCATGCTGGTCGAGGTCTATACCGACCGCGCCGCGGTGAAGGCGCACACCCAGAACCCACGCATGCCGCTGGTGCGCGAGGCCTATACGCCGCTGATTGCCGAACGCATCCTGACCATGTGCGAGCTGTAGGACCGTGCTGGCGGGGGAGGGACGTCTCCCCCGCTCAACATTCGGCCCGCCGCCCAGCCATCGGCGTCGAGGCGGCCGGTCCGCGTGACAGCTTTCCCTTCTTTTCGAGCGCCGTCAGGGTGCGCGACAGCGTCTCGGGCGTCATGCCGAGGCGCGCGGCGATCGCGATGCGTGGCTCCGGCAGGTCGGGGCCACCTTCGCCGGCGTCCTTCGGGGCGCGGCGCTCGAGGAAGCGGGTGACCCGCGTTTCCGCGTCATGGACCTTGAGGTCCACCACCTGGTCCACCATCAGGCGCCAATGCCTCGCGAGGAGTTCCGCGGTGGCGCGGCATAGCGGCAGGCTGCGGCCGTAGGCCTCGCGGAACGCCTCCGCCGGCACCATGAGGACGCGCACCTCGGTCAGGGCAGCGGCTGAGGCGAGGTAAGGCAGATTCAACATCACCGCGGGGGCGAGGAAGACCTCTCCGGCACCGAGTATCTCGACCAGGGTCGGTTCGCCGCGCTGGCCTTGCGCCTGCAGGCCGATGCTGCCGGCCAGCAGGATGTGCAGGAACTCGGGCTCGTCGCCCTGTTCGAACAGCACCGTGCCTTTGGGCAACAGATGCGTGAAGCTGATGCGCAGCAATTCGTTCATCGCTGCACTTCCGGCCGTCTGGAAGAACGGCGATCGTTCGAGCAGAGCGCCGTTGGCGACCTTCATAGACTCCTCCCGACCGTCTCCATGCAGGCCGAACCACACACCTTTTGCTGGGTCGTGGTCTTGATCTGCATCAAGGGCCCATCTGATCCAGCTTCACTGCCAGATTGATCGACTTCGTCCATCCGCGAATTCCCCCGGATGCGCCGCCGCAATCTTGATCCGCATCAACCGTCCGGAGCCGTGCGCGGCGCATCGCGGCATCACCGGATTTGGCGGAGGACGGCATGGCGCCGCATGACACCGAAGTTGATCGAAGCGCACAGTCTCGGGCGCTATGGCTCTCGACCCTCGCCTTCACGATCTGCTTCGCGGCCTGGACGATCTTCTCGATCATCGGGCTCCAGATCAAACGTGACCTCGGCCTGTCGGAATTCCAGTTCGGCCTGCTGGTCGGCACGCCGATCCTCACGGGCAGCCTGATCCGCCTCGTCCTCGGCGTATGGACCGACCAGCGTGGCGGGCGGACCGTCTTCACGGCGGTGATGGTATCGGCCGCGGTCGCGACGGCGCTGCTGTCCCTGGCCTATGACTATACGACCTTCCTCCTCGCGGCACTCGGCGTGGGCATCGCCGGCGGTTCCTTCGCAGTCGGCGTCGCCTACGTCTCGAAGTGGTATCCGAAGGAGAAGCAGGGCACCGCGCTCGGCATCTTCGGCGCCGGCAATGTCGGCGCGGCGGTGACCAAGTTCCTCGCGCCCATGATCATGGTCGCCTTCGGCTGGAAGACCGTGGCGCTGGTCTGGGCCGGCGCGCTGCTGCTGATGGCTGTCGTCTTCTTTGCCATGACCAAGGATGACCCGGAGTTGGAGGCGCGGCGGCGCGCCGGCGCGAAGCCCGAGAGCTTCGCGGCGATGATGGAACCGTTGAAGAACGTCCAGGTCTGGCGCTTCAGCCTCTATTACTTCTTCGTCTTTGGCGCCTTCGTCGCGCTGGCGCTGTGGCTGCCGCGCTACATCATCGAGGTCTACGGCTTCTCGATCACCACCGCCGGCATGATCGGGGCGGCCTACTCGGTGCCGGCGAGCATCTTCCGCGCCTATGGCGGCCTGCTGTCCGATCGCTACGGTGCGCGGCGCGTCATGTACTGGACGCTGGGCGTATCGGTGGCGGTGAGCTTCCTGCTCTCCTATCCGCCGACTGACTTCACGGTGCATGGCATCAAGGGGCCGATCGCATTCCACATCGGCGTCGGTGTCGTTCCCTTCATCGTGCTGGTCTTCGTCCTCGGCTTCTTCATGAGCCTCGGCAAGGCCGCGGTGTTCAAGCACATCCCAGTCTACTACCCGAACCGGGTCGGGTCGGTGGGCGGCGTGGTCGGTCTGATCGGTGGCCTCGGCGGCTTCATCCTGCCGATGGCCTTCGGGCTGATGAACGACCTGACCGGAATCGCGCAGTCCTGCTTCATGCTGCTCTTCCTCATCAGCGCCGTGGCGCTGGTCTGGATGCACGTCTCCATCCTGGGCATGGAGCGCGAGGCGGCTGCTCCGATCCTGGCGACCCTGCCAGCGCTGCCCGAGATGCAGCCCATCCACGGTGCCGCCCAGTCCGGCGCACTGCGTGGCAGTGCCATCGAGGATTGGCGGCCGGAGGACCCGGCCTTCTGGGACGCGACCGGCCGGGCCATCGCGCGGCGTAACCTGTGGGTGTCGATCGCCTGCCTGCTGCTGTCCTTCGCTGTGTGGATGGTGTGGTCGGTGGTGGTGGCGAAGCTGCCTGCGGTGGGCTTCCGCTTCACCACGGATCAACTGTTCTGGCTGGCGGCGCTTCCGGGCCTGTCGGGTGCGACCTTCCGGATCTTCTACACCTTCATGCCGCCGATCTTCGGCGGGCGGCTGTGGACCACATTGTCGACCTGGTCGCTGATGCTGCCAGCGCTCGGTATAGGCTTCGCGGTGCGGGATCCGGCGACGCCCTATTGGGTGTTCCTGTTGCTGGCGCTGCTCTGCGGCTTCGGCGGCGGCAACTTCGCCTCCTCGATGGCCAACATCTCCTTCTTCTTTCCGAAGCGGGAGAAGGGCAATGCGCTTGCGCTCAATGCCGGCCTCGGAAATCTCGGCGTGAGCGTGGTGCAGTTCGTGGTGCCGCTGGCGATTACCACCGGCGTGTTCGGCTGGCTCGGCGGGGATCCACAGAGCCTGCGCAACGGCGACGCGCTCTGGCTGCAGAATGCCGGCTTCGTCTGGGTGCCCTTCATCGCGGCGGCAGCCTTCGCGGCTTGGTTCCGCATGGATGACCTCGCGACCATGAAGTCGTCCTTCGCGGACCAGGCGGTAATCTTCCAGCGCAAGCACAACTGGATCATGTGTCTCCTCTACACCGGCACCTTCGGATCCTTCATCGGCTACTCGGCGGGCTTCCCGCTGCTGACGGGCACCCAGTTCCCCGAGGTCAATGCGCTGCACTTCGCCTTCCTCGGCCCGCTGCTGGGTGCGCTGTCGCGGTCGCTGACCGGATGGGTCTCGGATCGCTGGGGCGGCGGACGCGTGACGGTGCTGGTGTTCATCGCCATGGCTGTCGGTGTCTACGGCGTCATCCACTTCATAGGCATCAAGGATCAGCCGGGCGCCTTCTGGGGCTTCTTCGCGAGCTTCATGTTTCTCTTCATCGCGAGTGGCGTCGGCAATTCCTCCACCTTCCAGATGATCCCCGCCATCATGGGCAAGGACATGGTTCGGCTGATGCCGCAGGCCGATCCGGCCGAACGGCGCCAGCAGGCGGAGAAGGAGAGCGCAGCCATCATCGGCTTCACTTCCGCCATCGCAGCCTATGGCGCCTTCTTCATCCCCAAGAGCTACGGCAGCTCGATCGCCATGACCGGCAGTCCGGTCGCGGCGTTGTGGGGCTTCTTCATCTTCTACCTGCTGTGCATCGCCGTGACCTGGGGCGTCTACACGCGCCGGGGCGGCGTGCTGCACGACATCGAGCGCGGCGGCACCTCCGCCCCGCCCGCGACCGCCTGACCAGGAAGGACACGACAGAATGAGCCACTTCCTCGATCGCCTGACCTACTTCCGGAAGTATGCCGGCACCTTCTCTGGCGGCCACGGCGAGACCACGACGGAGAGCCGCGCCTGGGAGGACGCCTACCGGTCGCGCTGGGCGCACGACAAGATCGTGCGTTCCACCCACGGCGCGAACTGCACCGGGTCCTGTTCCTGGAAAATCTACGTCAAGGGCGGGATCGTCACCTGGGAGACGCAGCAGACCGACTATCCGCGCACGCGCCCGGGCCTGCCGAACCATGAACCGCGTGGCTGTTCGCGTGGTGCGTCCTACTCCTGGTATCTCTACAGCGCGAACCGGGTGAAGTACCCGATGATCCGCAAGCGCCTGCTGCGGTTGTGGCGTGAGGCGCGGGCGCGCCACGCCGACCCCGTGCAGGCCTGGCGCGAGATCCAATCCGATCCCGCGAAGCGCCATGAGTACCAGGCGGCTCGTGGCGCCGGCGGCTTCGTCCGCGCGCGCTGGGAGGAAGCGGAGGAGATCATCGCCGCCGCCAATGTCCACACCGTCAAGGCGCATGGTCCGGACCGCATCATCGGCTTCTCGCCCATCCCGGCAATGTCGATGGTCAGCTACGCCGCGGGCAGCCGATACCTGTCGCTGATCGGTGGCGTCTGCATGTCCTTCTACGACTGGTATTGCGACCTGCCTCCGTCATCGCCGCAGACCTGGGGCGAGCAGACCGACGTTCCTGAATCCGCGGACTGGTACAATGCCGGCTTCATCATGATGTGGGGGTCGAACGTGCCGCAGACGCGCACGCCCGACGCGCACTTCATGGCCGAGGCGCGCTACCGCGGCACCAAGGTGGTGACCGTCACGCCGGATTATTCCGAGGCCTCCAAATTCGCCGATCTCTGGCTGCACCCGAAGCAGGGCACGGACTCCGCGCTGGCGCTGGCGATGGGCCATGTGATCCTGAGCGAATGGCACGCGAAGGGAAGGGGTGACTACTTCCTCGACTACTGCCGCCGCTACTCCGATATGCCCATGTTGGTCATGCTGAGCGAGAAGGACGGGCGCCTGGTGCCCGACCGCCAGCTCCGCGCCAGCGACCTGGTGGACAACGCCGCCGAGGCGAACAATCCCGACTGGAAGACCATCGCGATCGACGATGCGACCGGCGCGCCCTATGTGCCGACCGGTTCGATCGGCTTCCGCTGGGGTGAGCAAGGGAAGTGGAACCTCGAAGGCCGCGACGCACGCGATGGTGAGGTGCGCACACCCCGCCTGAGTCTGTCCGGCGGCGAGACCGCGGCGGTGACCTTCCCCTACTTCGGGGATGGCGCCACGGCGTTCTTCAATCCGACCAACCTTGGCGACACGGTCACGCATCAGTTGTCCGTCATGTCGGTGCCGCTGAAGGATGGCAGCGTTGCGCGCGTCGCCACCGTCTATGACCTGTTCCTCGCGAACTACGGCGTGAAGCGCGACGGCGCAGCGGACTACGATGCCAACGCGCCCTACACCCCGGCCTGGGCCGAGGCGGTTTGCGGCGTGCCGCGCAAGCAGATCATCACTGTCGCTCGCGAATTCGCCGACACGGCGGAGAAGACGCGCGGCAAGTCGATGGTGATCCTCGGGGCCGCGGTGAACCATTGGTATCACTCGGACATGACCTATCGCGGCATCATCAATCTGCTGGTGATGTGCGGCTGCATCGGCCAGTCCGGCGGCGGCTGGGCGCATTATGTCGGGCAGGAGAAGCTGCGCCCGCAATCGGGCTGGATCCCGCTGGCCTTCGCGACTGATTGGGGCCGGCCGTCGCGCCAGCAGAACGCGACATCCTTCTGGTATGCTCATACGGACCAGTGGCGCTACGAGACGCTGCAGGTGAAGGATATCCTCTCACCCACCGCGCCGCAGCCCATGTCCGGTGCGATGATCGACTTCAACATCCGCGCGGAGCGGATGGGCTGGCTGCCTTCCGCGCCGCAACTCGTGCGCAATCCGCTGACCATCGCGGCGGAGGCGGAGCAGGCAGGCGTTCCCGTGCCGCAGTATGTGGCGCAGTCCCTCAAGGATGGCACACTCGAGATGTCGTGCCAGGACCCCGACCATCCCGCGAACTGGCCGCGCAACCTGTTCGTGTGGCGGTCGAACCTGCTGGGGTCCTCGGGCAAGGGGCATGAGTATTTCCTCAAGCACCTGCTCGGCACGCAGCATGGCGTGCAGGGGAAGGATCTCGGGGAACAGGGCGCGGCGAAGCCCGAGGAAGTCGCCTGGCATGACGAGGCGCCGAAGGGCAAGCTGGACCTGCTGGTGACGCTCGACTTCCGCATGAGCACCACCTGCATGTACTCCGACATCGTGCTGCCCACGGCCACCTGGTACGAGAAGCACGACCTCAATACCTCAGACATGCATCCCTTCATCCATCCGCTGTCGGCCGCGGTGGACCCGGCCTGGGAGAGCCGCACCGACTGGGCGATCTTCCGCGGCATCGCGGAGCGTTTCTCGGCGATGTCGAAGGGGCATCTCGGCGTCGAGAAGGACGTGGTGCTCACGCCGCTGATGCATGACAGCCCGGGCGAACTCGGCCAGTCGCACCTGATCCGCGACTGGAAGAAGGGTGAGGTCGATCCGATCCCCGGCAAGACCATGCCGGCGGTGACGGTGGTGGAACGCGACTACCCCAATACCCATGCGCGCTTCACGTCCCTCGGGCCGTTGATGGACAGGCTCGGCAACAACGGCAAGGGCATGACATGGAAGACCGGTGACGAGGTCGGCTTCCTGCGCCACCTGAACGGGGAGACCCAGGTGGAGGGCGTGGAAGGACCGCTCGCGCGCATCGAGACCGACATCGATGCCTGCGAGGTCATCATGCACCTTGCGCCGGAGACCAACGGGCATGTCGCGGTGAAAGCGTGGGAGTCGCTCGGCAGATTCACTGGGCGTGATCACACCCACCTCGCCATCCCGAAGGAGCATGAGGCGATCCGCTTCCGCGACATCCAGGCACAGCCGCGCAAGATCATCTCCTCCCCCGTCTGGTCCGGGCTGGAGAGCGAGGAGGTCTGCTACAACGCCGGCTACACCAACGTGCATGAGCTGATCCCCTGGCGGACACTGTCCGGGCGGCAGCAGCTCTACCAGGATCATCCCTGGATGCTCGCCTTCGGGGAGGGGTTCTGCGTCTATCGCCCGCCGGTGGACCTGCGGACCACCGGGCCGATGCACGGCGTGAAGCCGAACGGCAACAAGGAGATCGCGCTTAACTTCATCACGCCGCACCAGAAATGGGGCATCCACAGCGTCTACACGGACAACCTGATCATGCTGACGCTGTCGCGCGGCGGCCCGATCGTGTGGCTGTCCGAGATCGACGCCGAGGTCATCGGCGTCGAGGACAATGACTGGATCGAGGCGTTCAATACCAACGGCGCGCTGTGCGCGCGCGCCGTCGTTTCCCAGCGCGTGCCGAAGGGCATGGTCATGATGTACCACGCGCAGGAGAAGATCGTGAACGTGCCGGGCAGCGAGATCACCCATGCCCGGGGCGGCATCCACAATTCCGTCACGCGCACCACGATCAAGCCGACGCACATGATCGGCGGCTACGCGCAGTTGGCCTACGGCTTCAACTACTACGGCACGATTGGCACCAACCGCGACGAGTTCGTGCTGGTGCGCAAGATGGCCAAGGTGGAATGGCTGGATGGCCCGCGTGTGACACCCCAGGCAGCAGACCTCAAGGCGGCGGAGTAACGGCGATGAAGATCCGCGCACAGATCGCGATGGTGCTGAACCTCGACAAGTGCATCGGCTGTCATACCTGCTCAGTCACCTGCAAGCAGGTGTGGACCAGCCGCGAAGGCGTCGAGTACGCCTGGTTCAACAACGTCGAGACGAAGCCCGGCATCGGCTATCCCAAGGATTGGGAGAACCAGGACAAGTGGAAGGGCGGCTGGAAGCGCAAGCGCAACGGCGCCCTGCAGCCGAGGATCGGGCCGAAGTGGCGCATCCTCGCCAACATCTTCGCCAATCCGGACCTGCCGGAGATCGACGACTACTACGAGCCGTTCACGTTCGACTACACGCATCTGCAGACGGCGCCGGAAAGCGAGGCGATGCCCGTCGCGCGCCCCGTCAGCTTGCTGACCGGGGAGCGGATGGAGATCAAATGGGGCCCGAACTGGGAGGAGATCCTGGGTACGGAGTTCCGCAAGCGCTCCCGCGATCGCAACTTCGAAGGCATCCAGAAGGAGATCTACGGGCAGTTCGAAAAGACTTTCATGTTCTACCTGCCGAGGCTGTGCGAACACTGCCTCAACCCGTCCTGCGTCGCTGCCTGCCCATCCGGGTCGATCTACAAGCGGGAGGAGGACGGCATCGTCCTGATCGACCAGGACAAGTGCCGCGGCTGGCGCATGTGCGTCTCCGCCTGCCCCTACAAGAAGATCTATTACAACTGGCAGTCGGGTAAGGCTGAGAAGTGCATCTTCTGCTACCCGCGCATCGAGGCGGGTGAACCGACGGTATGTTCGGAAACCTGCGTCGGGCGCATCCGCTACCTCGGCGTGCTGCTCTATGATGCCGACCGGATCTCGGAAGCCGCCGCGACCGAGAACGAGCAGCAGCTCTACCGCTCGCAGCTCGACATCTTCCTCGACCCGCACGACCCTGCGGTGATCGAGCAGGCGCGCAAGGATGGCGTGCCGGAGGCCTGGCTGGACGCCGCGCGCAACAGCCCGACTTACAAGATGTGCATCGACTGGCAGATCGCCTTCCCGCTGCACCCCGAGTACCGCACGCTCCCGATGGTCTGGTACGTGCCGCCGCTTTCCCCGGTGCAATCGGCCGCCGAGGCCGGGCATGTCGGCTGGAAGGACGGGCTCCCGGACGTCGAGAGCCTCCGCATTCCCGTGAAGTACCTGGCCAACCTGCTGACGGCCGGTGCGGAGACGCCCATCGTCAGCGCGCTGCAGCGCCTGATGGCGATGCGCATGCACATGCGCGCGCGCACCGTCGAAGGGCGCGAGGATCTCGCCATCCTTGAGAAGGTCGGCCTGACCGCGGCGCAGGTGGAGGACATGTACCAGACGCTGGCCATCGCGAACTACGAGGATCGCTACGTCATCCCGACCACCCATCGCGAGTATGCCGAGAACGCCTTCGACCTGAAATCGTCCTGCGGGTTCAGCTTCGGCCATGGCTGCAGCGACGGGCGCAGCGCGGGCAACCTGTTCAGCGCGAGCGGCCCGACGGCGGGCCGCATGGCGCCGCCGAGGATTCGCGAAGCCGAGGAAGCCCGCCGGCGGGAGAGCGCGGAATGAACATCCGTCTCGCCATCCTCTCGCGCCTGTTGCGCTACCCGGATGCGGAACTCCGTGGGGAACTGGCGTCCATCCGCGACGCCATTCCCGAGGCTGGCTTCACCAAGGCGCTTGTGCCCCGTCTTTCCGCGCTGACCTTGCGGCTCGCGGCCGGCGACGGTCTGGATCGGGAGGAGGAGTATGTTCGCCTTTTCGATCGCGGCCGCGGCAGCAGTCTGCACCTGTTCGAACATGTCCACGGCGACACTCGCAACCGCGGCCCGGCCATGATCGAACTGGCTGCGGTCTATGACGAGGCCGGCTTCGCCATGACCGGCGGTGAGTTGCCGGACTACCTGCCGCTGTTCATGGAATTCTGCGCCGCCGCACCTGAGGAGGTCGCGAGCAACCTCATCCGGCAGGCGGCGCCGATCATCGATGCGATCCATGCGCGATTGATGGGGCGCAGCAATGCGGAGGCACGCGCCTACGCCGCCGTGCTCGCCGGCTTGCTGGCGGAGGTGGGCGCGCGCCCGCAGGCCGAGCCGACGCGAGAACAGGAGATGAGCGACGCCGAGGAACTCGCCGCCCTCGACGCTGCCTATGAGGATGAGCCCGTCGTCTTCGGTCCTGAATCGGACCCGGACAAGCAGGGTGCGCGCGCCAAGGTCGGCGCCATGATCGATCGGCTGCGCAAGCTGCGCGCCAACTCCGCCATTCGCTGAAGGAGAGACGCGATGAGCGCCCTTTGGAACGGTTTCACTGACTACCTCCACACCTTCCTGTTCGGCATCTACCCCTATATCTGCTTCGGGGTCTTCACGATCGGCTCGCTGATCCGCTTCGACCGGGACCAGTACACCTGGCGCTCGGGCTCATCGCAGATGCTGCGTTCGCGGCAATTGCGCTGGGGCTCGAACCTCTTCCATGTCGGCGTGCTGTTCCTGTTTTTCGGCCATTTCGTCGGACTGCTGACTCCGCACGTGCTCTACGAATGGGCGATCTCACCCTCGCAGAAGCAGATGCTCGCGATCGTCAGCGGTGGCATCGCCGGGACGATCTGCTTCATCGGCCTGACGCTGCTGCTGCATCGCCGGCTGTTCGACGACCGGATCCGGCGCACCAGCACGGGCATCGACATCGCGATCCTGGCGCTGCTGTGGGTGCAGCTCAGCCTCGGCCTGCTGACGCTGCCTTTCTCTGTGATGCACAGCGACGGCAGCGTGATGCTCCAGCTCTCGGCCTGGGCGCAGGGGATCGTCACCTTCCAGGGTGGCGCGGCGGACCACATCCGTGGCATCGCCTTCCCCTACCTGGCGCATCTCGTGCTCGGCATGACGCTGTTCCTCCTGACGCCCTTCTCGCGCCTGGTGCATATCTTCTCCGCGCCGATCTGGTACCTGTTCCGCTCCTGGCAGATCGTCCGCACACGCGGCGGCACGAAGCGGCCGGGCCCGGTCGCGCGTCCCGGCGTGAGCCCGGCGGAGTGACGATGATGGAAGAGCTCGACATCGTCGTGAACGGCACCGCCATTCCCGCGCGGGATGTGGCGGCCGAGATGCAGCATCATCCATCCGACAACGCCGATGCGGCCTGGTCGGCTGCAGCGCGCGCCCTGGTGGTGCGGCGCCTGCTACTGGACGCAGCGGCGGAGGCCGGCATTCCCATCAACGACGAGGACGACGCGATCGACGCGCTGCTGCAGCGCGACGTCGTCGTGCCCGCACCGGACGAGGTCGCCTGCCGTCGTTGGCTGGCGGCCCATCCGGAGCGCTTCGGCTCTCCCGAATACTGGGATGCCAGCCATATCCTGGTTGCCGCCGATCCGGAGGATGCCGGCGCACGCGTCGAGGCCAAAGCCCGTGCCGAAGGCCTGCTCGCGCAGGTCCTGGCGACACCGGGCTGCCTGCCGGACCTCGCGCGCGCGCATTCCGATTGTCCGTCGCGCGAGCAGGGCGGGCATCTCGGGCGGATCGAACGCGGCTCCACCGTGCCGGAATTCGAGACCTTCCTGCACGGCACTGAACCAGGCCAGGTCTGCCCGGTGGTGGTCGCCACGCGTTACGGCATGCATGTGCTGCATCTGCACCGGCACACACCCGGCCAAACCGTCACCTTCGAGGATGCGCGCGACCGGATCCATCGCGACCTGCAGCACGCCGCCTGGCAGGCGGCGGTGCGGCAATACATTGCCGTGCTGGCGGCGCGCGCTGATATCCAGGGCTTCTCCCTGGGCGAGGATGGCGAGGCGCGCGCCGATGGCCCGCTGGTGAACTGACGGCGCCGGCGGTCAGCGCGCGCGGGTCAGCAATCGCCGCGCGCGCTCGACCACGGGCAGGTCGATCATCTGGCCTTCGAAGGCGACCGCGCCCTTGCCCTCGGCGAGCGCCGCATCGAAGGCCGCGATCAGCAGACGGGCGCGCTCCACCTCGGCGGGGGAGGGGCCGTATTCCTCGTTGATGATCGGCACCTGCGCGGGATGAATGCAGGCCTGGCAGGCGAAGCCCAGCGCACGTGACCGCTTCAGCGAGGCGCGATAGCCCGCGAGATCGGAGAAATCGGCGAAGGGCCCGACGGAGCCGAGTGGCTGGATCCGCGCCGCCCGTGCCGCCGCGACCACCATCATGCCGAAGTGATACAGCAGGTCGGCACCGGGAATGGCTTCCAACTCGGTGGACAGATCCTCCGCGCCAACGCCCAGCGCCACGACGCGCGGATCGGCGGTGGCGATCGCACCGAGCAGCGGCAACGCGTCGGGCGTCTCCACGATCGCTGCAAAGCGGGTATGGCCGATCGTCATGCCCTGCGCGGCCTCCCGCGCCGCGACGACCTCCGACAACAGCCGGATGTGTTCCGGCCCCATGACCTTCGGCAGCATCAGCGTGCCGACAGTAGGCATCACGGCTGCCGCGATATCAGGCACGGCAAGGTCGAGTGCGCGGTTGATGCGCACTGCAACCTCCGCCCCCGCCTGGCCGACCATGGCAGCGGCGGCGGGCAGCGCTGCGCGGGCAGCGGGCTTGTCGCCGGGCGGGATGGAATCCTCGAGGTCGAGGATCACCACATCCGCCCCGCGGGTATGCGCCTTGGCGACGAACTTCTCGCCCGTCGCGGGGACAAACATCAGCGAGCGCCAGGTGGCCGGCGATGCGCGCGTCATGCGAAGGCGACCTCCATCTTCGCGCAGAGATACCCGTCCTTGTCAGCCGCCCAGCATTCCATCTTGCCGTCCGCAGGTGCCGCGCCGCACAGCGTGACGGTATCCCCAACCCAGAGTGGGCGGGCGAGCCGCGCCGTGAAGCCGGTGATCCGCCCCGGCGCGCGCTTCAGCGCGGCATCCAGCATCAACTGCATCGTCAGCCCGCCGTTCTGCACGGTCGCCGGATAGCCTTCCTCGTCCCGTGCATAGTCCGCGTCGTAGTGGATGCGGTGCGCGTTCCAGGTCACCGACGAATAGCGGAACACCAGTGGCGAGGAGAGCAGCTTCTTGTCCATCCACGTCGCGCCATCAGGGGCTGCGACCGGTGGCGTGGCAGCGGTTGGCTGCCCAGGCGGCGGCGCCTCGCGGTACATCGCATCGAACTCGTCCACCGCGACGGTGCGGCCCTCGCACTCGATGACATGGCGCATGGTCAGGATCGCCATGCGGCCCGTGCGGCCGACTTTCGGCAGCACCTGTGCGACAACAGCGCGCTTGATGGCCGGCGTGCCGATGCGTAGGCTTTCGTTGATCGTCACGCGGCGCCCCGCGCCCATGCGGCGCGGGAGCGGTATCGGCGGCAGGAAAACGCCCTTGTTGGGGTGGCCGTCCGGGCCGATGTCGCTCTGCTTCGCGATGTCGGGAAAGAACATGGTGAACCAGTGCGGCGGCAGCACGTCACCCTGCTTCAGCGTTGCCGGATCGATGTCCAGCATCCCCGCGATGCGCCGGGCGGAGGCGAGGCCGATCTCGTCCTCCACAACGCGCTCGCGGCCCACCCAGTCCTGCAGGCCGGCGATCGCGGCCTCGAATTCGGCATCCGTCGTCATGTCAGTTCATCGCATCCCAGCAGGCCCGGGTCAGGCGCCCGGCGGTGGCATAGGCTGCGGTGTAGCCGGGCAGCCCGTCCGGCAAGGTGTCAGGCACCCGGTCCGTGTAGACGGAGATGACGAAGCGCGGCTTGTCGTTTTTGTAAACGACGCCGGCATCCATGCGGCCGCGCGGTCCGCGGCCGGTCTTGTTCGCGACCTTCGCCTTCTGCGGCAGCAGCGACGGGATCAGGTTGCGCAGCCGCTGCCAGGACAGGATGTCGAGCCCCAGCGCACAGAGTTCCGGCGTGGCGCCAAGTGCTGCCGCTTCCGCAACGCCGGCGGCACCCTTCACCATGCGGTCAAGCAGCACGCCCTGGTCGCGCGCCGTGGTGCTCGCCACCGCGTCGATCGGGTGGTCCCAGGGCAGCCCGGGCGGGGGGAAGTTCACGCGATGCGTCGTGCCAGTCATGCCGATGCGGCGGCACCAGGCGTTCAGCTCGTCGCGGTCCAACCGCTCCAGCACGATCTGCGTGCAGACATTGTCGCTCGTGATGATCATATTCACAAAGGCATCGCGCAGCGGAATCACGCAGCCGGGTGTCATGTACTGGTAGGTGCCGCTGTCCACGCCTTCCTGGAGGCGCTTCTCGATGGTGCAGGGCTCGTCGAGCCGCAGCTTGCCTTCATGCACCTTCGACAGCGCATGCATCAGGATCGATGTCTTGCGCGTGCTGGCGGAGGGAACCACGGTGTCGCCGCCGCGATCGGCCTCCCAGCCGGTCTGAAGATCCTTCACATACCAGGTGGTGTTGAAGGGCTGGGCGTCGCAGATGGCGTTGAGCCTGCCAACAAGGTCCTGCATGGGCGTCCTCCGGTCTTGCCGCCGGACGCTAGACCCGCATGGCGCGCGTGGCCAGAGAGCCGCCCCGGCGGTAGGATCACTCCATCACAAGGGAGGATGCGCGATGCGCGGAGCGGCAGGCACGGTGAAACGCGTGGCGGTGATCGGCGCGGGCACGATCGGCGCGTCCTGGGCGGCCTATTTCCTCAGCCGCGGCCTGCCGGTGACGGTCAGCGACCCGTCGCCGGGCGCGCCCGACCTGTTGCGGCGGATGATCGAGGGCGCCTGGCCGATCCTGATGCGCCTCGGCGGGCAGGCGGATGCCGATCCGAAGGCCTGGACCTTCGACGCGGATCCGGTGGCGGCGCTGGACGGCGCCGATTTCGTGCAGGAAAGCGCGCCCGAACGCATCGAGATCAAGCAAGACCTGCTCGCGCGCATCGATGCCGCGCTGCCGGCCGATGTGGTCATCGCATCCTCGACCTCGGGCCTGCTTGCCTCCCGTCTGTCGGAACGCTGCGCGCATCCGGAGCGGGTCGTGATCGGCCATCCGTTCAACCCGCCGCACCTGATCCCGCTGGTGGAAGTGGTGGGCGGTGCGAAGGGCAGTCCGGAAGCCGTCGCCGCCGCCATGGCCTTCTATCGCGCCATCGGCAAGCACCCGATCGAGATCCGCAAGGAAGTGCCCGGCCACCTCGCCAACCGCCTGCAGGCCGCACTATGGCGGGAGGCGGTGCATCTGGTGGCTGAGGGCGTTGCCAGTGTCGCTGATGTCGATGCTGCGATCAGTGAGGGCCCGGGCCTGCGCTGGGCGCTGATGGGCCCGCATACCACCTTCCATCTGGCGGGCGGTGAGGGCGGCATGGAGCACTTCCTGCACCATCTGATGCCGGCAGTGACGTCCTGGTGGCAGGATCTCGGCGACCCCAAGGTGGATGCCGCCGTGCAGCAGACGCTGGTGGAAGGAGTCGCGGAGGCGACCAGCGGGGCGAGTACGACCGAACTCGCCCGCCGCCGCGACGACGCGCTGGTACGCATCCTGGAGGCGCGCGCCGCAGCTCAGCAGGCGCGCACGTAGTATCCGTCGCCGTCGTGGTAGGCGACCGCGCTGAAGCCGCGGCGCCGTGCCTCGGCCGCGACCTCATTGGCGCGACGCATTGTCGCATAGGGGCCGGCCACCTGGCAGCCGGCCTGGGCGGGCAGGACCAGCGAGACCGTGCTGGCGTTGCCCACGATCCTCGCCGGTGGGTCGATGGCGATGAACATCGCCATCAGGGCGGTGCTTGCGAGCGTGACGGAATGCAGTCGGGCATGGGGCATGCTGACCTCCGTGCGGCGCGAAGCCCCGCAAGACGATGGCCGCTGCTGCCAGCAGCCGCTCGCGAAACTGTGCCGCCATTGGGCAGGATGCCTGCCGGGGCGGCGGCCGTCTGTGAAATGCCGCACAGTCCGTGCGCTGGTCTCAGTCGCCGCGCAGCACCCCGGTCACCGTGCGGCTGCCGTAGTACCGCATGGCCCCGGGATGCCAGGGCAGGACGGTGTTGTGGATGAAGTTCGCCGGCACCGTCGCAGCCGCCGCGGCGTGCGCCTCCATCATCTCGGCATGGTTCTCGAAGACCGTGCGGACGATCTCGAAGGCAAGGCTCGGCGGCATGCTCCGATGCGCGACGGCGAGGTTGTACAGACCGACCGTCTCATACGGCGTCAGTAGCGAGGGATAGGTGCCTGCCGGTATCCGCGCGGCACCCAGCTCCGGGGCCACCAGGCGCAGCCGCGTCACCTGCTCCCGTGACAGGGGCAGGTAGCGGATGGCGTGCCGTGCCTCCAGCGCGGCGATGGCGGGGAAGGGCGCCCCGGCGGCGACCGCGATCGCATCGAACTCCCCGGCCGCGAAACGGGTGGCAAGGTCCTCCCAACTGCCGAAGACGGGGCGAATCTCGGCCCCAAGTGCGGCGAGCAGCCGTGGTTCATAGGTCGCGCCGGTGCCACCTTCCGGGCCGACCGCGACACTCCGTCCCGTCAGTTCGGCGAAGGACCGGATCGGTGAATCGCGGCGCAGCACGAAGTGGAAGGGTGTGTCGTACATGGCGAACAGTGCCTGCGCGGCCGTGCCACGCGCGGCCAGTGCCGCGCCCGTGGTGACGAAGGCGATCTGCGCCGTGCCGTTGTCCAGCATGCGCAGGTTCTCGGCCGGTCCGCTGCTCTCCCTGATCGAGACGGCAAGGCCGAGTTCGCGCGTCAGCACGCGCGCGAGCCCGATCCCATAGACATGGTATGTCCCACCAGGCGAGGCGGTGGCGATGCTGACCGCCGCCGGCCAGTCGGGTTCGGCCGCCCGCGCGGCGCGACCTGCAGGCAGCGCCGCTCCGATCGCGGCGGCAAGGACAGCCCGGCGGGGCGTCATCCGGCCTGCCTTTCCTCGGCGCCGACCAGTACCTGTTCGGGGGTGTCGGCCTCCGCCTCGGTCTCACCGGACAGCACGCGGTTCATCCGTGCGACGTCCAGCGCGCCTTCCCATTTTGCTACCACCACGGTGGCGACGCCATTGCCGACCAGGTTGGTCAGCGCGCGTGCCTCGGACATGAAGCGGTCGACGCCGAGGATCAGCGCAATGCTTGCCACCGGCACGGTGCCGAGGGAGGACAGCGTCGCCGCCAGCACGATGAAGCCAGATCCGGTGACGCCCGCCGCGCCCTTGGAGGTCAGCAGCAGGATGCCGATCAGCCCGATCTCCTGCCCCAGCGACAGTGGCGTATTGGTCGCCTGTGCCAAGAAGATCGCCGCCATGGTGAGGTAGATGCAGGTGCCGTCGAGGTTGAAGGAATAGCCGGTCGGAATCACCAGCCCGACGACGGATTTCTCGCAGCCGAGATTCTCCATCTTGGCCAGCATGCGCGGCAGCACCGTCTCGGAGGAGCTGGTGCCGAGCACGATCAGCAGCTCCTCCTTGATGTAGGCGATGAAACGCAGGATCGAGAAGCCGCACAGCGCGCAGACGATGCCGAGCACGCCGAGCACGAAGAGCAGGCAGGTGACGTAGAACCCCGCCATCAGCGAACCGAGCTGGACCAGCGTGCTGACGCCGTAGCGGCCGATGGTGAAGGCCATGGCCCCGAAGGCGCCGAGCCAGGCCACCTTCATGATCATGCCGACGATCCTGAAGAAGACATGGGCGACGGTGTCGATCAGGTGCAGCACCGGCTTGCCGTGTGTTCCCAGGGCCTGCAGCGCGAAGGCGAACAGGACGGCGATCAGCAGCACCTGCAGGATCTCGCCCTCCGCGAAGGCGCCCACCACGGTGTTGGGGATGATGTGCATCAGGAATTCGACGGTGGATTGCTGCCCGGCGCGCGCCGTGTAGGTCGCGATGGCGCGCGTATCGAGTGCCGCGGGATCGACGTTCATCCCCGCGCCCGGCTTCCAAAGGTTGACCACGACCAACCCGATGATGAGGGCGATGGTCGTCATCACCTCGAAGTAGATCAGCGCCTTCACGCCGACCCGGCCGACCTTCTTCATGTCCTCCATGCTGGCGATGCCGTGCACCACCGTGCAGAAGATGATCGGCGCGATCAGCATCTTGATCAGCTTGATGAAGCCATCCCCGAACGGCTTCATCTGCACCGCGATGTCGGGCCAGAAATGCCCGAGCACCACGCCGACGACGATGGCCGCAAGCACCTGCGCGTAAAGATGCCGCCACCAGGGGTGATGTGACTGTGATGCCGACGCGACGACCGGAATCGCCATGGCTCGCTTGCTCCCCATCGCCGCGGCGGCCCGTCGGGCGGCCGGATCGGGATGGAAGACGGGCGGTCGTCAGCGCTTGCCGCGCCGGCGCTTCCTTCCCGGAACGATCGCAGCACGGATCGGGCGCGGACGGGAAGCCGAAGTTGATGGTCTCGGCGGGAGCCTCAGCGGCCGGCCCGCACCAGCCGCCCCGGCAGCGCGCCGGTCGCTTCTCCGTCGCGATAGGTCACGGTGCCGGCGACCACCGTCGCGGCATAGCCTCGCGCCCGTTGCAGCAGCCGTCGCCCGCCAGCCGGCAGGTCGGCGACCATGCGCGGCGCCTCGAGCGACAGCCCGGCCAGGTCGAACACGTTCACATCCGCGCGCAGTCCCGGCTTCAAGACGCCGCGATCAGCGAGCCCCGCCACCCGTGCGGTGTCGGAGGTCAGCCGCCGCACGATCTCCGGCAGCGCGAAGACCTGTTCCTTCGCGTCACGCGCCCAATAGGCAAGCAGGAAGGTCGGGAAGGATCCGTCCGAGATGAAGCCGACATGCGCCCCGCCATCCGATAGCCCCGCGATGGCATTCGGATGCCGCAGGCATTCCGCGCTGGCGGACAGCGTGTAGTCGGCGAAGTTCGTCAGTGGCGCGAAGATGAAGCCGGCTCCGTCATCGGCCGTCAGCAGGTCATAGGCGACCTCCTCGGCGCTGCGCCCCTCCCGCGCCGCGATGGCGGCGATCGAGGCATCCTTTGGCGGCGCGTAGTCGGGCGGGTCGCCGAAGGGGAACATGCGTTCGAAGGACAGGCGGGTTATCAGCGGGAAGTTCGATCCGGCGACGCGGTCTTCCGACAGGATGCGGGCGCGCAGCGCGGCATCGCGCATCGCCGCGGCGCGGACCGAAGCGGGCAGATGCGCGATCTCCTTGTAGGACGCGCAGCCGGAGAAGGGATTCTGGCTGCCCTGCAACCCCAGCAGGATGCCGATCGGCCGCGGCGGGAAGACCGGGCGGATCGGCAGCCCCTCGGCGGCCGCGGCATCGGACAGGGCGAGCAGTTCCTTCCACGCCTCCGTCCGGTCATGGCGCGCGGTCAGGGAGAACACCGCGGGCTGGCCGGTCGCGGCCACCACGCGGCGGACGATGGCGAATTCGGTCGCCGGGTCGGGCGTGTTCCAGTCGGACACCAGCTCCAGCAGCCCCCCGCCGCCATCACGCAGGCCGAGCGCGAGGCCGTGCAATTCCTCCTCCTGCGCGCGCAGGGTCGGGGTCGGGTCGCCCTTCAGGGTCTTGTGGCTGATGGTGCGGGAGGTGGAGACACCGAAGGCGCCGGCGCGCACCGCTTCGGCCGTCATGGCGCGCATCGCGGCGATGTCGGCCTGGTTGGCGTTCTCCAGTGCCAGGGCGCGTTCGCCCATCACATGCACGCGCAGGGCGCCGTGGGGCAGCAGGGCGCAGATGTCGATGTCGCGCGGCCTGGCGTCCAGCGCGTCGAGGTATTCGGGGAAGGTCTCCCAGCGCCAGTCCAGCCCCTCATGGAGGATGGGGCCGGGGATGTCCTCCACCCCCTCCATCAGTTCGATCAGCTTGTCGCGGTCGGCGGCGCGGCAGGGGGCGAAGCCGACGCCACAATTGCCCATCACCGCCGTGGTCACGCCATGCCAGGCGGAAGGCGCCAGATGGGAATCCCACACCGCCTGCCCGTCGTAATGGGTGTGGATGTCGACGAAGCCGGGGGTGACGATGCGACCCTGGGCGTTGATCTCCTCCCGTCCGCGGGCGGTGACCCGGCCAATCTCGGCGATGCGGCCGCCCTCGATGGCGATGTCGGCCTCGATCGGCGCCGCCCCCGTACCGTCCACCACCATGCCGCCGCGGATCACCAGATCGGCCATGCTTGCTGTTCCCTTCCCGGACTGTCCGGGAGCCTAGGCCCCGCCGCCCAGGCGCTCAACCGGCCGGGGCAGGGAGCGGTCTGCATACGAATCGTGCAATGCCGGGACGCGGCCAGGGAGGCGGAACGCGCCGCGGCCGGGCCCTGCATGGCCCGAATGCTCCACACTGCCGCAAAATTGTGCCGCGGTCCCCAAGGGTTGGACCGCGGATTGCATCCAGCGCCGTATCCATGGGAAGCATCCCTCACTCCGGCCAGGCAGCACCATGTCCATCCACGTCGCCCTGACGCATCGTACGACCTATCGCTACGAACGGCCTGCCTCGCTGGGCCCGCAGACGATCCGGCTGCGACCGGCGCCGCATAGCCGGACGCCGGTGCTTTCCTACGCGCTGAAGGTCGAGCCGAAGCCCCATTTCCTGAACTGGCAGCAGGACCCGCAGGGCAATTTCCTCGCCCGGGTCGTGTTCCCGGAGCGGGTGACGCATTTCGACGTGACCGTGGACCTCGTCGCCGACATGGCGACCATCAATCCCTTCGACTTCTTCCTGGAACCCGAAGCCGAAACCTGGCCCTTCGCTTATGACCCGGCGCTGGAGCAGGAACTGGCCCCGTTCCGCCGCATCGATCCCTCGGGCGGGCCGCTGCTGGACGGGCTGCTGGCCGCGGTCCCGCGGGTCGAACAGCGCACCGTCGATATGCTGGTCGCCATCAACCAGATGGTCCAGTCACGGATCGCCTACGTCGTGCGCATGGAGCCCGGCGTATGGTCACCCGACAAGACCCTGGCCGAGGGCAAGGGGTCCTGCCGCGACAGCGCCTGGCTGCTGGTCCAGCTGCTGCGCCGCCTGGGATATGCCGCGCGCTTCGTCTCGGGCTACCTGATCCAGCTGGTTGCCGACCAGAAGCCGTTGGAAGGCCCGGAGGGGCCGACCGCCGACTTCACCGACCTGCATGCCTGGGCCGAGGTCTACCTGCCCGGCGCCGGCTGGATCGGCCTTGACGCGACCTCCGGCCTGATGACCGGGGAGGGGCACATTCCCCTTGCCGCGACGCCGGAACCGCAATCGGCCGCCCCAATCTCGGGCGGGCTGGAGAAGGTCGAGACCGAATTCTTCTTCGAGATGTCGGTCCGCCGCATCCTCGAAACGCCGCGCGTCACCAAGCCCTACGCGCCCGCCCAGTGGGAGGCGATCCGCACGGCCGGGGAGGCGGTGGACCGTAAGCTCAAGGCCCAGGGCATGCGCCTGACCATGGGTGGCGAGCCGACCTTCGTCGCGGCATCCGACCGCGACGCGGCGGAATGGAACACCGACGCGCTGGGGCCGACCAAGCGCGCCTATGCCGGGCGCCTGCTGCGCCGGCTGGTCAATCTGTGGTCGCCTGGTTCCGCGCTGACCTACAACATGGGCAAGCATTATCCGGGCGAGCAGTTGCCGCGCTGGGCGCTCTATTCCCATTGGCGCGCGGATGGGGAGCCGGTGTGGCGGGACGCCTCGCTGCTGGCCTCGGATGACGACCGGGACAATGCGACGGCAGCAGATGCCGCCCGCTTCGGCCGGCTGCTGGCCGAGCGCCTGCAGGTCGATCCCGACCTGGTGCAGGGCGCGCATGAGGACATCCACTACTACCTGTGGAAGGAACAGCGGCTGCCCGCCAATGTGGTGGTCGAGGACGCGAAGCTCACCGACGAGCTGGAGCGCAAGCGCCTTGCCCGCGTCTTCGGCCAGGGGCTGTCGGCCGAGGTCGGGGCGGTGTTGCCGATCCGCCGCGTCATCCAGGACGGTGTGCGGCGCTGGCAGTCCGGCCGGTGGTTCTTCCGCGGCGAGCATATGTTCCTGATCCCCGGCGACAGCCCGATCGGGCTGCGCCTGCCGCTGGCCTCGCTGCCCTGGATGTCGCCAGAGGACGCGCGGCGTGTGCAGGAGCATGACGCCGACCCCTTCGCTTGGCGCGAGGACCTGCCCCCGCATGCCGCGCTGATGGCGCAGCGCGCGATGCGCGCCCAGCAGGAACGCGAGGCCCTGCCGCAGCGCGCTGTCCATGCGCCGCGCCCCGGCGAGGGCACCGCCTCCAGCATCGAGGATTTCCGGCCGCAGCCGCAGGACATCCCGGTGGTGGGGCAATCCGACCCCGCCGTGGTGCGCACCGCGCTGACGGTCGAAGCCCGCGATGGCAAGCTGCACATCTTCTTCCCGCCGCTCTTCGCCGCCGAGGACTGGCTCGACATGGTTGCTGCGGTCGAGGCGACGGCGGCCGAGATGGGCCGCAAGGTCGTGCTCGAAGGCTACCTGCCGCCATCCGATCCGCGCCTGCTGCATTTCTCCGTCACCCCCGATCCCGGCGTGATCGAGGTGAACATTCACCCCGCCACCCATTGGGGCGAGGTGGTCGGCCGCACGGAACAGCTCTACGAGGAAGCACGCCAGGAAGGGCTCGCGGCCGAGAAGTTCATGACCGATGGCCGCCATGTCGGCACCGGCGGCGGCAACCATGTGGTGATGGGCGGGGAGACGGTGGCCGAAAGCCCCTTCCTGCGCCGGCCGGATCTGCTGAAGTCGCTGGTCGGCTTCTGGCACAACCATCCTTCGCTGTCCTACCTGTTCAGCGGGCTGTTCATCGGCCCGACCAGCCAGCATCCGCGCATCGACGAGGCGCGGATGGATGCGATCCACGAATTGGAGATCGCCTTCTCCAAGGTCCACGCCTGGCAGGAGGTGCCGCCCTGGCTGACCGACCGGCTGTTCCGCAACCTACTCGCGGACATGACCGGCAACACCCACCGGACCGAATTCTGCATCGACAAGATGTACGACCCGGGCAGCAGCAGCGGCCGGCGCGGGCTGGTGGAGTTCCGCGGCTTCGAGATGCCGCCGCATGCCGAGATGTCCACGGTGCAGATGCTGCTGATGCGCGCAGCGCTGGCCGCCTTCTGGGAACGTCCCTACGAGCGGCGCCTGGTGCGTTGGGGCACGCGGCTGAACGACCAGTTCATGCTGCCCCATTACTGCGAGCAGGATTTCCGCGACGCCATCGACGAACTGCGCAACCTCGGCGCGCCGATCGACCCGGATTGGTTCGCGCCGCACATGGCCTTCCGCTTCCCCCTGATTGGCGACGTGATGGTTCGCGATGTCGGGCTGGAACTGCGGCATGCGCTGGAACCCTGGCATGTGCTGGCGGAGGACCAGGTGGCCGGCGGCACCGCGCGCTACGTGGACAGCAGTGCGGAGCGCGTCCAGGCACGCGTGACCAATTGGGTCGCGGATCGCCACCTGCTCGCGGTCAACGGCGTCGCCGTGCCGCTGCGCGCGACGGAGCGTGGCGGCGAATACCTCGCCGGCATCCGCTTCAAGGCGTGGAATCCACCATCATCCCTGCATCCGACGATCCGGCCGCAGACGCCGCTGATCCTCGATGTCTTCGACCGCTGGACCGGGCGCAGCCTGGGCGGGCTGACCTATCACGTCGCGCATCCGGGCGGGCGCAGCTACGACCGCTATCCGGTCAATGCCAATGAGGCGGAGGCGCGACGTCGTGCCCGCTTCTTCCCCTTCGGCCACACCCCCGGCCCTATGGCGCCGCCCGAGCCGCTGCCCGGCCTCGAACTACCCTTCACCCTAGACCTCAGACGCCATGGCTGACTTCGGAGTAGTGCCGCCCATCGACGAGATGGTCGATGGGCGCGGCGGGGTTCGCGCCCATTGGCGCCCGTTGCTCGGCATGATGGGCGGCATGGGGGAGGGGGCGCTCGCCGAGCGGGCGCGACGGCTCGACCGCGCCTTCGAGGATGAGGGCATCGCGGGCATGCTGCCCGGCGCCAAGCGCGACGCGACCTGGCGCTGCGACCCGTTGCCGATGCTGCTGCCGGCCACGGAATTTGCGGTACTCGAGGCCGGCATCGTGCAGCGCGCCCGGTTGCTGGAAGCCGTCCTCGCCGATCTCTACGGCCCGCAATCGCTGCTGGCCGAAGGGCTGGTGCCGCCCGGACTGGTCTTCGCCAATCCCGGTTTCCTGCGCAGTTGCCGCAGTGAGGGCGGGATGCCGCCGGGCCCCTTGCTGCATCTCTATGCCGTGGATCTGCTGCGCGGACCGGATGGGCAGTGGCGCGTGCTGGCCGACCGTACCTCCACCCCGGCGGGGCCGGGTATGGCGCGGGAGAACCGGCGCCTGCTCGGCCGCGTGATGCCGGAGGCGTTCCGTGGCGCACAGGTGCGCTCCATGCGGCCCTTCTTCGACCTTTGGCAGGATGCGTTGCAGCGCCTCGCACCACGCGAGGTCGGTGACCCCGCGGTCGCGCTGCTGACCCGCGGCACCCAGGCACCGCGCTGGTTCGAGGACATGATGCTGTCGCGCGAACTCTCCTGCGCGCTCGTCGAATGCGGCGACCTGACGGTGCGCGGCGGGGTGCTGCACCTCAAGACACTGCAGGGGTTGCAACGGGTCGATGTGCTGCTGTCGCGCTTCGATGGCGCGCGGCTCGATCCACTGGAATCGAGCGCGGCCGGCACCGCAGGCGTCCCAGGCCTGCTGGATGTGGCGCGCAACGGCGCGGTGCGCATCCTGAACGCGCCGGGTGCGGCGCTGGCCGAGGCCCCGGCGCTCGCCGCCTTCCTGCCGGCCCTGGCCCAGCGGCTGCTCGGCGAGGCGCTCGCACTGCCTTCGGTCGAGACCATGTGGCTTGGTGCCGAAGGTGCCACGGCGCGGGTCGGGCGTGAGGAAGGCTGGCTGTTGCGCCGCGCGACGGACGGATCGATGCCCGCCGCTGCGCAGGCCGAGGCCATCGCGCAGCAGGCCGCGACCACCCCTGCCGCCTTCGCTGCGGTGCGCGTTCCCCCGCCCTCCCTGGTGCCATGCGTGACAACCGGCGGATTGGAACCACGCCCGCTGGTGCTGCGCATGTTCGCCATCTTCGACGGAAACGACTGGCGGGTGATGCCCGGTGGCCTCGCGCGTATCGGGCAGGCCGGCGCGCTGGGCGGCGCGCTGCCTCCGCAGGGGTTGTCGAAGGATGTCTGGGTGATCGCGGATGAGGGCAGCGACATCATCGGCCCCGCACCCGCGCATCTGCCGCCGCTGCCGATCCGGCGCATGCATGGCGCGCTGCCCTCGCGCGTCGCGGACAACCTGTTCTGGCTCGGCCGGTACACCGAAAGGCTGGAACGCGCTGCAAGGCTGGTGCGCGCGACCCAGGCGCGCATCTCCCGCGGTGTGGTGCTGCCGCGCGAGGCCGCCGAGGTCTCTGCCCTGGCGCGCTGCCTCGCCCATGCCGGCTTCACGGGGGCCGAGGAAGTCACCGGTTCCGCCGCGGCCCAGGGGTTGCCAAGCGTGATCGCCGCCGCGCTGCGCGAGCAAGGCGCGGTGACGCAGCTTGCGGACCGTATCGCCGCGCTGACCGCGATGGTGCGCGACCGGCTGACAGCAGACATGTATGCCACCTTCACCCTGACGCTACGCACGGCGCGGGCCGAGATCCAGCAGGCGGGCGACAACCTCGAGGCCATCAGCCGCGCGATGATCGCCGTGCTGCGCTTCGCCACCGCCGTCGCGGGCGTGGCGGCCGAGAGCATGGTGCGCGGCGGCGCCTGGCTGTTCCTTGATCTCGGGCGGCGCGTCGAGCGTGCGCAGGCGATCGCCTCCGAGGTCGGCTTCGCGCTCGACCAGCCGCCGGCGCGGATCGAAGGTGGGCTGCGGCTGATCCTCGAGCTCTGCGACAGCGTCATCACCTATCGCAGCCGCTATCTCACCGTGCTTCAGCCGGCGCCGGCGCTCGATCTGGTGCTGGCAGATCCGTCCAATCCGCGGGCGCTCGCCTTCCAGCTCGAAGCCATCAGCCGCAACCTGTCGGAGGTCGCGACGGCCGAGGATGGCGCACTGCCGGATGAAGCGGCGTCGCTGCTCGCCGAAGCGGAGGCGATGGTCACGCAACTCGTCGGCGCGCCGGACCAGGCGATCGCCGCCGCCGCGATGCCGCCGCGGCTGGAGGCGCTGGCCGACCGCATCGCGGCGCTATCGGACGCGGTGACGCGGCGATATTTCGCCCTGCTGCCGGCGACGCAGACCCTGGGGCTGGAAGGCGCCGAGCCGGCACTGCGCGGTGCCGCGTGATCTATCGCCTTCGCCATGTCACAACCTATGCCTACGCCCATGCGGTCGATCTCGCGGCGCATCTGCTCCTGCTGACGCCGCGTGCGCTGCCCCGCCAGCACGTCGTGCGCAGCACGCTGGTGGTCACGCCGACGCCGTCGCATCTGACGGAGGCGCCCGACCATTTCGGCAATCGCGCGACGCGCGTCTTCATCGACGTGCCGCATGAGCGGTTCGAGGTGATCGCCGAGGCGCTGGTCGAGGTTCGGTTCCCCGACCCGCCGGCACCAACCCTGACACCACCTTGGGAGAATGTGGCCGCCGGGGCGTTGCGCGAGCAGGCTGCCGAATTCGTCTTCCCGAGCCCGCTTGCACCGCATGTCGCCGCTGCGACGGGCTACGCCGCGGCATCCTTCCCGACCGGGCGGCCGGTCCTGGCCGGGCTGCTGGAACTGATGGCCCGTATCCGCCAGGATTTTACCTACAAGCCCGGCGTCACCGGCACCAACACCCAGGTCGCCGAGGTGCTGGCGAGCCGCACCGGCGTGTGCCAGGACTTCGCGCATGTGATGATCGCGGCCTTGCGAGGCCTTGGCCTGCCGGCGCGTTATGTCTCGGGCTATGTCCGCACGCGCCCCCCACCCGGCGGGGCCGCCCGGCGCGGCGCCGACCAGTCCCATGCCTGGGTCGAGGCCTGGATGGGGGAGGGGTTTGGCTGGGTCGGGCTCGATCCCACCAACGACATCGTGGTGCGCGATGAGCATGTGGTGCTCGCCTGGGGGCGCGACTTCGGCGATGTCAGCCCGCTGAGCGGCGTGATCCTTGGCGGCGGCGAGCACGGGCTGTGGGTGGCCGTGGATCTCGAAGAAGCGGAAGGCCCGGTGCCCGTCTGAAACGATGCCCGCGCCGGCGGCATGCCTGCCACGCCGCTGCGCAACGCCGTCGCGAGGACGGCGATCCATGCCGCGGGACAGGTTGACGGGACGGGCGCGCAATATGACTGTTCGGCAACCCCGCGCGGAGACCAGCCATGAACGTCGTCAGCCCGCCCGCCGCTCTGCGCGGCGTCTCCGAGGAAGAATGGCGGATCCGCTGCGACCTCGCCGCGCTGTACCGCCTGGTGGCGCATTTCCGCATGACGGACTTCATCTACACCCACATCAGCGCGCGCCTGCCGGGACCGGATCACCATTTCCTGATCAACAAATACGGCGTGCTGTTCCATGAGATGCGCGCCTCCGACCTCGTGAAGATCGACCTCGACGGCAACGTGATCGAGGGCGGGGCGGAATCGAAGCCGGTGAATGCCGCGGGCTTCACCATCCATTCCGCCATTCACATGGCGCGCGAGGATGCCGCCGTTGTCATCCATACCCATACGGAAGCCGGCATAGCGGTATCCGCGCAGCGCCAGGGGCTGCTGCCGATCAGCCAGCACGCGCTGAAGTTCTACGGGCACCTCGCCTACCATGACTACGAAGGCATCGCGCTTGACCTCGATGAGCGCGAGCGGCTGGTGAAGGATCTCGGAACGCACAATGCGATGATTCTGCGCAATCACGGCCTGCTGGTCTGCGGGCGGCATGCGCCGGAAGCGTTCCTCAACATCTATTACCTGGAGCGCGCCTGCCAGGCGCAGATCTCCGCCACGGCGGGCGGCGCCGAACTGGTGCTGCCGCCCGAGGCCGTGCGGCAGCATACCGCCGCGCAGTTCAACCGGCCGCGGGACGGGGAGGGTGCCTATTCCATGGCCTGGAACGCCGCGCTGCGGCTCATCGAGGACGGAAAGCCGGATTACCGCTCGTGAGTGCTGATCTGCTGATCGCCGGAGGGCGCGTCTTCCGCGGCCTCGCGCAGGGTTTCACCGACGCCGTGGCGGTGAAGGACGGACATGTGGTGGCGCTCGGCGCGGATGCGCTGGCGGCGGCCGGGGCAGGGACGCGCCGCATCGATCTCGGCGGGCGCGTCGCCATTCCCGCGCTGAACGAAGCGCATATGCATCTGCTGCCCTACGGCCTCGGCCTGTCGCAGGTGAACCTGCGCGCGGAGGAGGTGCGCACGCTGGACGAGGTGCTGCGCCGCATCCGCGTGGCGGCGCAGGCCGCGCCGAAGGGCAGCTGGGTGCTGGGCCGTGGCTACGACCATGGCGAACTGGACGTGCAACGCCAGCCGACGGCCCTGGAATTGGATTCCGCCGCGCCGGACAATCCGGTCTTCATCGTGCGGACCTGCGGGCATGTGGGCGTGGCGAATACCGCCGCCATGAAGCTGGCGGGCGTCGGCCACAACACGCCGAATCCGGAAGGCGGCGTGATCGTGCGCAAGAACGGCGCGCTGACCGGCGAGTTCCAGGAACGCGCTATGCGCTTGGTGCGCGATGTGATGCCGGCGCCGGACCAGGCACGCATGGTCGATGCCATCGGCGCGGCCTGCGGCCATCTGGCCTCACTCGGCTTTGCCTCCGCGACCGACATGAATGTCGGCATGACGGCGGGGATGGCCGAGGTCGCGGCCTATGACGCCGCGCGCGCGGCCGGGCGGCTGCCGCTGCGCATGTGGCAGGTGCTGGCCGGCAACCCCGAAGGCATCGCGCAGCAGGCCTGGGAAGCCGGGATGCGGCCCATGCAGGGCGATGATTCCCTGCGCTGGGGTGCGGTGAAGGTCTTCGCCGATGGCTCGGCGGGTGGGCTGACCGCCGCCTTCTTCGACCCCTATGTGGAGGCCGTCGGCGGCGGCACCGGCGTCTTCACTTTCCCGGGCGAGAAGATCCACGCGCTGCTGAAGCTGTATCACGAGCAGGGTTGGCAGCTCGACATCCACGCCATCGGTGATGCGGCGATCGAGCAGGTGCTGGTCGGCATGGAGAACGCCGACAGCGCGGCGCATCCCTTTGCCGGCCGGCGCCATCGCATCGAACATTGCGGCTTCCTCACCCGCGACCAGCGGCGGCGGATGAAGGCGCGCGGCATCCTGCCCGTGCCGCAGCCGACCTTCATGTATGAGTTCGGCGACCTCTACGTGCGCAACCTGGGGCATGAACGGTCCGACCGCGCCTATCCGATGAAGACCTGGCTGGATGAGGGGCATCATCCGGCGGCGTCCTCGGACTGCCCGGTCTGCACCGTCGATCCCTTCATCAACCTGTTCACCATGGTCACGCGCGCGACCAACAAGGGCACGGTGCTGGGTCCCGAAGAACGGCTGACGCCCGAGGAAGCCGTGCATTGCTACACTTGGTGCGGCGCCTACACGCAATTCGCCGAGGACCGGCGCGGCACGCTGGAAGTGGGCATGCAGGCGGACATCGCAGTGCTCTCGGCCGACATTTTCTCGATCGAGCCGGACGCAATCCTGAAGACGCAAGCCGACATCACGCTGCGCGACGGCCTGCCCATCTTCGACCGCCAGGGCGAGTTGGCGGCCGCCGCCGCGGCGCAGTGACCGTCCGATGCTGAGACACGCCCTGCACCGCGTGGTGCTTGCCGTGCCCGTGATGTTCGGCGTGCTGCTGATCGGCTTCCTGCTGATGCAGGTGGTGCCGACCGACCCGGCCACGGTGCGCGCCGGGCCGACCGCGACGCCGGATGTGATCGCGGCGATCCGCGCCGATCTCGGCCTCGACCAGCCGCTCTATGTGCAGTTCGGCCTTTATGTGTGGCGACTGCTGCATGGCGACCTCGGCGCGTCGATCATCAACAACGTGCCGGTCGCGCAGGAACTGGGCGGCACCATCGGCCCGACGCTGGAACTGATGTTCGCGAGCCTGTTCTGGTCGATCCCGCTCGGCATCCTGTTCGGCACGCTGGCGGGGTACTGGCGCGGATCGTTGATCGACCGCGCGATCATGGCGGTGTCGGTGGCCGGCGTGTCGGTGCCGGTGTTCTTCCTGGGCCTGGTGCTGATCTGGTTTGTCGGCTTCCAGTGGCAGTGGCTGCCCTTCACGGGGCGCGGCGGGCCGCTGTGGACGATGGACGGCATTCTGTCGATCATCCTGCCGGCGGTCACGCTGGGCGGCGTCTTCGTCGGGCCTGTCGCGCGCATGACGCGCACGGCGGTGCTGGACGTTCTGTCGGCCGACCATGTGCGCACGGCGCGAGCCAAGGGGCTGACGGAACGCATCGTCGTGATGCGCCATGCGCTGCGCAACGCGATGGTGCCGGTGGTGACGCTGATCGGGTTGCAGATCGGCTTCCTGCTGGGTGGGGCGGTGGTGACGGAGACGGTGTTCTCCTGGCCTGGCGTCGGGCGGCTTGCGGTCGGCGCCATCCTGTCCTCCGACTTCCCCATGGCGCAGGGAACCATCATCGTGCTGTCGATGGGCTTCATCGTAGTCAACCTGATCGTGGACGTGCTCTACGCCGCGCTCGATCCGCGGGTGCGCGGGGCATGAGCGCTGCGACCGACACCTCCGAACCCATCGCGCCGAAGCGCCCGGGCGTGCTGTTCCGATTGCTCCGCGAACCGGGTGCGGCGATCGCGCTGATCCTGGCAGTCCTGCTGGTGGCCGCGGCGGTCTTCGCGCCGCTGCTCGCACCGACCGATCCCTATGACAACGATCTGTCGCTCGCGATGCAGCCGCCGGGCAGTGAGGGGCTGCCGCTGGGCGCCGATGCGCAGGGGCGGGACATGATTACGCGCCTGCTGTTCGGCCTGCGCGTCTCGCTGCTGATGGGCTTCGCTGCGGTTGTGCTCGGCGGCGGGCTGGGTGCGCTGCTCGGCTTCCTTGCCGCGTTCTACCACCGCTGGCTGGACGGCCCGATCATGCGGCTGGTGGACATCCTGCTATCCTTTCCCGCGATCCTGGTCGGGCTGGCCATCGCGGCGATCTTCGGGCCCGGGATCTTCTCGGTGATCCTCGCGCTGTCGGTCGCGACCGTGCCGCTGATGGCGCGCATCGTGCGCGGGTCGGCGATGGTGGTGATGCGGCTCGACTACATCGAGGCCGCCCGCGCGACGGGGATGTCCGATGCGCGGCTGATCTGGCGGCACCTCGCGCCCAATTGCCTGTCGGCGATCTTCGTCTTCGCGACACTGCGCTTCGGGCAGGTAATCCTGCTGGGTTCGGCGCTGTCCTTCCTTGGCCTCGGCGCGCAGCCGCCGGTGCCGGAACTGGGTGCGATGGCCTCCGAAGGGCGTAACTTCCTGTTCTTCGCACCGCACATCGCCGTGGTGCCCTGCGTCGTGATCTTCGTCGTCGTGCTCGCATTCAACGTTCTCGGGGACGCCTTGCGGGATGCGCTCGACCCCAGGCTTCGCGTTTGATCGGGAGAGATGGAACCATGAAGAAGACCCTCGGCGCCGCGCTGCTCGCGCTGGCCGCGGCGATGCCGGTGGGCGATGCCCTCGCCCAGGCAGCCAACCCGCGCAACACTCTCGTCGTGTTGCGGGAGATCGACGCGGATAATTACGATCCACCGCGTTCCACGGCGCGCGGCGCTGGCGAGGTCGTCTACATGATGACCGACACGCTGGTCGCGCTCGACTTCGACATGCAGACGGTCCGCCCGCTGCTTGCCGAACGCTGGGAGATCAGCCCGGACGGCAAGACCTATACCTTCCATCTGCGCCGCGACGTCACCTTCTGCGATGGGCGTCCCTTCACGGCCGATGACGTGGTGTATTCCATCAATCGCTGGATCGATCCCGCGACGCGCAGCCCGGTGCGCTGGCGCGCCGGCCCGGTGAAGGAGGTTCGCGCCCGCGACCAGTTCACCGTTGAATACGAGCTGAACGAGCCCTTCGGCGAGCTGCTGTACCAGCTGACGCTGTTCTTCGCCTCAATCGTCGATCGCAATTCGGTCGAGCGGCTCGGCCAGAACTTCGGCGTGCAGGGCTTCAACGGCACCGGCCCTTATTGCTGGGTGTCGTGGACGCCGCGGCAGGACCTGGTGCTGCAGCGTCACCCGAACTACCGCTGGGGCCCGGCGGGCGTGTACCAGAACCCGTCCCCACAGGTGGAGCGCGTGATCTGGCGCGTGACGCCGGAGAGCCAGACCCGCCTCGCCGCGCTGCAGACCGGCCAGGGCGACGTGACGCAGTACATCCCCGCCATCGCCGTACAGCAGCTGCAGCGCGCGCCGAATGTGCGGATGTCCCAGCAGGCAAACTACTTCTGGGACCACTTCATGGGCTTCAAGGTGGACAAGCCCGTGGTGAACGACCCCGCCGTGCGGCGCGCCATCAACATGGCGGTGAACCGTGACGCCATGGTGCGCGCGACCTGGTTCGGCACGGCCACGCCGGCTGATGCCTATCTCAACCCCGCCGTCACCGGCTTCGATGCGGAGGCCGCACGGATGGTGCCGCGCTTCGACCAGGATGGCGCCCGCCGCGTGCTGGATGAGGCCGGCTGGCGCTTGGGTTCCGATGGCGTGCGCATGAAGGACGGCCAGCGCGCCTCCTTCCTCGTCTACGGCCTGCAGACCCAGGCGGCGCAGCAGTACCTCCAGGCGATGCAGGCGGATCTGCGGCGCGTGGGCATCGAGATGCGCATCCAGATGTGGGATGCGACGGTCGGCTGGGGGCGCCTCGCCACGCAGGAGTTCGACGCCTTCGTGATGTCCTACCCCTATGTGACGGCGACGGATGCCTTCTCGCTGTACTTCAACAGCGCCAACCGGCCGACGCCGAACCGCATGAACTGGAACGATCCGACGACCGATGCCGCGCTGCGTGAGGCGCAGACGGCGGTAGACCCGGCGGTGCGCGCCGCGGCGATCGCCCGCGCCCAGCGCATCATCACCGAGAACAACGTCTGGGTGCCGGTGGCCCGGGAACAGCTGTGGCTCGCGGCTTCCGCGCGGACGGAAGGCGTGCGTGCGCATGGCATCTACGGTGTCGGGCTGTACAAGGGCCTCGACATTCGGCTGACGCGATAAGTTGGGGGAAAGCGGCATGACCACAACGCTGATCAAGGCGGCGGAGCTCGCCGTCGCCTGGGATAGCTCGGCGAAGGCGCATACCTACGCGCCGGACACCGATATCGCCTTCACCGATGGCACGCTGACCTTCGTCGGCCGCGGCTATGAAGGTGCGGCGGATACGGTGATCGACGGGCGTGGCCTGATGGTCATGCCGGGCCTCGTGAACATCCATTCCCACCCGTCGAGCGAGCCGCTGAACAAGGGTTTCCTCGATGAGATCGGCTCGCCCGGCCTCTACAATTCATCGCTGTATGAATACATGCCGATCTTCCGCGCCGATGCGGATGCGGTACCGCATTGCGTACGCGTGGCACTGTCGGAACTGCTGCTGTCCGGCGTGACGACACTAGCCGACCTGTCCATGGCGCATCCGGGCTGGCTCGACCTGCTGGCCGAGGCCGGGATGCGCGTCTGCATCGCGCCGATGTTCCGCTCGGCGCGGTGGTTCACCAAGAACGGCCATGTTGTCGAATATGAGTGGGACGAGAAGGCTGGCGAGAAGGCGATGGAGGAAGCCCTTCGCCTGATCGAGCGCGCGGAGCAGCATGAATCCGGCCGCCTGTTCGGCATGGTGGTGCCTGCGCAGATCGACACCTGCTCGGCCGGCCTGCTGAAGGACAGCCACGCCGAGGCGAAGGCCCGCGGCGTGTCCTGGCAGATTCATGCCGCGCAGTCCGTCGTGGAGTTCCACGAGATCACACGCCGGCATGGCGTGACGCCAATCGGCTGGCTCGATTCCATGGGGCTGCTCGGCGAGCGCTCCATCATCGGGCACGGCATCTTTCTGGACGACCATCCCTCGACGCGCTGGCATAGCGAGACGGACCTGGAGCGTCTGGCGGAGACCGGCACCACCGTCGCGCATTGCCCGACGGTTTTCGCGCGGCGCGGTATCGCGATGAAGGATCTCGGGCGCTACATCCGCCGCGGCGTGAACATGGGGATCGGCACCGATACCTATCCGCACAACATGCTGGATGAGATGCGGCTCGCCGCGCACATCGCGCGCACCCAGGCGGGCAATCCGCGCACCATGACGACGACCGACCTGTTCAATGCCGCCACCATTGGCGGGGCGCGGGCACTCGGTCGCGACGACATCGGCAGGATTGCGGTTGGCTGCAAGGCCGATTTCTCGCTGGTGGACATCACTCATCCGATGATCCGCCCGGCCTATGATCCCGTCCGCAGCCTGATCTACGCCGCCGGCGACCGCGCCCTGAAGGCCGTCTATGTGGATGGCAACAAGGTGGTCGAGGATGGCGAGGTGCTGACCATGGACTACCGTCAGGCAGCCGAGCACCTGCATGAGGCGCAGCAGCGCATCGTCGGCCGCGTGCCGCAGCAGGACTGGGCGCATCGCAGCGCGGAGAAGATCGCCCCGCCGACCTTCCACTGGTCCTGATGTCGGAACCGCTGCTTCGCATCGAGGGTCTGCGCACGGTCTTCCGCACCCATGGCGGCGAGATCGCCGCCGTGGATGGCGTGGACCTTTCAGTCCCGCGCGGCCGCACGCTCGGCATCGTCGGCGAATCCGGCTGCGGCAAGTCGGTGCTGTCGCTGTCGGTGATGCGTCTGGTCGCGCATCCCGGCCGTGTCGCGGCGGGGCGGGTGATGCTGGACGGGCGAGACCTGCTCGGCCTGTCCACAGCCGAGATGCGCGACGTGCGTGGCAGCCAGGTCGCGATGATCTTCCAGGAGCCGATGACCAGCCTGAACCCGGTCCATACCGTCGGTTTCCAGATCATCGAGGCGATGCGCGCCCATGATACGCGCGCCTCGAAGGCCGAACTGCGCGACCGCGCGATCGAGGCGCTGAAGCGCGTGCGCATTCCGGCACCCGAGCGTCGCTTCGACGAATACCCGCACCAGCTCTCCGGCGGCATGCGCCAGCGCGTGATGATTGCGATGGCTCTAGCTTGCAGCCCGAAGCTACTGATCGCGGATGAGCCGACCACCGCGCTGGACGTAACGGTGCAGGCGCAGATCCTCGATCTGCTGCGCGACCTGCAGCAGGAAACAGGAATGTCGATCATCCTGATCACCCACGACCTCGGCGTGGTGGCGGAGATGGCCGATGAGGTCGCCGTGATGTATGCCGGCCGCGTGGTCGAGCGCGCCCCCGCCGCCGCGCTGTTCGCGGACCCGATGCATCCCTACACGCTCGGCCTGCTTGGCTCCGTGCCTCGCCTCGATGAGGAACGCGAGACCCTGCTCGCCATCGAAGGCAGCGTGCCGCCGCCCTTCGCCCTGCCCAAGGGTTGCCGCTTCCATCCGCGTTGTCCCTTCGCCGCGCCCGAATGCAAGTCGGACCAGCCGCCGCTGCGCGCCGTTGCCGACGGCCATCAGGCCGCCTGCCTGCGTGCCCCCGTCGAGGCTTTCGCCGCATGAGTGAGACGCTGCTGGAAGTGACCGGCCTCGCCAAGCACTACCCGGTGCGGGAAGGGCTGATCCTGGCGAAGCAGGTGGGTGTGGTACGCGCCGTCGATGGTGTGTCATTCACCGTGAGGCGCGGGGAGACGCTGGCGCTGGTCGGTGAATCCGGCTGCGGCAAGTCCACCACGGCGCGGTTGGTGCTGCGGCTGATCGAACCTTCCGCCGGCACCATCAACTTCGAAGGCGTGGACGTCACCGGCATCACCGGTGCTGCGCAGCGCGCGATGCGCCGGCGCATGCAGATCGTTTTCCAGGACCCCTATGCCAGCCTCAACCCGCGGCTGACGGTGGCGGATGCCATCGCCGAGCCGATGGTCGTGCATGGCATCGGCGACGCCGCATCGCGCCGTAAGCGGGTCGAGGAGCTGCTGAACCTCGTCGGGCTGCGCGCCTTCCATGCGCAGCGCTATCCGCATGAATTCTCCGGCGGTCAGCGCCAGCGCATCGGTATCGCGCGGGCGCTGTCGGTGCAGCCGGACCTTGTGGTGTGCGACGAGCCGGTCAGCGCGCTCGACGTGTCGATCCAGGCGCAGGTGGTGAACCTGTTGAAGGATCTGCAGAGGCGCTTCGGTCTCGCCTATCTGTTCATCGCGCATGACCTGGCCGTGGTGAAACACGTCGCCGACCGCGTCGCCGTGATGTACCTCGGCCAGATCGTCGAGACGGCAGCGAAGGGCGATCTCTTCGCCTCGCCGCGCCATCCCTATACGCGCGCGCTGCTGGCCGCGATCCCGCATCCGGACCCGCAGCGACGGGGGCAGGTGAAGCCGCTCGGCGGCGATGTGCCGAGCCCGATGAACCCGCCCCCCGGTTGCCGCTTCCACACGCGCTGCCCCTTCGCCCAGGATCGCTGCCGGACAGAGGCGCCGCTGCTGCGCCGCATGGCCGATGGCCATGAGGCGGCCTGCCATTTCGCCGAGACGCTGCCCCCGGCCGGCCTCGATTTCAGCGGCGGGCTGTCCGAGGCGGCATCGAAGCGTCTCGCGCTCTACGCCCGCGCGCGGGCGGCCTGAGAGCGGGGTTTTCTCACTCCGCCGCTGCGCCTAACGTCCACCCCGCGATTGCGGGAGGAAGACATGGCGCGCATCGGATTTGTGGGACTCGGCAGGATGGGTGCGCCCATGGCGCGCAACCTGCTCAAGGCCGGGCATCAGGTGGTGGTCTTCGACATCGTCCAGCCGGCCGTGGATTCCCTGGTCGCGGCGGGTGCCGTGGCCGGCTTCTCGGCGGCGGCCGCCGCGAAGGATGCGGATGTCGTCATCACCATGCTGCCGGCCGGGGAGCAGGTGCGCGATGCCTGGCTGGGGCAGGGCGGTCTGTCCAAGGCCTCGCGCGCGGACGCCCTGCTGATGGATTGCTCGACCATCGACGTCGCGACGGCGCGGGAGGTCGCGGCCGCGGCCGGGCGGCCCTTCCTGGACGCGCCGGTGTCAGGTGGCGTCATGGGCGCGGAAGCCGGCACGCTGACCTTCATGGTCGGTGGCGCCGAGGACGCGGTCGCGCGTGCGAGGCCGATCCTGGAAGCCATGGGCAAGACCATCGTGCATTGCGGTGATGCCGGCGCGGGCCAGGTCGCCAAGCTGTGCAACAACATGATGCTTGCCGCGACGATGGCCGTGACGTCGGAAGCCTTCGTGATGGCCGAACGGCTCGGCCTGCCGGCCCAGGCGCTCTACGACGTCTGCTCGAAATCCACGGCGATGTCCTGGGCGCTGAATTCCTATTGCCCCGTGCCTGGGCCGGTGCCCGCCAGTCCGGCCAATCGCGACTTCGCGCCGGGCTTCACCGCGGCGTTGATGCGCAAGGATCTCGGGCTCGCGCAGCAGGCGGCGAAGGATGCGGGGCTCAACGCGCCGGTCGGCGCGTTGGCGCTGTCGCTTTACGAGCGCTTCGTCGAAGGCGGCGGTGCGGCCAAGGATTTCTCCGGCATCATCACCATGATCCGCGAGGGGAAGGCGGAATGACCACGAGTTTCGTCTCGCCGCGCCTGCTGATGATCGGCGGCGGCGCTGTTGGCAAGTTGGCGGAGGTGCTCGGCCAGTTGGGCCTGTCGAAGCCCCTGGTCGTGACCGACCCCTGGATGGTGTCCTCCGGCACGGTGGACAAGGCGCTCGCGCCGCTGCGCGCTGCCGGCATCACGGCAGGCGTGTTCAGCGACACGGTGCCCGACCCGACCGACACGGTGATCGAGGCCGGCGTCGCCGCCATGAAGGCCGGTGACTATGATTGCCTGGTCGGCTTCGGGGGCGGCAGCCCGATGGATACGGCGAAGGCGATGGCGATTCTCGGCGCGGCCGCGCCCGGGGCGAAGATGCGCGACTTCAAGGTGCCGGCGCAGGCCAATCGCGGTGCGCTGCCGGTCATCTGCATTCCGACCACGGCGGGCACAGGCAGCGAGGCGACGCGCTTCACCGTCATCACCGACACCGAGCGCGACGAGAAGATGCTGATCGCGGGCCTCGGCGCGCTGCCGCTCGCCGCCGTGGTGGATTACGAACTGACCTTCAGCGTGCCGCCGCGCACCACGGCCGATACCGGCATCGACAGCCTGACCCATGCGCTGGAGGCCTTCGTGTCCAAGCGCGCCAATGACGAAGCAGACGAGTATGCGCTGCGGGCGATGCGGCTGATCGCGCCCAATCTGCGCACCGTCTATCGCGAACCGTCCAATGCCACTGCGCGGGCGGCGATGATGAAGGGTGCGACCTTGGCGGGGATCGCCTTCAGCAATTCGTCGGTGGCGTTGGTGCATGGCATGTCGCGTCCGATCGGGGCGCATTTCCATGTGCCGCATGGGCTGTCAAACGCGATGCTGCTGCCGGCGGTGACGGAATACAGCCTGAACGCCGCGCTCCCGCGCTATGCGGAGGCTGCGCGGGCGATGGGTATTGCCTCGGCGGCGGAAGGCGATCAGTCAGCGGGCGCGAAGCTGCTGCAGGAACTGCGAGACCTGAACCGCGACCTCGCCGTACCGACGCCCGTGGCCTATGGCATCGACCCTGGCAAGTGGGACGGCCTTCTGCCGACCATGGCCGCGCAGGCGCTGGCCAGCGGTTCCCCCGCCAACAACCCGGCGGTTCCCTCGGCCGAGGAAATCATCGCCCTCTACCACCGCGCCTGGATGGGCTGACCCGTTGCGCTGGGCGCCGCCTGGCTGACAGACAAAGGAAGGAGGGGGTCCCGGGGGAGTTCTCTCCCCCGGGTCTTACGACTTGGCTGCCTTCGCACCGGTCGGCGCGGCGGCGTCATCCCGCCGCATCCTGTTCCGCCCCGTGAACAGCACGATCGGCGCCGCGATGAACACCGACGACCCCGCCGAGATCACGATGCCGACCACCATCACCCACGCGAAGCCCGACAGCGTGTCGCCGCCGAACAGCGCGAGCGGCACCGCCGAGAGCAGCAACGTCATCGAGGTGCCGAGCGAGCGGTTCATCGTCTCGTTGATCGATAGGTCCACAAGCTGATCCAGCGGCATGGTCTTGAACTTGCGCAGGTTCTCTCGCATGCGGTCGAACACCACGACCTTGTCGTTCGCGCTGAAGCCGATGACGGTCAGGATGCCTGCGATGGTCGTCAGGTTGAACTCAACCTGGAACAGAACCATGAAGCCGATGGTCTTGGTGGCATCGAGGATCAGCGTGGTGATCGCCGCGAGGCCGAACTGCCATTCGAAGCGCACCCAGATGTAGAGCAGCATGGCAACGAAGGACAGGCCGAGCGCCATGAGCCCGCCGATGAACAACTCGTTCGAGACGCGGTTGCCCACGGCCTCGACGCGCAGGATGCGCGTGCCTGGGGCTACCTGTTCCAGCGCATCGCGCACCTTGTTCACCGAGGCCTGCACGGCACCCTCGTCGCCCTGGGCAGGCAGGCGGATGGCGAAGGTGGAGGCGTCGCCGAACTGCAGGATGGTGGCATCGCCAAGGTTCAGCGCGCCGACCGCGCCGCGCAGCGCGCCGATCTCGCCGGCCTGGGGCGTGCGCACCTCCATCTCGATGCCGCCCTTGAAGTCGATGCCTTTCTCCAGCCCCGGATAGAAGGCGATGGCGACCGAGGCGGTGGACAGGACCGCCGAGACGATCAACCCCATGCGCGCCGCCCGCATGAACGGGATGCGCGTATCGTCCGGGAAGATGCGGAACAGCGGCCGGCGCAGCCGTTCATAGAGCGACAGGCCCGGGCGCTGGAACACCGGCAGTTCCTTGGGCCGGGTCGCACGATACCACCAGGAGGTGAACAGGCGGGTCAGCACCGTCGCGGTCCACATCTGCACTATGGTGCCGATCGCCACCGTGACCGCGAAGCCCTTCACCGTGCCCGAGCCGAAGCCGTAGAGGCAGGCCATGGCGATCAGGTTCGTCAGGTTCGAATCCATGATGGTGCCCGACGCCTTGGTGTAGCCGGCCTCGAGCGCGCTGATCGGTGTTCGTCCGTTGCGCACTTCCTCGCGTATGCGCTCATTGATCAGGATATTGGCGTCGAGCGCAGTGCCCAGCGTCAGCACGATGCCGGCAATGCCCGGCAGCGTCAGCGTCGCTTCCAGCAGCGTCATGCCGGCGATGACGAGCAGGATGTTGAAGGCCAGCGCGATATTGGCGAACCAGCCGAGCAGGCCGTAGGCGAAGCCCATGTAGAGGAAGACGAAGATGGTGCCCGCGCCGAGCGCATAGGCGCCCGCACGGATCGCGTCCGCGCCGAGTTCGGGGCCGACGGTGCGTTCCTCGACCACCGTCAGCGGCGCGGGCAGGGCGCCCGCGCGCAGCAGCACGGCGAGGTCGTTCGCGGAGCGGGCGGTGAAGGAGCCGCTGATCTGGCCCTGGCCGCCGGTGATGGGTTCGCGGATGACGGGCGCGGTGATGACCTTTTCGTCCAGCACCACGGCGAAGGGCCGGCCGACATTCTCGCGCGTGATCTGGGCGAAGCGACGGGTGCCGACGGAATCGAACTGGAAGTTCACGACCCATTCGCCGGTGCGGCTGTCCTGGCCGGCGCGGGCATTGGTCAGGTTGGCGCCATCCACCTCGACACGGCGGCGCACGGCGACGCGCTCGCCCTGGCGCTCGCTGGGCAGGAACATCACGCCCGGCGGGGGTGTCGCAGCGAGGCCGGCGTTCTCGTCCACCAGGTGGAAGGTCATGCGGGCGGTGCGGCCCAGCAGGTCCTTGATGCGGTTGGGATCCTCGACGCCGGGCAGGGTGACGAGGATACGCGACTGGCCCTGGCGGGCGATCAGCGCCTCGGCCACACCGGTCTCGTCGATGCGACGGCGGACGATCTCGATGGACTGTTCGACGGCGCTGGTTGCCTTGGCGCGCAGCCCGGCTTCGGTCAGCGTGGCCCAGACTTGGCCGTCCGGGGCGCTGGTCACCTCGATGTCCGGAACGTTCTGGCCGGTCGACATCTGCACCGGATTGGCAAGCTCGCGCAGCGCCGTCATGGCCGCGGGCAGTTGCGCGGCATCCAGCACGCGCAGCCCCATCCGCCGGTTCGCCGGATCGGCCGAGAGGTTCACGTAGCGCACATTGCCGGCGCGCAGGCGCGTCCGCGCGCCCTCGATCATGCCGTCCAGCCGTTCGCGCACCACGGTGTTGAGATCGACCTCGAGCAGCAGGTAGGACCCGCCGCGCAGATCGAGCCCCAGGCTGACCTGCCGGGCCGGGAACCACCCCGGAAAGGCCGAGCGCGGCGCCAGGTTCATCATGGCGATCAGCGTCCCGACCAGGCAGACCGCCAGGATCACGGCGGTCTTCCAGCGCGCGAAATGTAGCATGGGCAGCAGAAACCCCAGGTTTTCAGGCGGCGGACAATGGCGAGGGGGTGCAGGGGATGCAACCCCGCCGCCGACATGGCATCGAACGGCGCATCACATCGTGCCCAGGCCCTGATTTCGCAAGGCATTTCCGAGAATTCGGCCGCCGGCGACGTCCTGTTGGACCGTGGACGACAGGGCCATGACGCAATTCATCCCCTGGCGCAAGCCCGCCGGCGATCCAAGTCAGCGAAACGGATGACCCACGCCGAGAATTGGAGGCTTCACCATGCCCAACCTGTCCCGCCGCAGCATTCTGCCGCTTGGCCTTGTGGTCCTGCCGATCGGCCGTGTCGCGGCGCAGGGTGCCGGCCTCGTGCGCATCCGCGGCACCATTTCGGAGCTGGAGGGAAATGCGCTGGGCGTCACCACCCGGGCCGGTGAGCGCGTGGTGGTCAACCTTCCTGACAACGCGACCGTGGCGGCTCTGCGCCGCGTCGCACTTGCCGACATCACGCCCGGCACGGCGGTCGGCGTCGTTGCCGAACCGGGCCCGGACGGCGAACTCCGCGCGACGGCGATCACCGTCCTGCCGCCAGGCATGCGGATCACCGAGTTGCAGAACGCCTGGGACACCGCCCCCAACGCCACGATGAACAATGGCCCGGTCGAGGCGGCGGTGGACAGCGGCACGGGGCGCGACCTCACGCTCAGCATCCTCGGCCGCCGGGTGTTGGTGCGCGTGCCTGCCGAGACGCCGCTGCTCATGCCCATCGCGGCCGCGCGCTCGGATCTCGTGCCCGGCGCCACGGTCTTCATCAGCGCGATGCGGGACGGGGAAGGCCGGATCTCGGCCAGCCGGGTGACCGTCAGCAAGGATGGCGTGGCACCGGTCATCTGACGGCCTGGGCGATTCCGTCCGGCCGGGATCTGCTCTAAAGCGGGCGGATGAACGCCAGCGACACACGCCTCTCCCTCGCCATCCTCGGCGTCGGTCATTTCGGCCGCTTCCATGCCCTGAAGGCCGCCGCCAATCCGCGTGTGCGCCTGGTCGGCCTCGCCGATGCCGACGCGGCCCGCGCCGCGACCGTCGCCGCCGAGACCGGCACCGAGGTCCTGACGCCGGCAGCCGCCATCGCCGGGGCCGATGCGTTGATCATCGCCGCGCCGACGCGCTTCCATCACGGCCTCGCCATGGATGCGCTCGCGGCAGGACGGCACGTCTTCATCGAAAAGCCGATCGCTGCGACGCTCGCCGAAGCCGATGCGCTGATCGGCGCCGCGGCCACGCGCGGGCGGGTGCTGCAGGTCGGTCACATCGAACGCTTCTCCGCCGCCTTCCGCGCGGTGGTGGGGGCGAAATCCGGCGGGCGGGCGCTGTCCTGGGACGCGATCCGCGTCGCACCCTTCCGGCCGCGCAGCCTGGATGTGTCGGTGGTGCTGGACCTGATGATCCATGACATCGACCTCATCATCGAACTCGCGGGTGGCGAGCCGGAGGCGGTCGAGGCGGTGGGTTCCGCCGTCGCCTCCGACCTGCCGGACTTCGCCGTGGCGCGGCTGCGCTTTCCCGGCGGGCGCGCGGCGGTGATCACCGCGTCGCGTGTCTCGCTCGCGATGGAACGGCGCCTGCGCGTGCTCGGCACCGAAGGCGAGATGAGCGTGAACTTCTTAGAACGCTCACTCGCGGTGCTGCGCCGCGGCGGGGCGGAAGCGGTCGCGACCATGCCGGGCTCGGGCATCGACCGCGCGACCTGGACCGACCATGACAGCCTGGAGGCCGAGCAGGCCGCCTTCGTGGCCGCCTGTCTGGACGGCGCGCCGGTTGTGGTGGACGGTGCGGCCGGGCGGCGGGCGCTGAAGGTGGCGCTCGCGGTGGAGGCCGCGATCCGCGGCGCGTAAGAGGAAACGTATCGAATGGACAAGCCACGCATCGCCATCGTCGGCGCCGGCGCGGTCGGGGGTTACGCGGGGTCCTACATGGCCCAGGCGGGCCACGACGTGACCTTCATCGACCCGTGGCCCGAGCATGTCGAGGCGATGCGCTCGCGTGGCCTGACCATCCAGCACCTGAAGGACGTGCCCGAGTTCACCGTGCCGGTGAAGGCGATCCACCTGACGGAGTTGCAGTCCTTCGCCAAGCAGAAGCCGGTGGACATCGCCTTCGTCTGCATGAAGTCCTACGACACCGCCTGGGCGACGGCGATGATCGCGCAGTATCTCTCACCGGGCGGCTACGTCGTCTCCCTGCAGAACTGCATCAATGAGGAAGTGATCGCGGGCATCGTCGGTTGGGGCCGCGTGCTGGGTGCGATCGCCTCGCTGATCACGGTGGAATTGTCCGCACCTGGCCTCGTGAAGCGGGCGGCCGGCAAGTCGGGTGCGTCGCACACCGTCTATCGCGTGGGCGAGCCGCATGGTCGGGTCTCGCCTCGTTCAGAATACATCACCTCCCTGGTCGCGCTGTCGGATTCCGCGCTGACCACGACCAACCTGTGGGGCGAGCGCTGGTCGAAGCTGGTGGCGAACGTCATGGGCAACGGCATCGCGGCGGCAACCGGTCTTCTGGCCAAGGAAGCGACGGCCGATGACGCCATCCGCGCCTTCGCCGCGCGGCTGGGGTCGGAGGCGATCCGCGTCGGCCAGGCGCTCGGCTACGACCTGGAGGAGATACTGCACCTCGACGCCGAGATCATCGCCAAGGCCGGCGAGGGCGACGACGCCGCGCGGAAGGCCTACGACGCGCAGCGCCTCGCCGATACGCAGAAGCCGGGCGGCGGGGCGCATCGCGCCTCGATGGGCCAGGACATGGTCAAGGGCAGGCGCACCGAGATCGAATACCTCAATGGCTTCGTCGTCGCGCGCGGTGCCGAGATCGGCATCGCAGCCCCCGCCAACGCCGCGCTGACCGAGATCGTCAAGCGCGTCGAGCGCGGCGATGCCGCCCCATCGCCGGACCTGATTCGCGGCCTGCGGCTGAACTGACCGATGGGCGCGCCGGTCATGAAGATCGCCGTGATGGGTGCCGGCTCGGTCGGCTGCTATTACGGTGGCATGCTCGCCCGGGCGGGTGCGCCGGTCACGCTGGTCGGGCGCCGGCAGCATGTCGATGCGGTGAGTGAGCGCGGCCTTCTGCTGGAGATCGGCGAGGACCGCATAGCCGTGCCGATGGCCGCCACCACCGAGCCCAGCGGCGTGGCCGAGGCTGACATCGTGCTGTTCTGCGTGAAGTCGGGCGACACGGAAGCGGTGGGGCGCCAGATCGCGCCGTATCTGCGTCCGGACGTCACGATCCTCAACCTGCAGAACGGCGTGGACAATGCCGACAGGCTGCGGCCCGTCGTGGGAAGGACCGTCGTGCCGGTCGCCGTCTATGTCGCGACCGCGATGGCCGGGCCGGGCCATGTGAAGCACCACGGCCGCGGCGAACTGGTGATGGGCCCTTGTGCGATGGGCGAACGGATCGTCGCGCAGTTCAGCGCCGCCGGCATCCCGACACGCATCTCCGACAACGCGGTCGATGCGCTCTGGGCGAAGCTGATCGTGAACTGCGCCTACAATGCGCTCTCGGCACTGACGCAGCTTCCCTATGGCCGCCTGCTGCCCATGGAGGGCGTCCAGGAGGTCATGACCGATGTCGTTGCCGAATGCGTCGCGGTGGCGAACGCATCCGGCGTGACGGTCGCCCCGGACGTCCTGGCGGGCGTCCTCGGTCTCGCCGCCAGCATGCCGGGGCAGCGATCTTCGACGGCGCAGGACCTGGCCCAGGGCAAGCCGACCGAGATCGACCACCTCAACGGCTTCGTCATCCGGCGCGGCGCGGCGCTCGGCATTCCGACACCGGCGAACCGGGTATTGCACACGCTGGTGAAGGCGGCAGAGGCCACGGCGCGGGGCGCCTGACAGGATCAGGGCCCGACCGATCGGTCGGGTGCCCTTGCCAGCGCCCGGCCGCCGCGCGACCCTTTCCTTAACGACACCTGAGGGGAAGGAAACAGACCATGCGCAATCCGATGGAACTGACGGGCCGCACCGTCATCGTCACCGGCACCGGCCAGGGGATCGGCCGGGCCATCTCCGAACTCGTGCTCGATCTCGGCGGCAACCTTGTCATGGTCGAACGCAACCCGCAGACCTTCGCCGATGTTTCCGCCGCGCTGGGCGGGGACCGCACGCTGGCGGTGCGGGGCGACGTGTCGGACGAAGCGTTCTGCGCCTCGGTCGTCGATCAGGCGGTGGCGCGCTTCGGCGCGGTGCATGGCCTAGTGAACAATGCCGGCATCACCCGCCCCGCGATGATCGAGAAGATGACCCTGCCGCAATGGCAGGCGGTGCTTGAGGTGAACCTGACCGCCGTGCACCTGATGCAGCAGGCCGTCGGCCGCCACATGATCGCCCGCGCGCGCGCCGGCGAGACCAGCCCGGGCGCGATCGTCAACATCTCCTCCACTGCCGGTAAGCGCGGTTCCATTGGGCAGGTGAACTATGCCGCGGCGAAATCGGGCGTCTTCGGCATCACCATGACCGGCGCGCTGGAATGGGCGCGCTATGGCGTCCGGGTGAACAGCGTCGGTTTCGGCACGGTCGAGACGCCGATGACCGAGACCGTGCGCTCCGAACGGTTCCGCGAACGGACGCTGGCGCGCATCCCGCTCGGCCGCATCGCGCTGCCGGCCGAAGTCGCGCCGCTGATCTGCTTCCTGCTGTCGGACGCCGCCTCCTTCATCACCGGCCAGAACTGGATCGAGGATGGCGGCAGCATCATGCACGCGTAGGTTGCGGGCACTTTAGGCTTTTAGGTTTTTATCCCTTTTATCGCTTTATCGGGGGTGGCGCGCGGGCCACCCCCGATCGCGTTTCAGCCGACCTTCAGGACCCGCGGCGGTGTCCAGGTGCCGTTGAGGATCGAAGGTGCGTCCGCCTTGGGCCAATACATCCGCAGCATCGGGATGAAATCCCCGGCCGGGGCCGGCAGCCAGTTGCTCTCCAGCTCCGCACCGGGTGATTCGCGCTGGAAATACAGCGTCGTCGAACCGTCGGCATTGGCCTTGAGGTTGTTGCGCGGGCTGACAGTGAACTTGTTCAGCCGGTTGGGCACGAACCACCAGCCCTGGTCGATCTCATACATGGTGATCGACCAGAAGCCGTTGACCGGCGGCGTCTGCCCCGCCGGGAAGGTCAGGGTGTAGCGGTTCGCCCCGTTCAGCGTCCGTCCCTCGCTGTCCACGGTCGTGTAGGGATAGACCGCGTCGTCCTCGAGATTGGCCGGCCAGCCGAAGGCCGCGACCAGCGCGCGCTTCATGTAGTCGGTGCCATAGCGCCCGAGGCCCTTGGTGATGATCCAGCCATTGACCATCGTGCCCATCGCGACGCGATTGGCCTCGATGGCCCGCAAGGCACGCTGCGGCAGGTCGCGCAGGCTCTCGCGCGCGGCGGCGGGCAGCTTCGACGCATCGAAGGGCTGGCCCGGCACGATGCCGACCTGCGCCATGCGGGCGAGCATCGGCGCATCCTCCGGTGCCGGCGGAGCGGCCCCGCCCATCAGCCGCGCCATGCGGGTGAAGTAGTCCTCGGCGGACAAGCCGAGGATCACCGATTGCGGCTTGTCGGTCATGCTGAAGCCGGGGTTCGGGTCCACCGGCGGGGCACGGAAGGTGTAGTTGCTGCCGAAGGCCGAGAGCGGCGTCAGCTTGTACTGGGCCTGCAAGGCGTTGACCGCGGCGTAGTCGGCGTCCGTGCCATCCGCGAAGGTACGCCCCAGGATGACGAGGTAGCGGGTCGGCGAACTGATCCGCGTCATCCCCGCCGGCACCTGCCCCGACCAGCCCGGCCCGGTGATCAGGAAATTCGCCGCCTTTCCGCCCGTGGTGCGGGTGCCGGGCGATTCCACGACCGGCATCCACAGGCTGTACATGGGGAACAGAAAGAAGCGGTTGCCCATGTCGGGATGCGAGAAGACCATCGGTTCCGCGCCGAGGTCGAGCCAGGCGAGCGAATACAGGGTGTCGGCATTCGGCGCCGAGACACCCCGGTAGTCCGCCGGTGGGTAGCGGGGCACATTGATGAACTGCCCCATCGGGGCTTGCAGCCCACGCATTTCGGGCACGTTCGACATCTGCACCCGCGTCACCTCGGTGGTGATCAGCGAGTAGCCGTAGATATAGGCATCCATCAGCACCTGCGCCGCATCGCTGGTGTGGGCGGCTGGCATCTCGGATGGCTGCGCCCCGGCCCGACCGGCAGCGAGCAGCGGAGCCGCAAGCGTGGACGCCGCGACGACGCCGCGCCTGGTAACGATGGACATGCGTGATCTCTCCTGCAGCGGCATCGTGGTGGCGGGCCGCCTGGCGCGCCTGGTCCCGCGATGCGGTGTCGCAATGGATGTTACCCGCGCATCGGGCCGGCGTCCGAATGAAAGGCTATCCAGATTCGGCGCGAAGACACGACCCTGCAGCGATGAGACAGCATAATAGGAATTATATCCGATCGCCAGCGCAAATTCGGCGCTTGCATCAGAAAGACATACAGATATCCTTATGAGGCGTTGGTCCTGCGCGAGCGGGCGTAAGAGGGAACGCCGTATGCGGGGATCGCCCCCGTCAGTCGGCGGCTGCCCCAGCAACTGTCGGCGGTGAGCCGCCGGCCCTTCCGCAGTGCCACTGCGGGCCACTGCACGGTCCACCGTGCGGGAAGGCGGGCCGGTGGTGGCGACCCGCAAGCCAGGAAACCTGCCGGCGCCGCCGACCCGCCTTCATCCGCGGGCAGCGCCACCCTTTGGCCGCCGGGCTGGGTGCACCGGGGGCGGAGACGCACGCGATGACCATCGCAGCCACCCTCGGCTACCCCCGCATCGGCCCACGCCGCGAATGGAAGGCCGCGCTTGAGGCCCATTGGACCGGCACGCTCGATGAGGGCGGCCTGCACGCCGTCGGTGCCGTGCTGCGTGGCAATGCGCGGGCCACGCAGCGCGGTGCGGGCATCGGCCATGTCGCCTCGGCTGATTTCGCGCTCTACGACCATGTGCTGGAAACCGCGCTCGCCTTCGGCGCCATCCCGCAGGGCTACGGCTGGGGCGGGCAGGGGCCGGCGAGCCTCACGACGCTGTTCGCCCTGGCGCGCGGGGCGCGTGGCAACGCGGCGGAGCGTGAGGCCGGCGTCGCGCCGGACGCCCCGGCGCTTGAGATGACCAAGTGGTTCGACACCAACTACCACTACCTGGTGCCGCGCCTGTCGGCCGCCACGCGCTTCCGCCTGCTGCACAACCGCTGGGCCGAGGCCGTCGTCGAGGGTCTGGCCGGGAATTGCCGCACGCGCCCCGTGCTGCTCGGCCCCGTCTCCTTCCTGCTGCTGTCCAAGACCGAGGATGGCGTCGCACCGCTCTCGCTGCTGCCCGCCCTGCTGCCGGCCTATGAGGCCGCGCTGCGCGGCATCGCGGAGGCCGGCGCATCCTGGGTGCAGATCGACGAGCCCTGCCTGGTGACGGACCTGCCGGCCGACGCGGCGGAGGCCTATGCGGCGGCCTTCCGGCGCTTGGCGGATGCCGCGCCGGGGCTGCGGCTGCTGCTCGCGACCTATTTCGGCGGGCTGCGCGACAATCTGCCGATTGCCGCCGGGTTGCCGGTGCATGGGCTGCATCTGGACCTGACGCGCGGGCGCGATGGGCTGGACGCGGCGCTCGATGCGCTGCCGGCGGATCGCTGGCTGTCGCTCGGCGTCGTCGATGGCCGCAATGTGTGGCGGACGGATCTGCGCGCGGCGCTCGCGACGCTGCGCGGCGTCGCCGGGCGGCGCGGCACGCGGCAATTGCTGGTCGCGCCGAGCTGCTCGCTGCTTCACGTGCCGCACACGCTGGCACGGGAGGATGCGCTCGATCCCAAGCTGAAGCGCCGCCTCGCCTTCGCGGAGGAGAAGCTTGCGGAGATCGCGGCACTGGCCCGTGGCCTCGATGAGGGTGAGGGCGTCATCGCCGCCGCGCTGGCGGACTCCGACCGTGCCCTGGCCGAATGGCGCGCCGATCCGCGCGTCCATGACGCAGGCGTCGCCGCGGCGGTCGCTGCCGTGACGCCGCGCATGGCGCAGCGTGTCTCGGCCTATCCGCAGCGTGCGGCCGCGCAGCAGCACCGCCTGAACCTGCCGCCCTTCCCGGTGACGAGCATCGGATCGTTCCCGCAGACCGCCGAGATCCGCAGGGCGCGCGCCGACCACGCGCGCGGTGTGCTGGGCAGCGCCGACTACACCGCGCGGATGGAAGCACTGACCGCGGAGGCGATCGCCTGGCAGGAGGCGGAGGGCGTGGATGTCCTCGTCCATGGCGAGTTCGAGCGCAACGACATGGTCAAGTATTTCGGGGAGCAGTTGCAGGGCTACGCCTTCACCAGGCATGGCTGGGTGCAGTCCTATGGCAGCCGCTGCGTCGCGCCGCCGATCATCTGGGGCGATGTCTCCCGCCCCGAGCCGATGACGCTGCACTGGGCACGCCATGCGCAGTCGCTCACCGATCGTCCGGTGAAGGGCATGCTCACCGGGCCGGTGACGATGCTGTTCTGGGCCTTCGTGCGAGAGGACATTCCCCGCCGCGAGGTCTGCACGCAGATCGCACTCGCGTTGCGGGAGGAGGTGCGCGACCTGGAAGACGCCGGCATCGCCATCATCCAGATCGACGAGCCCGCCTTCCGCGAGGGCCTGCCGCTGCGCCGCGCCGACCAGGCGGCCTATCTCGACTGGGCGGCCTTCTGCTTCCGGCTCAGCGCCAGCGCCGTGGGCGATGCGACGCAGATCCACACCCACATGTGCTACGCCGAGTTCAACGGCATCATCGGTGCCATCGCCGCGATGGATGCGGATGTGATCTCGGTGGAGACGGCGCGCAGCCGGATGGAGTTGCTGCGCGCCTTTGTCGACTTCGATTACCCCAACGCGATCGGGCCGGGGGTGTGGGACATCCACAGCCCGCGCGTGCCGGGTGCCGAGGAGATGGTCGCACTGCTGCGCCAGGCCGCGCGCCACCTGCCGCGCGAAAGGCTGTGGGTGAACCCCGATTGCGGCTGCAAGACGCGCGGCTGGGCGGAGGTGAAGCCGGCCATGGCGAATCTGGTCGCGGCGGCGCGCCGGCTGCGGGCGGAGGCGGCATAGCCCGCGCATTGTGCCAATTGACGGCATTCCAAAGGCCACTGGCCTTTGGTGGGGTGGTCTGGAGGGGCGACGCCCCTCCAGCCTTCAACCCAGCATGCCGAGTACGGCCACCGCCGCAGCCTCGGAGGGCAGGCCCTCCGGCGCGCGCAGATGCGCCAGCGCCTCGGCGAAGCCTTCACGTTGCGCAGCGGCCACGGCGGGGTCGAGCATCGGGCGCAGCAGCGCCTCGGCGAGCGATTCCGGCGTGCAGGGCCCCTGGATGCGTTCCGGCACGACTTCGCGTTCCGCCAGCAGGTTCACCAGCGAGGCATGCGGCACCTTCACCAGCCGCCGCGCGATCTCGGCGGTGATCGGGTTGAGCCGGTAGGCGACGACATGCGGGATGCCGGCGACCGCCATCTCCAGCGAGGAGGTGCCGGACTTGATCAGCCCCGCGCCGCCGGATTGCGCGACGGCGGCGAAGGCATCGTGCTTGGCGTCGTTGCCCTCGATCAGGATGGGCGTGGCCGGCCAGTCGGCGGCGGCGTTGCGCACCGCCTCGGCGACGATGGGTGCGACGGGCAGCACCGGGCGCAAGCTGGGCAGGCGTTGCGCCGCGAGCCGCAACGCGCCGCCGAAGACCGGCAGCAGGCGGGACGCTTCCATCCGCCGGCTGCCGGGCATGACGATGACGGGGCGATCGGCCTCCGTCAGGTCGTGCGCCGCGCGGAAGCGCGCCGCGTCGCCGCGGTCCGCGCCGCTTTCCAACACGGGATGACCGACGAAGGTGACGGGAATGCCTGCATTCTCGAAGAAGATCGGTTCGAAGGGCAGCAGGCAGAGGATGCGGTCCACCTTGTGCTTCAGTTCGGCCACGCGCCCCGGCCGCCAGGCCCAGACCTGCGGCGCGACGTAGTGCACCACCGGGACGCCGAGCGGCTTCACGCGTTCCGCCAGCCGCAGCGTGAAGCCGGGGCTGTCGATCGTCACCAGCACATCCGGCCGGCGCGATGCGACATCGGCCACGGCATCGGCCAGCAACCGCTTCAGCCGGAAAATCTTGGGCAGCACCTCCAGCAGGCCCATCAGGGCGAGTTCGCGATAGTCGAACAGGCTCGGCACGCCCTGTTCGGCCATGCGCGGCCCACCGATGCCGGAGAATTCCAGATCGGGCCGCCGCGCCCGCAGGGCCGCGATCAGCCGCGCGCCGAGCACGTCGCCGGAGGCCTCTCCGGCCACCACATGGATGCGCGTCATGCGAAGACCGCTGGGGCAGGGGCGTCGAAGGGGCGCCTCGGCCAGTCCCGGTGGTTACGGACCTGGCCATCCTCCCGCACCGCGGCGATGCGGGCAGGGTCGAGCGTGCAGAACACCCATTGATCCTGGTCGAGCGCCCCGCGCGCCAGCACGCCATCCTCGGGGAAGCCGCGATCGACCGGGCCGAACACCGCCGCGTGACCGCGATTCACGTCGAGCGCCGCGGACCATGGTGCCGCGCCCACCGTCGGGGTGATGGCGACGTAGCACTGGTTCTCCATCGCGCGTGCCGCCGCGCCGATACGCACGCGGTTGAAGCCGTGCATCGTGTCCGTGCAGGACGGTGCGAGGATCAGCCAGGCGCCTGCTTCGACCTGCGTGCGGACATGCTTGGGGAATTCCACGTCGTAGCAGACCGAGATGCCGATGCGGCCCCAGGGCGTATCGAACACATTCGGGTCGGCACCCTGCGTCACGCCCCAGCGTTCGGTCTCGAAGCGCGTCATCGCCCGCTTCTCCTGCACCGCCATGCGGCCATCAGGCGCGATCAGCGGTGCGCGGTTGACGATGCGGCCGTCAGCCCGCCGCAACGGCAGCGTGCCTGGCAGCAGCCAGACGCCGAGCCGCCGCGCGACATCGCGCATCGCGGCCAGGATGTCCGGCCCCGCGGCAACCATCGCGGCGAGTTCGGTGGCCTCATCCGCCGCATTACCGCCGGCAAGCGCCGCACCCAGTTCGACGCAGGCATATTCCGGCAGCACCAGCAGGTCGGCCTGCGCACGCCCTTGTTCCAGCCGCGCTTCCAGCGCGCGGGCGAAAGCGGCGACCGATGCGGGCTGCCCGACGCCGTATTGCAGCAGCCCCAGCCGCAGCGGCGCGCTCACAGCGGGTCCTTCACCCAGAAGCCGAGGGCATGCGGCGTGTCGCGATCGTCGTCGACCTCCTTCCACTCGAAGATGACGGAGATGTCGGCGCGGCGCGTGTAGCCGCGCTTGCCCCAGAAGGCATCGAGCGGGACGTAGTCCTTCGGCCTGCGCGGGTCGTTGTCGTTGCGCGTCACGGCGCAGAAGGCGGCCGCCTGCAGGCCGAGCGAGCGTGTATGCGCTTCCCGCATCTCGAAGAAGCGCACGCCGGCACCGCGGCCGCGATACTCAGGCAGCAGCACGCTCTCGCCGAAATAGCAGAAGCGCGCGGGGTCGAGGCCGCGCCCGCTGAAGGCCGCCTGCACCGGCGCCGTCGCTTCCAGCATCGGCTGGCAGGTGGCGCAACCAACCGCGCGATCCCCGTCGATCGCGGCGATCACCGCGGCGCCGGGGCTGTCGGCATAGGCGGCGAGGTAGGTTTCCTCGTAGCCGGCCGTGCCGTCGTAGAGATACGGCCAGTCACGGAACACCGCGGTGCGCAGCCCCGCGAGGCGCGGCAGCCAGGCGCGCAGCGCGTCGCCGCTCAGGGTCTCGAAGCGAAGGGGTGGGGCACTCATGCCCGATGCATAGGGGCCGGGCCGGCGGCGGGGAAGGGGGCTACCTGTCGCGCACCACGCGGATGCCGGCGAAATTGTAGCGGTCCGCGGCCGTGCCGCGCACGCGGTTGCCCGCGCGCACATACCAGGGCAGATGCGCCCAGGACCCGCCGCGCATCGACCGGCTGTCGCAATCCCCGGTCAGGCGCGGCGAACCATCCGCCGGCTGGCCGTCCAGCGTCGGGTTCACGCAGTCGCTCATCCACTGCCAGACATTGCCGAGCATGTCGTACAGGCCGAAGGCATTCGGCTGGAAGCTGCCGACCGGCGCGGTGAAGACATGGCGGTCACTGCAGCGGAAAGCGAATTGCGGCCGGCGATCCAGGTTCTGCGCCGTGGCCAGCGACAGGTCGAGCACATTGCCATAGGTGCAGGCAGCCGCCGGCGAATCCCCCCAGAAGCGGGCGGTGGCGGTGCCGGCGCGCGCGGCGAATTCCCATTCCGCCTCGCTTGGCAGCCGGTATTGCTTGCCCGTGGTCTGGCTGAGCCAGCGCACATAGGCCTGCGCATCCAGCCAGCTCACGCAGACGACCGGATGGTCCTCCTTCTGCGGGAATCCGGGGTTGCGCCAGTCGTATCTCGGGTTCTCCTGGTATTCGTAGGTCGTGCCGGTGTTCACGAAGGCCCAGCAGCCCGAGCCGGGGGAATGCCCGGTCGCGGTGACGAAGGCAGCGAATTCGCCGAGCGTGACCGCGTTGCGCGACATGGCGAGGCCCGAGGGGATGGTGACGCGCCGCTGCGGTTCCGACCGGCCGCGCGATGCGACCGGCACGCCCTCGCGTTCCTCCTCCCCGCGCGGCACGCCCATGGTGAAGGTGCCGCCGGGCAACGGCACCATCTCCGGGCAGTTGGAACAATCGCGGAAAGTCTGCGGCCGCGTCTGGGCCTGGCCGTCGCCGACGCACATTGCCATGACGACAATCGCCGCCAGGAAAGACACCTTCACCATTCACCGCTCCGACTTCGGCGGCAGCGTAACGCAGTCGCCCCACGCGCCGATATACTGGAGCAGCGGTCAATCCGTGCGAATTTGCATCGATTCCCGTGCCGCGGTGACGAAGGCAGCGAGACCTTCCTCGACCACCGCTCGCGGCAAGTTGCGCAGCACGAGCGTCAGCCGTGACCTGCGGTCGTGCCCGTCCGGCCAGGCCGCAAGCCGCAGTGGCGGGTGGAAGACATGCTGCACGCCATGCACGACCACGGGCCGCTCCTCGCCTGCGATGTTCAACAGCCCCTTCACACGCAAAATTGAATTGCCGCGCGTCAAGGCCAGTATCTCGAGCCAGGTGGCCACCCCGTCCCAGGGCAGCGGGGCGTCGAATTCGAGGCTGATCGCCTCGATTCCCGCATCGTGGCGGTTGGGGTCGTGGTGGTGGTGATGGTCGTGGTGGTGCCCGGCCTCAGCAGCCAGCCAGCGCGCGACATCGGGGATTCGCCCCGCCGTGTCGAAGCCGCCGGCATCCAGCAGTGCGGCGGGGTCGATCGCGCCCTGTTCGGCGCGCAGCAGCGGCGCGACCGGATTCAGCGCCGCGAGCCGCGCGGCCAGTGCCGTCACCGCCTCGGGCGGGGCGATATCCGCCTTGGTCAGCACCAGCCGGTCGGCCATCGCCGCCTGCTTCACCGCCTCGACCTGCGTGTCGAGCGTGGCCATCCCCACGACGGCATCGACCAGAGTGACCACGCCATCCAGCCGAAAGGCCGACAGCACCACCGGATCGGTCATCAGCGTCTGCAGGATCGGCGCGGGGTCGGCGAGACCGGTCGTCTCGACCACCACGCGGCGGATTTCCTGCCCGGCCTCGGCCCGCGACGCGAGGTCGCGCAGCACCCGCACCAGATCCCCGCGCACGGTGCAGCACAGGCAGCCGGCATTGAGCAGCACGACATCGTCGTCCAGCCGCTCGACCAGCAGGTGATCGAGGCCGATCTCGCCGAATTCGTTGATCAGCACGGCGGTCGCGGCCATCTCCGGCGCCTTGAGCAGCCGGTTCAGCAGCGTCGTCTTGCCGGCGCCGAGGAAGCCGGTCAGCACCGTGACGGGGATCTTGTCCCGCTTCATGCGCCGTAGAGCGTCTTCGGATCGACCAGCGGCGCGGCGATCTCGGTGACCTCGCCATCGCGCAGGGCATGGAAGAAGCAGTTGCGCCGGCCGGTGTGGCAGGCGACGCCATCCTGGTCCACCAGCGCCAGCAGCGTGTCGCCGTCGCAATCGACCCGCAGATCCACCAGCCGCTGCTGCTGCCCTGAGGTCTCCCCCTTGCGCCACAGCGCCTGGCGCGAGCGTGACCAGTAGCAGACGCGCCCGGTGGTCAGCGTCTCGGCGACCGCCTCGGCATTCATCCAGGCCATCATCAGCACCTCCCCGCTGTCATGTTGCTGGGCGATGCAGGGCACGAGGCCATTGGCGTCGAAGCGGATGCCCGCGATCAATCGGGCGGCGGCGTCGGGGGCGGTGGTGGTCATCAGCCGATGATATAATATCCGCTGATGCCGGAAGCGAGGTGGTGACATGGCCGAGGCCGCGATGCGCGAGACTGCCCTGCGGGAAGCCGAGGCCGCCTGCCTGCGCCGTGGCGCGACGCTGACCCCGCTGCGCCGACAGGTGCTGGAACTGGTGCTGGAGGCCGACGCCCCGGTTGGCGCCTATGCGCTGCTCGACCGGCTGAAGGTCTCCCGCCCCGGTGCCGCGCCGCCCACGGTCTATCGCGCGCTCGACTTCCTGCTGGAACATGGGCTGATCCACAAGCTGGAGCGGCTGAACGCCTATATCGGCTGCGCCGATGCCGGGCATGGGCATGCGCATGACCACCACCATCCGCACCAGTTCCTGATCTGCCGGACCTGCGGCGCGACGGTGGAGATCACGGACCACGGCGTGGCCCATGCGATCGAGGCCGCCGCCCGGCGCGCCGGGTTCCACCTGGCCGAGGCGACGGTCGAGATCGAGGGCACCTGCGTGCGCTGCGCGGCGGCGTGAAGCCGCGCGCGGCACTTTGCCCTGCGTCCCGCTGCTGCCGCCTCCGTCCCGCCGGCTTGCGCTGCGTCATTGTGCAGGTCCTGCTTGCCAGTAACCATGCCGTGGCACGACCCTGACAGTCCGAGGGCCATCCCGGCCTCGGCAAGGAGGACGACAGTCACCATGCTCTCCCTCACACCCATTCGGATGCTGCGGCGCGGAGGCATCGCCCTGGCGCTGGCTGGCGCGCTCGCCGCCACGCCCGCCCTTGCCCAGGGCCAGGCCGCCGGTGGCGCGCCAGCCACGTTCACCACGGCCGATCTCGCCAGGCTGTGCGGCCCGGCGGCGGACAATGCCAATGCCGTGGCACTGCGCCCGGCGTGCTACGCGGCCCTCGTCACGATCGGACAGGTGCATTCGATCTACACCAGCGGTCCGCGTGCCCAGCGCCCGGTCTTCTGCATGCCCGAGCAAGCCCCGACGCTCGATCGCGTGGCCTCGGAGTTCGTCTCCTGGGCTGCGGCCAACCAGCAGTATTCCGGCACACGCGCCGCCGAAGGCGTGCTGCGCTTCGCCGCCAACACCTATCCCTGCCCGGCGGCACCCGCCGCGCGGCGCCGCTGAGCGGGAGGAGAACGCCATGATGACGAAGAAGCCTGTCCGCATCGCGGCCGTGCTGCTGCTCGGCGTCGGCCTCACCGGCTGCGCGGGCATGACCGAGAATCAGCGATCGACGGCCACGGGCGCGGGCATCGGCGCGCTCGGTGGTGCCGCGCTCGGCTCCCTGTCGGGCAATGCCGGCTGGGGCGCGCTGATCGGCGCGGGTGTCGGCGGCGCGAGCGGCTACGCGATCAGCAGCAGCCGGCAGCGCTGATCGCCGTGATCGATGGGACCGTCGCGGCGATGCCGCGGCGGTGACACGCGGGGAGGGACCTCGTCCCTCTCCGGCACAGGCCGGCGGCCGCGCCGCGTCGCCTTGGCGGGCCAGATCCTTCTGCCCCGTTGCCGTCCGCTTCCGACCCGTTGGACACTGCGTCGGCGTTCCGATTCCCTGCTTCGGGGCGGTACGCCAATCGCGCGACGGAAGGACAGGACCGACATGCGCCTCAAGACTCTACTCACGGCAGCGGCGCTACTCGCCGCGGCGCCGGCCATGGCCCAGACGCCACAAGCCGCGCGTGGTTCGAACACCGCGACCGTCGCTGAACTCGCCGCGCTGTGCGCCACGCCCTCGATCGCGGCGAACTTCGCCGAGGCGAATGGCCTGTGCCGCGGCTTCATCGGTGGCTTCGCGCAGTACCACGCGGCGATGACACAGCCCGGCACGCGCCATCGCCCGCTGTTCTGCGTGCCCAACCCCGCACCGACCGGGGCGCAGGCGGCCACCGCCTTCGCGGCGTGGTCGCAGGCCAACCCGCAGCATGCGAACGAGCTGGCCGTGGATGGCCTCGCCCGCTGGTTCATCGCCACCTATCCCTGCCCGCAGGCGCCCGCGCGCCGCGGTGCGCGCTGAGACGGAGTGCCCAGGATGCGCAAGATGGTCCTTCTTCCCGCGGCGCTGGCCCTCGGCCTTGGCGGCTGCTCGGGTGATTCGATGACGCCGGGCGGGCGCGACGTGTTGCTTGGCGGCGCCGGCGGTGCGCTGGCCGGCGCGGCGATCGGGTCCTTCACCGCGAATGCCGGCGTCGGCGCGCTGATCGGCGCGGGTGTCGGCGTGGTTGGCGGGTATCTGTGGAACCAGCATCAGGTCGCCGAACGCCAGGCGGCGGAACGGCGGCAGCAGCAGCTGGACGCGGCGTATCAGCGCGGCGTGCAGTCGGGTGAGCGGCAGGCGCGCGGTTCGAACTGACGCCGGAGGGGCGTCGCCCCTCCAGACCACCCCACCAGGGGGCAGTGCCCCTTGGAACGCCGTCACCTGGCGCTGCACCTGCCAGGCACGGTGCCAATGGATGGCATTCCAAAGTGAACTGCACTTTGGCGGGGAGGCTTGGAGGGGCAGGGCCCCTCCAATCTTCCTTACTTCGGTAGCGTCGCCAGCGCCTGGTCCAGATCGGCGATCAGGTCGTTGACATCCTCGAGCCCGATATGGATGCGCACCGTGAACCCGCCGAGGTCGGGGCTGGTCGCCGTGCGCGTGACGAAGCCCGTGGTCGGCAGCGCGAGGCTTTCGAACCCACCCCAGGACGCGCCGATGCCGAACAGCGCCAGGCTGTCGATGAAGCGGAAGATCTCCGCTTCCGTGTAGCGCGGCTGGAACACCACGCCGAACAGCGAGCACGACCCGGTGAAGTCCCGCTTGAACAGCGCATGCTGCGGGTGGGAGGCGAGGCCCGGATGCAGGACGCGCTGCACTTCCGGGCGCTTCTCGAACCAGTGGGCGACGGCAAGGCCGCTCTGTTCCTGGTGCTTCAGGCGCACCGGCATGGTGCGCGCGCCGCGCAGCGCCAGCCAGCAATCGTCGGGTGCGGCGAAATGGCCCATCTGTCCGGCCGCCGTGCGCACGATCACGTAGTCTTCCTCGGTGTTCGTGGTGATCGAGCCGAGCAGCACGTCCGAATGCCCGCCGACATACTTGGTCAGCGCCTGGATCGACACGTCCACGCCGTGCTTGAACGGCATGAAGTTGTGGATGCCCCAGGTGTTGTCCATCAGCACCTTCGCACCGCCGGCATGCGCGGCGCGCGCGATGGCGGGGATGTCCTGCAGCTCGAAGGTGTGGGAGCCGGGGCTCTCGGTGTAGACGACCTTGGTGTTCGGCCGCATGAGCGCGGCCACGCCGGCCTCGTCGATGGTCGGGTCGTAGAAGGTCGTCTCGATACCATAGGCGGTCATCAGGCCATTGGCGATGTTGCGCCCGGGGCCATAGACGCTGTCGGGCATCAGGCAGTGATCGCCGGTCTTGAGATACGCCATCAGCGGCACGGTGACGGCGGCAAGGCCGGTGCCGACGAGGACGCAGCGCGTGCCGCCCTCGATCTCGCAGATCACGTCCTCAAGCGCGTAGTGCGTCGGACCGCCGGCGGTGCCGTAGGTCATCACGCGATTGAAGCGGTCCTTGGAGAAAGCGCGGCGGCTTTCGGCATCCGGGTGCAGCACGGTCGAACCGCGATGCACGGCGGGGTTCACGAAGCCATGGACATGGGTGCCGGCGCGGCCGGCATGGGACATACGGGTGGCGAAACCCTGGGTGCGGTGCGCCTTGGCGAGGTCGTCTGGCATGGTCAGGACGTCTTTTCCTTGGTGGTTTCCGGGCGGGACGCCCATTCGGTCCAGGAGCCGTCATAGACGGCAGGTTCGGGCAGGCCGGCGCGCACCATTCCGAAGGCGAGCACGCAGGCGGTGACGCCCGAGCCGCAGGAGGTGACGACAGGCTTGCCGCCCGTCGCGCCCGCCGCGGCAAACAGCGCGCGCAGCGCGGCCGGGTCCTTCGCACGGCCGTCGGGGCCGGCGATCTCGCTGACCGGAACATTGGCCGCGCCCGGCATGTGGCCGGATGGCAGGCCCGCGCGCGGTTCCGGCGCGTTGCCGTCGAAACGGCCCTTGGCGCGGGCATCGATGATCAGCGCCGAGCCATCGGCGACGATCCGCTTCACATCGCCGATGCCCTTCAGCATGCCGGCGCGGAAATCGGGAACGAAGGTCGCGGGCGCGGGCGGAGTTGCCTCGCCGGTCGCGATCGTGCGGCCTTCCTTCTTCCAGGCCGGCAGCCCGCCATCCAGCACGGCGACCTTGTCGTGTCCGAACAGGCGCATCATCCACCAGCCGCGCGGCGAACCGCGCAGCCCGTGCTGGTCGTAGAACACCACGCGCTTGTCGTTGGACACGCCGAGCGCGCCCACCATCCGCGCGAACTTCGCCGGCGTCGGCACCATGTGCGGCAGGTCGGTCTCGTCATCGGCGATCTTGTCGATGTCGAACAGCAGCGCGCCAGGGATATGCGCGTCGCGGAACGCGTCCTTCTTGTTGCCCGGTTCACCCGGCAGGAAGGTCGAGCAGTCGAACACCACCAGATCCGGCTTGCCGAGTTCCCCGGCCAGCCATTCGGTGGAAACCAACATATCCATGCGTTTCACTCCCCGGCGAGAACCAGCGTCACGCGCCTGTTCGCCTTGCCCTTGTTCTCGATCTTGATGACGTCGATGCGCCCAATCTCCCCGGTGGCGCGCACATGGGTGCCGCCGCAGGGCTGCAGGTCAACGGGCGTGTCCTCTGGCCCGATGCGCACCAGCCGCACGCGGCCCGACCCGCGCGGCGGCTGCACGGACAGCGTGCGCACCAGCGAGGGATTGGCATCCAGTTCCGCATCACTGATCCAGCGTTCCGTCACGGCGTGGTCGGCCGCGATCAGCGCGTTGATCCGCTCGGTCAGGCTTTCCTTGGTCGGCGGTTCCGGCAGGTCGAAGTCGAGCCGCGCCTTCTCCACCGCGATCTGCCCGCCGGTGACGCCGGCACCTGGGATGAGGCTGCACAGAAGGTGCATCGCGGTGTGCAGGCGCATGAAGGTGTGGCGACGATCCCAGTCGAGCCGCGCCGTCACCTCGGCACCCGGTTCCGGCAGCGCCGCGCCGGTGGCGGGTACATGCAGCACCGTGTCGTCGGGACCCTTCAGCGCCTCGCCGACCGCCATTTCCCCGCCCGCCCAGCGCAGCATTCCGGCATCGCCCGGCTGGCCGCCGGCGCGGGCATAGAAGACGGTACGATCTAGCACGACGCCCTCGGGCGAGGCGGCGACGACGCGCGCCGTGATCTCCCGCGCATAGGCATCGTCGCGATAGGCGAGTTCGGTCGGCATTCAGTCCTTCCAATCCTTCAGCAGCGCCGCACGACGGCGGGCGAACTGCGCGAGGCACAGCGCACCGGTCGCATTGGCGATGCGGTTGTCGTCCAGCATGGCGATGGCCTGCTCGGCGTCCAGCACCAGCACGCGAATGTCCTCATGCTCGCTATGCAGGCCGTGGTGTCCGGCGTGACCCGGTTCTGGCAGGCGGGTGCGGGCGAGGAACAGCGTGATCACCTCGTCGCAGCCGCCCTGGCTGAGGATGAAGCGCCCGAGCGGCTCCATCCGGTCGGCGGCGAGACCCGTTTCCTCAGCGAGTTCGCGGCGCGCGGCATCGATCGGGTCCTCGCCATCTTCCAGCAACCCGGCGGCGCATTCGGCCATCACGGGGTCGAGCCCGGCGGCCAGCGCGGGCAGGCGGAACTGTTCGATCAGCGCGACACGGTCGGACCAGGGGTCCCAGGGCAGGATCGCCACCGCCCCGCCGCGGCGCCACAGCTCCCAGGTCTGCAGCCCGCCTTCCGTGCCGTCGAAGCGGCGGCGGCGAAAGCGGACGCGCTGCAGCGGAAAGCGTCCGTCCCAGACTACCTCGTCCGAGAGAACCGTCAGGCCGGGATGGGCGGGAATGGGCTTCGCCTTGGGAGGTCTGGCGCTCATGCGGCGCGAAACCTACCCTTGGCCGCCCGGCCCGTCCATGCACCGGGGGCGGCGGGAAGGGAGCGTCAGGCAGGATGGTTCAGGGCGGCAGCGCGGCGCGGCTTGGCGCCGAAGGCGAGGGGTCGCCCGATCAGCAGGCGCGCGCACGGGCGCGGCGGCGCGGCATCATCGTGCTGCTCGGCGCCTGCCTGGCCTTCGCGCTTTCCGCTGCCTGCGCCAAGGCGATCGGTGGCCGCATCCCCGTCGCGGAAGTGATCCTGTTCCGCAACGCCTTCGCGCTGCCCGCGCTGCTGCCGGTGGTGCTGGCGAGCGGCGGTATCGCCGCGCTCGCCACGCGCAACCCGATGAGCCATGCGGCGCGCACGGTGTTCGGCATGATGGGGATGATCGGCGCCTTCTACGGATACGTTCACCTGCCGATCGCGACGGTCACGGCGCTCGGCTTCACCATGCCGCTGTTCCTCACGGTGCTGTCGGTGCCCCTGCTGAACGAGCGTGTGGGCTGGCGCCGCGGCCTTGCGGTGCTGGTCGGTTTCCTCGGCGTCGTGCTGATGGTCCGCCCGGGCGGCGAGGGAATGCGCGGGGAGGGGCTGGCGGTCACGCTCTGCCTGCTCGGCGCCGTCGGCTGGGCGCTGGCGATGATCACCATCCGCCGGATGGGCGAGGCAGGCGAAAGTTCCGTCGCCATCGTCTTCTGGTTCGCCGTAGGGGCCGCGGTGCTGGCGGGGATCGCGGCGGTGCCGGTCTGGGTCTGGCCCACGCCGGTGGAATGGGTGCTGCTGGCGGGGATCGGGCTGATCTCGGCGCTGGCGCAGGTGCTGATGACCAGCGCCTACCGCACCGGGGAGACGACGCTGCTCGCGCCCTTCGAGTATTCGGGCATCGTCTGGACCACCGCGCTTGGCGCCTTCATCTGGGCGGAACTGCCCGATGCGTGGGACTTCCTGGGCATGGCGGTGCTGGTGGCGGCGGGGATCTATATCTGGCACCGGGAGGTGGCGCTGGGGGTCAAGCGGTGACCCCCTTCGCGGTCACAGGGCCTTCCTGAACCACACCCGGGCATGCCCCGCTGGCATGCCGTCCAGCCGGCCGAATTCCGCATACCCGTTGCTCTCCCAGAAATGCGGCGCCTGGAAGGAGAAGGTGTCGGTATAGGCGTTGGTGCAGCCGCGATCCCGCGCGATCGCCTCGGCGCGCTTCAGCAATTCGCCGCCGTAGCCCTGGCTGCGCATCTCCTGGCTCAACCACAGCCAGTCGATGAACAGCCAGCCCCAGAAGGTCAGGCCGAGCAACCCGCCGAGCGTCTTGCCCTCGGCATCCTGGACCAGCAGCGTCACCGGCTCGCGGTCATAGGGGCCGCCCATCGCCTGGTTGAACTGATGCAGGCCCCGTTGGATCGCGCCCACCGCCTCGAATTCCGGTGCGGCGTCCTCGACGATGGCGATGCCTTCGCGCAGTGCCGTGCTCATGCGTCGAAGCGCCCGCAGGTGGCGACGGTCGCCGTCGCCAATCCAATAGCCAAGTTCACCGAGACACCTTTCCGTATCATGTCGAGCACCGCCGCTGCCGGGCGGCCGCCGGCACGGTACCAATCCAACGCCAGGGCAGCGGCGCGACGACGGCGATATGGTGGCCATCGCAAGGCCGGCCCCTTGCAGCCGATGCACGTAGCAGATGCCGCCGCCGAAGCCCCGGTGTCGGCCGAACAGCATCGGCCACCCGGACCGCGGCGTCTGGCACGTGGGTTACATTGGATAGCGTGGCCATCTCAGCCCCGCTGTTTCGCCGCGAGGGCAGCGGCGAGCGCCCGCGCCTCGGCCGCCGCGGGGCCTTTCGGCGCCGCTTCCACCGCGCCGAGCCCCGCCATGAAGGCCTGCGCGAAAGCGGTCCGGTTGCCCAGCGTGGGGTCGAGCAGCGGCAGGCCGCGTTCCTGAATCATCGCGGTGACCTGTTCACGCAGCTTGCCCGCCGCAGGCACCCGGTTGAGCACCAGCGCCACCGGCCGCCCTTCCTTCCTGGCGAGGTCGAGCGTGCCATCCATCGACCACACATCGGCGGCCGAAGGCTGCAGCGGCACGAGCACGAGGTCGGCCGAGCGGATCGCCACGCGCGCATCCGTGTCGTCATGCGGCGCGGTGTCCAGCAGCACGACATCCTGGTCGCGGCGCAGCCGGTCCAGCACGGCGGGGACACGCCAGCCGGACGGGGCCTCGAAATGCAGCGGGCGCGCCTTGGGGGAATTGCCGCGCAGCGCGTCCCAGCGTTGCAGCGAATGCTGCGGATCGATGTCGAGCAACGCCACGCGCCGGCCTTCCTCGGCGAAGGCGGTGGCGAGATTGGCGGCGATGGTGGATTTCCCCGCACCGCCCTTGCGCTGCGCGACGGCTATGACGAAGGCCATGCGCGACTCCTGATGTTGCACGAAGCATAGCAGGTCGGGCCTTGCCGCCATCGGGCAGATGCCTTGTTTCGCGGCAGGCGCGCGGGGATGCTCGCCCGATGGAACCTGATGCCGGCCCGCTCGCGCTGCTGACACCCGAGGAAATGGGCCGCGCCGATGCCGCGGCGATCGCCCGTGGCATACCCGGCGAGGGGCTGATGGAGGCGGCCGGGCGCGCCGTCACGCGCGCCGCGATGCGCCGCTTCCGGCCCTGCCGGACGCTCGTGCTGGCCGGGCCGGGCAACAATGGCGGGGATGGCTATGTCGCCGCGCGCCTGCTGGAACAGGCGGGCTGGCCGGTGGCCGTCGCGGCGCTGGCACCGCCGCGGGCGGGCAGCGATGCCGCGGCGGTCGCGGGGCGCTGGCGCGGGCCCATGCTGCCCTTCGCGCCGGCCGAGGCGGCCCGCGCGGGGCTGGTCATCGATGCCGTGTTCGGTGCCGGCCTCGCGCGGCCGGTCGAGGGGCTGGTGGCGGAGACCCTTGCCGCCGCCGGCGGGCCGGTGCTGGCGGTCGATGTGCCCTCCGGCCTCGACGGCGCGACCGGGCAGGTGCGGGGCTATGCGCCGCAGGCGGCGCTGACGGTCACCTTCTTCCGCCTGAAGCCGGGGCACCTGCTGATGCCGGGCCGTGACTTGTGCGGGGAGTTGCTGCTCGCCGATATCGGCCTGCCGGCCGCCGTGCTGGGCGACATCGGCCCGCGCTGCTGGGAAGACGCGCCCGGCCTGTGGCGGCTGCCCCTGCATGGCGCCTCGGCGCACAAATACAGCCGGGGCCACGTCACCATCCTGGCCGGGGCGGGCATGACCGGCGCGGCGCGCCTGGCGGCGGCCGGCGCGCGACGCGGCGGGGCAGGGCTGGTGACGCTGCTCGCGCCGGATCGCGCGACCGGCGACGTGCTGCGCGGCGGCGATCCCGGCGTCATCGTCAGCGAGGCGCCGATCGCGGCGCTGCTGGACGATCCGCGGCGCGCGGTTTGGGTGATCGGACCGGGGCTGCCCGTGGATGATGCGGCGCTCGATGCGCTGGCCACGGCGCTGGCGGCGGGGCGTCAGGTGGTGGCCGATGCCGGGGTGCTGGCCGCCGCGGCGGGCCGGCCGGAGCGCCTGCGCGGCAGCGCGGTGTTGACCCCGCATGAGGGGGAGTTCGCGCGCCTGTTCGGCACGCCGGGCGGCGACCGGCTGGGGGCGGCGCGACGCGCCGCGGCGCTGACCCGGGCGGTGGTGCTGCTGAAGGGACCGGACACCGTCATCGCCGCCCCGGACGGGCGCGTGGCGATCAACCGGCACGCACCAGCCTGGCTCGCGACCGGCGGGACGGGGGACGTGCTGGCGGGACTCGTGGCGGCGCTGCTCGCCGGCGGCATGCCGCCATTCGAGGCCGCGGCCGCCGCGGCCTGGTTGCATGGCGATGCCGGTTTTCGCTGTGGATACGGGCTATTGGCGGAAGATCTTCCAGCGCAACTTCCATTATCGCTTGCAAGTGCCGTGTCGCGGCGACCACAGGGTTGAACGCGATGCGTGTATGTGGCGGCGCGGGCTTGCGCCATGCGGGTCACGAATGCGTGAATCAACTAAACGCGACAAGATATGGGTGGTAACGCAACCGTGTGCCTACAAGATGCTGCGTTAGCGCGAATTGGGCGATAAAAACGGACAGAGCGTTGAATTTTCTAATTCTTTAGAGGTAGGCTGGAGGCATCCAGGGGATGGCGAGGGTATCATGAGCAACAGCCTTGTTTCCGTGCTCCACCATGAGGAGCGGTCGATCGTCGCGGAGCTTCGCGCGTCGAAGCCGTTCCAGCGGCTCGAGGCCATTCGGCGGCTGCTTGCGCTGTATGATGTGCAGCCTTCGGTTGCGGCCGGGCTGGACATGCCCGTGACCGGCGAACCGGACCGCGCGGGCGGCGAGGTGATCCATTTCGCCACCGCCCCGGCCCCTGCTCCGGCCCCGGTCTATACGCCGCCCCCGATGGCCGCCCCGGCGTCGGCAGCGGCGCAGCCCGCCCCGGTCGCCTCCGCCATTCCGCTGCCCGGCCCCGCGGCCGCGGCCGCGCCGGCCGGTGCCACCCAGGTTGCCGCCATCGCGGAGGCCGCCGTGGCCGATGTGGTGATGCGCAGCCCGGCGACGGCGGCTTCCGCCCAGGTCGTGGCCTCGGGTGTGGAGACCGAGGCGTCCAGCGTGGTGTCGAGCGTCCGCGCCGCGCTGCTGGGCATCGGCAAGGCCTGACCGGTCGATTGCGACGGCCGGGCCACCGGCCGGGATCTGCAAGAGGGGGCGTTGTCGCGGCCGCGGCAGCGCCCTTCATCGTTCCGGCATGGCGACTACGGCCCATGCCACGCCACTGGATTTTCAACTTGTGTTTCCGTAGGTTTCAATCCGTCGCGAACGGGGTGAGGCATGTCGGAAGTCGCTGTCCAGGCCGGATTGCTTGATCGGGCGTTGCGCCGTGTCTCATCGCTGTGGCGCGACGTGGCCTCGGTGGTCGGTGCGAATGGGGAAGCGGGGGATGTTGCCGCCCGCCTGCGCGATGCGCTTGGCGCCCGTGGTGGCGAGGTTTCGGCGCGCAACCGCGCGGCCAGCCTGGCCGAGGCCTATCGCACCCTCGATGAGGCGGGGCGGCTCGATTTCCTGAGGGCACTCGCCGCCTTCGATTCCGACCCGGCCGCCGTCGCCCGCGCCATGGAGGCAGTGGGCGCCGCCGCCGATCCGGCCGAGCGCGCCGTCGCCACCGCGCGGCTGCGCCGTGCGCTGGAACCGCCGCGCATCCAGTTGCTGACGGCCTTCGCCGCCATCCCTGACGGGGTGAAGTTCCTGGTGGACATGCGCGCCGAGCTCATCGCCCGGCGCGACGGCGACAAGCTGCTGCAGGCGCTGGAGACGGATCTCAAGGCTCTGCTCGCCGGCTGGTTCGACGTCGGCTTCCTCGAATTGCGGCGAATGGACTGGCGGTCCCCGGCGGTGCAGCTCGAACGGCTCGTGGAATATGAGGCGGTGCACCGCATCCGCGGCTGGCGTGACCTCAAGAACCGGCTGGAATCCGACCGGCGCTGCTATGCCTTCTTCCATCCGCGCATGCCAGACGAACCGCTGATCTTCGTCGAGGTGGCGCTGGTGCAGGGCATGGCCGACAGCGTGCAACGGCTGCTCGACCAGAAGGCGCCGGTGCTCGACACGGCCAAGGCGGATACCGCCGTCTTCTATTCGATCAACAACTGCCAGCGCGGGCTGGATGGGATCTCCTTCGGCAATTTCCTGATCAAGCGCGTGGTCGGGCTGCTGGCTGACGAGTTCCGCAACATCAAGGCGTTCTGCACGCTGTCGCCCATCCCGGGGTTCCGGCGCTGGCTTGATACCGTGCTGGCGGGTGACGACAGCCCGCTGACCGAGGAGGAACGCAAGACGCTGCGCGGCATCGCCGAATTGCTGCCTGAGACGGTGCCGGCCGAGGCATCGGAGGAGGCGATCCTACGTGCCCTGATCGCCCGGCGCGGCGTGCTGCGCGTTGAGGAAGCGCAGCGGGCGCTGGAACCGATCCTGGCACGGCTGTGCGCCCGCTATCTGGTGCGGGAGGATGCGCCGGGCCGGGCCGGCCGTGCGCGCGACCCGGTGGCGCATTTCCACCTATCCAACGGGGCGCGGACCGAACGGCTCAACTGGCGGGCCGATACGTCGGAGAACGGGCACCGGCAGTCGGTCGGGATGATGGTGAACTACCTCTACGATCCCGAGCGGATCGAGGAGAACCACGAGCTCTATGTGGGCGAGGGGCGACGCGCCGTCTCGACCACGCTGCGCAAGCTGGCGCGGGGGTAGCCTCCGGCCCGTCGCGCATTACCACGCCCAACTTCGGCTCGATGCACGGCATCGGGCCGGGAGCGCAAAGCGCGACCGCGCCCAGACCGTCAGCCGCGCACAACGCAACACTGCAGGGCGCGCAAGCCAAGCGCACGCACGTGCGCGCCGGCGCTTGAGGTCAAAAAAGACTCCTACTGATACCCCTGCATCATCGCCCGCACCCGCGGGTAGATCTCGTTCTGCCAGCGCTTGCCGGCGAAGACGCCGTAGTGCCCGACGCCGGTCTGCAGATGGTGGCTGCGCATCGTGGTCGGCAGGCCCGAACACAGATCGAGCGCCGCCATGGTCTGGCCGATGCCGCAGATGTCGTCCTTCTCGCCTTCCACCGTCATCAGTCCCATCCGCCGGATTGCGCGCGGCTGCACCGGGCGGCCGCGCCAAGTCAGCGCGCCGGTCGGCAGGTCGTGGGTCTGGAACACGCGCTCCACCGTCTCGAGGTAGAATTCCGCCGGCAGGTCCATCACCGCGAAATACTCGTCGTAGAAGCGGCGATGCGCCTCGGCGGCATCGAAGTCGCCGGTGGCGAGGTTGCGCCAATAGGCCTCATGGGCGGCGATGTGGCGCGCGATGTTGAGCGACATGAACGCCGTCAGCTGCGTGACGCCAGGATAGACGCGCCGCCCGGCACCGCGGCTGCCCATCGGCACGGTCGAGATCATGTGCCGCTCGAACCAGGCGATCGGCTTGCCTGCGGCAAGGCGGTTCACCCGCGTCGGGTTCTGCCGCGTGTCGATCGGCCCGGCCATCAGCGTCAGGGAACGCGGGCGGAGCGGGTCGCGGTCCTCATGCATCAGCGCCGCGGCCGCCAGCACCGCGACCGAGGGCTGGCAGACGGCGAGGACATGCACGCCCTGGCCCATGGCGCGGATGAAGGTCATCACATGCTCGACGAAGTCGTCGAAGCCGAAGTTTCCGGCCGAACGCGGCACGTCGCGGCCATTGTGCCAGTCGGTCACGTGCAGGTCGAAATCGGGCAGCAGCGTCTCGGCGGTGTTGCGCAGCAACGTCGCGAAATGGCCGGACATCGGCGCGACCAGCAGCAACGGCGGCTGGCGGACGGGCGTGTCCTTGCGGAAGCGCAGCAGCGTGCCGAAGGGGGTGGTCAGCACCGCCTCCTCCTCTACCGCCACCTCCCGGTTGCCCATGATCGTGCGGTCGAACCCGAATGCCGGGCGCGCATGCGTCGTCCGCACGCTGGAGAACAGGTCGAGGCTGGCCATCATGCGCCGCAGTGTCGGCGATCCATCGCCACCCACGCCGCGCATCATGCCCGCGAACCATTCCGCCTGGCCGCGGAACGGTGCGAGCGCCCGCGCGTGGCTGTCGTAGAACGCGTAGATCATTGTTCGAAGCCGCCCTGATGCCGAATGGCTGGCCCGCCCTTCGTGCATGGTATTAATGTTGCACCGCGAATTCGCATCGCAGCAACACCCGGTGCACGGAGCGCGGCATGGCCCAGGCGACCCTTCTGATCACCAGCCGCAACTATTCCTCCTGGTCGTTGCGCGGCTTCCTGCTGGCGCGCCTGTCGGGGTTGGATTTCGTGGCGGAGACCATCTCGCCCGATGATCCCGTGGCGCGGGAGGAGCTGCTGCTGCGTTCCTCCTCCATCCGATACCCGTGTTTGGTGCATGACGGGGTGCGGATCTGGGACGTGCTGGCGATCGCCGAGTACCTGAACGAGATTCGCCCCGGTGCTGGCATGCTGCCGGCGGAGCGTCACGCCCGCGCGCTGTGCCGCTCGATCTCGGGGGAGATGCATTCGGGCTTCGCCGCGCTGCGGTCCTCCTTGCCGATGAACCTCAAGGCGCAGCGGCCGGGCTTCGCCATCTGGTCCGGGCCGCGCGCGGACATCGAGGCGATCGAAGCCATCTGGGACGATTGCCTCGCCCGCAGTGGCGGCCCCTGGCTGTTCGGCGCGGCGCCGACCATCGCGGATGCGATGTACGCGCCGGTTGCGACGCGCTTCCGCACCTATGACGTCACGCTCGGCGCGCGGGCGGCGGCCTATGCGCGCCATGTGCTGGCCTGGCCGGACCTCGTCGAATGGACGCGCGAGGCGCTGGCCGAGCCGGAGGAGATCGCCGAACTCGAGGTCGAGTTCTGAGCAGCCACGCCCGGTCTGCCGCCGGCCCACCGCGCGCGTTCAGCCCGGCTTCGTGCCCGGTGGCCAGGGAACCGGGGAGGGGACCGCGCAGGGGCCCTCGGCGTCCTGCGTGCCGAAGTCGGCCGGTCCGACGACCTCCAGGTACTCCATGTCGGGCGAGTAGTCGTAGAGGTAGTGCACGATGCCCGGGCGCTGATGCACGCAGTCGCCCGCTTCCACCAGCGTGACCTTGTCCTCGTACATGAACTTCGCCCAGCCCTTGAGCATGAGCACGATGTGGAACTCGGCCTGGTGGGTGTGCCAGCCGGTGCCGGCTTCCGGCGCTTCGTTGGCGCGCACCAGATGGGCGATCACCCGCCCGCCTGTCGCGGCGGCGATGCCAAGGTCGCGATAGGCGAAGAAGGCCCGCAACCCATCGGTCCGCCAGGGCGTGTCGCCTTCCTTGACGTGAGAGAACAGATTCACCTGCGGTGCATCGAGCATGCCGTGGCCCTCCTGCTGGGCGCCGGGCCGGTGTGGCCTGGCGCGGTGGTGGATGCCGCCGATTGGCTCTTCCTCGATGCCGCAGTGTCGCGCCGCGTGGCTGCGGCCCGCAAGCATTTTGCGGCGTTGCACAACAAGATGGCAGGCGGCCCCGGTGCGTGACCTGCCGCACGGAAGGCAGGCCGCCGAGGGGCCATCGTCCATGGCACCGAGGCCCGCTTGGACGGACAGCCGCCATGACCGAGTTCCTGCTGATGCTTGCAACCCTGGCGGCGATCCTGCTGCGCGCGACGCACCGCCCGGCCGAGGCCCGCGCAGCGGATCCGGCCGCACCGTCGCGCCGCCGGCGGCGCTGAGCCCCCCGGCTTCTCCCAGCCCTCGGGAGACCCCATAGTCCGCTCCTGAATCCACGGGAGCGTCCGGACATGAATGTGCAGGGAAAAGCCGAGCGGTCGCCGACGCCGGACGCGGCGCGCCGCGTCGAGATCCTGCACGCCATCGAACGCAAGCTGCTGTGGCTTTCGGCCTGGATGATCCACCACGCCAACCACATCCGCCCGAACCGGGATGGGCTGAAGGTCGGCGGGCACCAGGCATCCTGCGCGTCGTCGGTGTCGATCCTCGCCGCGCTGTATTTCTCGATCCTGCGCCCGGCCGACCGTGTCGCGGTGAAGCCCCATGCCGGGCCGGTCTTCCATGCCATCAACTACCTGTTCGGCCGGCAGGAGCGGGAGAAGCTGGCCACGCTGCGCCAGTTCCACGGCATCCAGCCCTATCCGTCGCGGGTGAAGGATGGCGGGGAGGTGGATTTCTCCACCGGCTCGGTCGGGTTGGGCGTGGCGCTCGCCTCCTTCGGCTCATTGGTGCAGGACTACGTCCACCTGCACAACCTGGCGCCGGAGGGCGTCCCGCCGGGGCGCCATGTCGCCGTGGTGGGCGATGCCGAACTGGATGAGGGCAATATCTACGAGGCCCTGCTCGAAGGCTGGAAGCACGACATCCGCAATGTCTGGTGGGTGGTGGACTACAACCGCCAGTCGCTCGATTCCGTGGTGCCGGACCGGCTGTTCGGCCGCATCGAGGGCCTGTTCCGCGACATGGGCTGGAACGTCGTCACCATCAAATACGGCCGCAAGCTGGAAGCCGCCTTCGCGCGGCCGGATGGCGAGCATCTGCGCCGCTGGATCGATGATTGCCCAAACAGCCTCTACGCCGCGCTGACCTTCCAGGGCGGTGCCGCCTGGCGCTCCGCGCTGCTCGCCGAACTCGGCCGTGTCGAAGGCATCCGCGCCATCATCGACCCGCTGACCGATGATGAGCTCGCCGCGCTGATGAACAACCTCGGCGGCCACGACATCGAGACGCTGACCGAGGCCTTCCGCACCCAGGATGCCGAGGGCGACCAGCCGACCTGCTTCATCGCCTATACCGTCAAGGGCATGGGCCTGCCCTTTGCCGGTCACAAGGACAACCATTCCGGCCTGATGACCAAGGAGCAGATGGGCAGCTTCCGGGAATCGATGGCGATCCGCCCCGGCCATGAGTGGGACCTGTTCGAGGGCCTTGGGATTCCCGAAGCGGAATTGCGCGCCTTCCTCGCCTCGGTGCCCTTCGCGGAACCGTTGACGCCGACCGGCCGCAGCCTGACCTCGCCGGCGATCCATGTTCCCGCCGTCTTCGCGCCGCCGCGCGTGGGGGAGGGGCGCAAGCAATCCACCCAGGCCGCCTTCGGCGATATCCTCGCCGAGATCGGGCGTGGGCAGGGCGAATTCGCCGATCTCGCGAAGCGCATCGTCACCACCAGCCCGGATGTGACGGTGTCCACCAATCTCGGCCCCTGGGTGAACCGGCGCGGTATCTTCGACCGGCACAAGAAGAACGACGTGTTTCGCGACGCGAAGCTCGCCTCCGCGCAACGTTGGGGCATGTCGCCGGAGGGCCAGCATGTCGAACTCGGTATCGCCGAGCAGAACCTGTTCCTGGTGCTGGCGGGGCTGGGGTTGGCGGATCGGCTCTATGGCGCGCGGTTGCTGCCGATCGGCACGGTCTATGACCCCTTCGTCAATCGCGGCCTCGATGCGCTGATCTACGCCTGCTACCAGGATGCGCGGTTTCTGCTGGTTTCCACGCCATCGGGCCTGACGCTGGCGCCGGAAGGCGGGCAGCACCAATCGGTCAACACGCCGTTGATCGGCATGGCCGCCGACCGGCTCGCGAGCTTCGAGCCGGCGCATGCCGATGAACTCGCCATCCTGCTGCGCCATGCATTCGACCACATGCAGAAGCCGGATGGGTCCGCCGTGTGGTTGCGGCTGTCCACGCGCGGGCTGGAACAGCCGGCGCGCGCGCTGGACCCGGCGGCGGTGATCGCCGGGGCGCATTGGGTGGTGCCGCCGGCGGAGGGCGCGCGCATCGCCATCGCCTATCAGGGTTCGATCGCGCCCGAGGCGGCGGCCGCATTCGAGGAATTGCGGTCCGAGGAACCCGGCGCCGGGCTGCTCGCGATCACCAGCCCGGACCGGCTGCATGCGGAATGGCTCGCGGCGCGGCGCGGGGTGCGCGGCGGCGTTCGGCAGGTCTCGCATATTGAACGCATCCTGGCGCCGCTCGCGCCCGGGGCGGCGCTGGTCAGCGTGCTGGACGGGCATCCGGCCGCCCATGCCTGGATGGGCGCGGTGAAGGGCAACCGGGTGGTACCGCTCGGCGTGGACCGCTTCGGGCAGGCCGGCGACATCCCGGATCTCTACCGGGAATACGGGCTCGACAGCGACGCGATCCTTGATGCCTGCGCGGAGGCGCTGCTGGGCTGACGCCCGCCCTACCGCTCCTCTGGCGGCTTCATCCGGCCGAAGGCGCGCAGCAGGGCCAGGTCGTAAGCGATCTTCAGCACGCCGCAGAGGATGAACGGCGCCGTCGGATAGCCCATGGCAATGATGGCCCCGGCGATCGCCGGCCCGGCCGCGGAAGCGAGGCTGCGCGGCACCGCCGTGACACTGGCCGCCGCGGTGCGCTCGGCCGGGGTGACCACGGCCATGACGTAGGACGTCCGCGTCGGCACATCCATCTGCGACAGCCCCGCGCGCAGCAGCAACAGCCCCAGCGCCCACCACAGGTCCGGGGCCAGCATCGCGGCAATCAGGCAGAGGCTGGAGGGGATATGCGTGAACACCATGGTGTTCACGAGCCCGATGCGCCGCGAGAGCCAGGCCGCGACCGGGAAGGAGAAAGCGGAGAGCACGCCCGTCCAGAAGAAGAACAGCCCGGCCTGCGCCAGGGACAGGTCGAAGCGCTCGAACAGCCACAGCGCCAGCAGCGACTGCACGGCGAGCCCGCCGGCGAAGGCATCGACGCTGAACAGTGCCGCGAGGCGCAATACGATCCGGCGCGACGGCCCGAGTGGTGCGTGGGCCGCGCCAGCCACACTCGCTTCCTGCCGCGGCATGGCCCGATAGGCCGCCCAACAGGCGAGGCCGAGCGCGGCGTAGAGGAAGAAGGGCGAGCGCAGGGCCAGCGTCTCCGGCAGGCCCATCGCGCCCAGCACATCGGTCAGCCCTGCCGTCAGCGCGCCGGCAGCGGCGGCCAGTGCACCGACCAGGCTGTAGCGCGCGAAGATCGCGGTGCGGTCGGCGTCAGGTGTCGCATGGGTCAGCGCCGACTGCTCCAGCGGCGCGAAAACGCTCACGCTGCCGGCCGAGGGGTTGATCGTGCCGAACAGGGCCAGAGCGAGGATCGCCGCAAGGCCGGCCGCCATGGCGAAGCCCAGCCCCGTCGCGGCCATCAGCAGGGCGGCCGCCAGCAGCAGCCTTCGCACATCCACCCGCCCGCCCAGCATCCCGACACCGAGCGTCATCAGCGCCGAGCCGAGCAGCGCGACCGTCGCCACCGCGCCGATCTCCGCCGCACCGAAGCCGAGCGCCAGCAGAAAGGCCGGTAGCAGCACCGCGATCAGGCCGTCGCCGAAATCCCGCAGGCCGCGCGCGAGCATGATGCTGCGCATGGAACGCCGGGCGGCATTGGCGATGTCCGGCAGGGTGGCGGCCTGTCCGAAGGCTGGGGCGGATTGGTCGCTGGCGGAACTGGGCATGAGCGTCCCCCGACGGCGCGCGGCGCCGCTGCGTGACGCGATGCTCGGGCCGAAGCCTCACGGGGCGATCGCGAATGGCCCCTTGCAGACAAGGGTGGGCAGCCGGCCCGGCCAGGTCAAGCACGGCGCGCATGGCGGACGGGCATCCGGCCGCCGCAACTTTTTTCACCCACTCCTGTCGATTCAGCCCGCCCCCGTTCGTCGTAGGGTCAGGACGGCCGCTGGGGCGTCCCGCAAGCATGGAGACGGAACGATGCGCGTGATGGTGATGGTGAAGGCGACGGTGGACAGCGAGGCCGGGGCACCGCCGACGGTCGAGTTGTTCGAGGCGATGAGCAAGTTCAACGACGAGTTGGCCAAGGCCGGCGTGATGCTGGCGGGGGAGGGGCTGCAACCATCCTCCAAGGGCAAGCGCGTGGGCTTCGATGGACCGAACCGCAGCGTCATGGACGGCCCCTTCGCCGAGACGCGGGAACTCGTCGCCGGCTTCTGGCTGTGGGAGGTGCGCGACATGGCCGAGGCGGTCGAATGGGTGAAGCGCTGCCCCAACCCGATGCCCGGCCCGAGCGAGATCGAGATCCGTCCGGTCTATGAAGCCAGCGACTTCGAGGCGGCTATCGAGAAGGGCATGGCGGAGCAGTTGGATCGCCTTCGCCGCCAGACCGGCGGGAACTGACCCGTGCCGCCGCCGGGGCAGCGGGACGCCGCGGCGGCGGCGGCAGTCGAGGCGGTCTTCCGCATCGAGCGTGCGGCGCTGATCGGCGGCCTGCTGCGCCTGGTGCGGAACCTCGATGTCGCTGAGGACCTGGCGCAGGACGCGATGGCGGCGGCGCTGGCCGATTGGCCGCGCAGCGGCGTGCCGGAACGGCCTGGCGCCTGGCTGATGGAAGCGGCGAAGCGCCGCGCCATCGACCGCTTCCGCCGTGATCGCATGCTCGACCGCCGCCATGCGGAGATCGGGCGGGAGAGCGAGGCGGCGCAGGACGGGATTGTTGAGGCGCTCGACGCTGCACTGGACGACGGGATCGGCGATGAGGTGCTGACGTTGATCTTCACCGCCTGCCACCCGGTGCTGGCGCCGGATGCCCGCGCCGCGCTGACGCTGCGCCTGGTGGGCGGGCTGACAGTCGGAGAGATCGCCCGCGCCTTCCTGTCGAACGAGCCGGCGATCGCGCAGCGCATCACCCGCGCCAAGCGCAGCATCGCCGAGGCCGGTGTCACCTATGAGGTGCCGCGCGGGGCTGCGCGGACAGCGCGCCTCGCCTCGGTGCTCGAGGTGCTCTACCTGATCTTCAACGAGGGCTATGCCGCGACGGCCGGCGAGGCGCTGACGCGGCCGGACCTGTGCGCGGAAGCGTGCCGGCTCGGTCGCATCCTGGCCGCTGCGATGCCGGAGGAGCCGGAGGTCCACGGGCTTCTGGCGCTGATGGAATTGCAGGCCTCCCGCCTCGCGGCCCGGATCGGTGCCGATGGCGCGCTGGTGCCTCTGCCGGCGCAGGATCGCCGCCGTTGGGACCGCACGCGCATCCGCCACGGCCTGGTGGCAATGGCGCGGGCGGAGGCCCTGGGCGGTTCGGACGAACCCTATGCGTTACAGGCCGCGCTCGCCGCCTGCCATGCCCGCGCACCGACCGCGGAGGCGACCGACTGGCCGCGCATCGCTGGCCTGTATGACCGGCTGCTGGTGGCGATTCCGTCGCCGGTTGTGGCGCTGAACCGCGCCATTGCCTATGGCATGGCCTTCGGCGCCGCGATGGGCCTGCGGCTGCTGCGGGAGATCGAGGGGGAGGGCGCCCTGAACGGCTACGCGCCGCTGCCGGCGGCGATCGGCGATACCCTGTTCCGCCTTGGCCGCCGCGAGGAGGCGCGGGCGGCATTCATGGCGGCCGCCGGGCTGACGCGGAATGCGCGGGAACGGGATTTCCTGCGGCGCCGCGCTGCGGATTGCGGGAACCCGCCGTAGGGCCGCACGACCGGGATCATCGGCGGGCTTCGCTGCCAGACGCGCGAGCCGCTGCGTGCATCACGGAATTTCGCTCAACCAGGGCTGGCGAAGCTGTGCAACGCTTCCCGTCAGGCCGGGGGCAACCCGGCGTTCCACGCCATTGGAGGAAGTCCATGCCCACCCGCCGTATCCTGCTCGGCCTTGCCCTGGCCGGGCTGGTCGCCAGCCCGCTGGCTGCCCGCATGCCGGAAAACCGCACCGCCGCCGTGGACGCGGCCATGCGCCAATTGGTGGAAGGCAACTCCACCCCGGGGGTCCTCGCCCTCATCCTGCAGGATGGCCAGCCGATCTATCAGCGCGCGCATGGCGTGCGGGAGCCGGGCGGCAGCACGCCGATCGCCATGACGGACATGTTCCGCCTCGCCTCCATGAGCAAGGTCATCACCTCGACCGCGGCGTTGATCCTGGTCGAGGAAGGCCGGCTGAACCTCGACGATCCCGTCGCGCGGCACCTGCCTGCCTTTGCCGACCTCCGCGTCCGTCAGGCGGATGGCAGCCTCGCGGCGCCGGCGCGCGCGCCCACCATCCGCGACCTGATGACCCATACGGCGGGCTTCTCCTACAACTTCATGAACTCGCCGGGCCTGATCGCCGCCTATCGCGATGCGGGCGTGACCGACGGCCTTGGGACCACGCTGTCCTCGGAGGAGGCCGCGCGGCGGCTGGCCTCGGTGCCGCTGCGCCACCAGCCGGGCAGCGAGTTCCACTACTCCCTGGCGACGGACGTGCTGGGCTGGGTGATCGAGCGCGTCACCGGCGGCACCCTCGGCGCCTTCGTGGCCGAGCGCATCGCCCGCCCGCTCAACCTCGCCTCCTTCGGCTTCAGCGTGCCCGCGGCCCAGGCCGAGCGCTTCGTTCCGGTGACCCGGCCGGCCCAGGCGCAGCTCGCCCTGGCCCTGGGCGTGGCGCCCGTGCCGACGGCGATGGAAGTGGCTTTCCCGGCCACGGGCGGCACCGCGCTGCTTGATCCCGCGCGGGCCTGGGGCGCGTCCGGCTACCATTCCGGCGGCGGCGGCATGGTCGGCAACATCGGCGACTATGCCCGCTTCCTGACCATGCTCGCCCGTGGCGGCGAGATCGACGGCGTCCGGATCCTGCGGCCCGAGACGGCGCGCCTCGTTGGGGAGAACGCGACCGGCAACCTGGCGACGCTGCGCGGGCCGGGCTGGGGCCATGGCCTCGGTGCCGGCGTGCTGGTCGATCCGGCAGCGGCACGGTCGCGCCTGCCGGCGGGGTCGTGGGGCTGGGGCGGGATCTACGGCACCCAGTTCTGGGTGGATCCCACCAACCGGATCGTGGGCGTGGTCATGACGCAGACCGCGATCATCGGCTCCGGCCCCATCGCCAATCTGGTGCGCGAAGCCGCCTACGCCGATTGATCCGGCCTTCCGGGGCGGCTTCCGATCAAGCCGCCTTGGAAACCCGGCCGCCTTGCGCTAAACCCCGCGCCTCTCCGCTACGCGGCGCCTCCGTGGGCGGGCGTGGTGGAACTGGTAGACACGCTGGATTTAGGTTCCAGTGGCGCAAGCCGTGGGGGTTCGACTCCCTTCGCCCGCACCAAATGGCGCCGCTGGTTCTCTCTAGCCTTTTGGATGGACGTCCCTCGATGCAGGTCACCGAGCTCGCGAATGACGGGCTGAAGCGCGCCTATTCCGTCACCGTCACCGCCGCGGCCATTGCCGCCTCGCGCGACAAGCGGCTCGCCGAGATCGCCAAGACCGTCACCATGCCCGGCTTCCGGCCCGGCAAGGTGCCGATGTCGGTGGTCAAGCAGCGCTACGGCTCCGCCGTGCTGGGGGAGGTGCTGGAGCAGTCCGTCACCGACACCTCGCGCCAGGTGGTGACCGACCGCGGCCTGAAGCCGGCGATGCAGCCGAAGATCGAGCTGACGAACTTCGCCGAGGGCGCCGACCTCGAATACCGCATGGACCTCGAGGTGCTGCCCGAGGTGCCGATGCCCGATTTCAACGCCATCGAGCTGGAGCGCCTGAAGGCCGAGCCGGCGGATGAGGCGGTGGACAAGGCGCTCGCAAACATCGCCGAGCGCAACGGCGACCTCGCCGATGCCGAGCCCCGCGCGGCCGGCAAGGGCGACATCCTGGTCAGCGACTTCACTGGCCGGCTGCCCGCCGACCTGCTGAAGAACGGCCCGGGCCTCGGCGCCGTGCCGGGCAATCCGGGCAGCCTGCCGACCGGCTGGAACATCGAGAAGGTCGGGCCGCTCGATCACGAGGTCACGGCGATCGGCAGCGAGGCCGGCCGCCCCTATTTCGACCTGAAGATGACCGGCGCGCCGACCGAGAAGGCGATCCTGCGGCTGCAATTCGCCCCCGCCGATGAGCTGTCGGTGAAGGGCGGCGACACGCTGACGCTGCTGACCGCCGTGCGCGTCGCCGAAGGCGCCCTGCCGGCCGGCGCCGAGCCGAAGCTCGGCTTCAACGAGATGTATGGCGGCAACGACATCCACCAGCGCGTCGCCGCGACGATGGGCGCGGATGGCGACCGGATGACGCTGACGCTCGCCAGCGGCGACGCGCCGGTGCAGGCGCTGCCGACCTTCGTCGTCGTGTTCCCCGCCGGTGCGGTGGACGTCACGCTGCGCGTCGGCCCGGCCCGGGTCTTCGCCGGCAGCGAGGAGCCCGAGGCGCGCATCTTCGCCGGCGGCACCGCCTCGGACATGCCGATCGAGGTCGGCGGCCAGGGCTTCATCCCCGGCTTCACCGAGCAGATGGACGGCATGTCGCCGGGCGAATCGCGCGACATCGACGTGGTGTTCCCCGGCGACTACGGCTCAGCCCAGCTCGCCGGCCGGCATGCCCGCTTCACCATCACCGCCAAGGCGCTCAAGACCCGCGTCGCCAAGCCGGTGGATGACGAGCTGGCGAAGGCCGTCGGCATGGCCGACCTCGCCGCGCTGAAGGAAGCGATTCGCGGTTCCCTGCAGCGCGAATACGATGCGCTGTCGCGGCTGAAGCTGAAGCGCGCGCTGCTCGACAAGCTGGCCGACCAGGCGTCCTTCCAGGTGCCCGAGGGCATGGTCGAGGCCGAGTTCGCCCAGATCTGGCAGCGCGTCGAGGCCGACCTCAAGGCCGGGCGCCTGGATGAGGACGACAAGGGCAAGGACGAGGAGACGCTGAAGGCCGAGTATCGCGGCATCGCCGAACGGCGCATCCGCCTTGGCCTGATGCTGTCGGAGATCGGCCGGACCAACAACATCCAGGTCGGCCAGGACGAGATGGGCCGCGCCGTCCAGCAGGAGGCGATGCGCTATCCCGGCCAGGAGCAGCAGGTGCTCGACTTCTTCCGCAAGAACCCGCAGGCCGCCGAGAACCTCCGCGCCCCGCTGTTCGAGGAGAAGGTCGTGGACTTCATGCTGGAACTCGCCAAGGTCACCGAACGCCAGGTGAGCCCCGAGGACCTGAACGCCGCCGCCTGAGTAGGCGATCCCGGGGCCGCCACAGGCGCGCCCCGCCGGGAGATTCGACAGGGGGCAGCCAGCTTGGCTGCCCCTTTTTCATGCATTGCGTCGCCTATTCATCCTCCGCCGGGCGCCTTCCGAAGTAAAAGCATGGGTTTCATCAAGGCCGCCTTGCGCGGCCGGCCGGGCCTCGCCTACATCGGAAGACAGAACACGAGCGGCCGATCGGGCCGTCGATCAAGGGGAGAGTTTGACGGGTGTCTGATGCCATCCTGGAAACGGTGGGACTGACGAAGGAATTTCGCGGCTTCGTGGCCGTGAATGATGTGAGCCTGTCGATCCGCCGCGGCACCATCCACGGCCTGATCGGGCCGAACGGTGCCGGCAAGACCACCTGCTTCAACCTGCTGACCAAGTTCCTGCAGCCGACGCGCGGGACGATCCGCTATGACGGTCGTGACATCACCGGCATGAAGCCGGCCGAGGTGGCGCGGCTGGGCCTGGTGCGGTCGTTCCAGATCTCGGCCGTGTTCCCGCATCTCTCGGTGCTGGAGAATGTGCGCGTGGCGTTGCAGCGCTCGCGCGGCGGGTCCTTCGATTTCTGGCGTTCGGACTCGCTGCTGCGCAGCTACGACGACCGCGCGCGGGAACTGCTCGAGGATGTCGGGCTGTCCTCCTATGCGAACCTGACGGCGGGCGAGCTGCCCTATGGCCGCAAGCGGGCGCTGGAGATCGCGACGACGCTGGCGCTCGATCCGGTGATGATGCTGCTGGACGAGCCGACCGCGGGCATGACGCATGATGATGTCGGGCGCATCGTGCAACTGATCCGCCGCGTCTCGGCGGGACGGACGGTGCTGCTGGTGGAACACAACCTGACGGTCGTTTCCGGCCTGTGCGACTTCATCACCGTGCTGGCGCGCGGCCGTGTCCTGGCCGAGGGCGACTACGCGACGGTCGCGCGCAACCCCGACGTCATCGCTGCCTATCTCGGTACCGAAGCGCCCACGGAGGCCGCCCATGGCTGACACCCTCGCCACCCTGCCGATGGCGGCGCAGGACGGTGGCACCCCGCTGATGGCCGTGCGCGGGCTCGAGGCCTGGTACGGCGAAAGCCATGTCCTGCACGGGGTCAACATCGACATCCGCGAGGGTGAGGTGGTCACGCTGCTCGGGCGCAACGGCGCGGGCAAGACGACCACGCTGCGGTCCATCATGGGCGTGGTGCCGAAGCGTTCGGGTTCGATCCACTATGCGGGGCGGGAACTGGTCGGCGCGCGGTCGGACGTGATCGCCCGCGCGGGCATCGCCTATTGCCCCGAGGAGCGAGGCATCTTCGCCTCGCTCGACGTCACCGAGAACCTGATGTTGCCCCCGGTGGTGCGCCCCGGCGGCCTGCCGGTCGATGAGATCTACGAGCTGTTTCCGAACCTGAAGGAACGCGCGCGCAGCCAGGGCACCAAGCTGTCGGGCGGCGAGCAGCAGATGCTCGCCATCGCGCGCATCCTGCGCACCGGGGCGAAGCTGCTGCTGCTCGATGAACCGTCCGAAGGGCTTGCCCCGGTCATCGTGCAACAGATCGGCCACACCATCCGGGCGCTGAAGCAGCGCGGCTTCACCGTGCTGCTGGTCGAACAGAACTTCCGTTTCGCGCAGACCGTCGCCGACCGCCACTACGTCATGGAACACGGCAAGGTGGTGGACATGGTCCGCAACGAGGACCTCGCCGGGTCCATGTCCCGCCTGCAGGAATATCTCGGCGTCTGACGCCGGACAGGGAAGGGAATGATCACGATGGCGCTTGACCGTCGCACGCTGCTGACCGCCGCCGCCGTGCCGCTCGTCGGCGCCTTGCCTTGGCGGAGCGCCCATGGCCAGGCCGCGAACACCATCAGGATCGGCGTCCTGAACGACATGTCGGGCATGTATCGCGACATCTCGGGCCAGACCTCCGTCGCCTGCGCCCGCGCCGCGGTGCAGGAATTCGCGGGTCGTGGACTGAATGTCGAGGTGCTGTTCGCGGACCACCAGAACCGCCCGGATGTCGGGGTGAACATCGCCCGGCAATGGATCGACCGCGACGGCGTGGACGTCATCCTCGACGTCACGACGTCGTCCGTCGCGCTGGCCGTGAACGACATCTGCCGGGAGAAGAACAAGGTCCACATCAACAGCACGGCGGCGACAAGCGACCTGACCGGTGCGCGCTGCTCGCCCAACACGGTGCACTGGACCTACGACACCTGGATGCTGGCGAAGTCCACCGGCGGCGCGATGGTGCGCGCGGGCGGGGACAGCTGGTTCTTCATCACCGCGGACTACGCCTTCGGCCATGCGCTGGAACGCGACACCGGCAACTTCGTCCGCAATGCGGGCGGCCGGGTGCTGGGGCAGGTCCGCACGCCCTTCCCGGGCACCACGGATTTCTCGTCCTTCCTCGTGCAGGCGCAGGCGTCGCGCGTGAAGGTCATCGGACTGGCCAATGCCGGCACGGACACCACGAATTGCGTCAAGCAGGCGGCGGAATTCGGCATCACGCGGCGCGGCATCAAGCTCGCCTCCCTGCTGATGTTCATCAACGACGTGCATTCTCTCGGGCTGCAGACGGCGCAGGGGCTGGTGCTGACCGAGACCTTCTACTGGGACCTCAACGACGGCACGCGTCGCTTCACGGAAAAGGTGCGTTCCGCCATCGCGCCCAACATGCCGGCGATGACCCATGCCGGCTGCTATGCCGGCGTGGTGCATTATCTCAAGGCGGTTGCCGACATGGGCGTGGCCGCCGCGAAGGCGGATGGCGCCGCGGCGGTCGCCCGGATGAAGGCGATGCCGACGGAAGATGACTGCTTCGGCCGCGGCAGCATCCGCGCCGATGGCCGCAAGATCCACCCCTCCTATCTGTTCGAGGTGAAGGCTCCGGGGGAGAGCCGGGGGGCCTGGGACTACTACAAGTTGCTTGGCACCACGCCGGCCGACGAAGCCTTCCGGCCTGTCGCCGAGGGCGGCTGCACGATGGTGCGTTCCTGATGCCGTTCTACAAGGAGACTACGCCATGACCCCCACCCGTCGCAGCGTGCTTGCCGCCGGCGCCGCCGCCGCCTCCTGGGGCGCCTTGCCCGCCTCGCGCGCCCGCGCCCAGGCCGCGAACACCATCAAGATCGGCGTGCTGAACGACCAGTCCGGGCTGTATCGCGATCTCTCCGGCCCCGGCTCCACCGCCTGCGTGCGCCAGGCGGTACAGGAGCTCGGCGCGCTTGGCTTCAATGTCGAGGTGATCCAGGCCGACCACCAGAACCGGCCTGATGTCGGCTCCAACATCGCGCGCCAATGGGTGGACCGTGACGGTGTCGATCTCGTCATCGACGTGCCGACCTCCTCCGTCGCGCTCGCCGTCGCCGGCATCGTGCGGGAGAAGAACAAGGTCTACATCAACAGCACTGGCGCGTCGTCCGACCTGACGGGCGCGCAGTGCAGCCCGAACACGGTGCACTGGACCTACGACACCTGGATGCTGGCGAACAGCACGGGTGGCGCGATGGTGCGCGCGGGTGGCGACACCTGGTTCTTCATCACCGCCGACTACGCCTTCGGCCATGCGCTGGAACGCGACACTGCGGGCTTCGTGCGCGCGGCCGGCGGGCGGGTGCTGGGACAGGTGCGGACGCCCTTCCCGGGCACGACCGACTTCTCCTCCTTCCTCGTGCAGGCGCAGTCCTCGCGCGCCAAGGTGATCGGCTTGGCCAATGCGGGCGGCGACACCATCAACTGCGTGAAGCAGGCGGCGGAATTCGGCATCACGCGCCGCGGCGTGAAGCTCGCCGGGCTACTGATCTTCATCACCGATGTGCACTCGCTCGGGCTGCAGACGGCGCAGGGGCTGGTGCTGACGGAATCCTTCTACTGGGACCTGAACGACCGCACCCGCGCTTTCACGACGCGTGTGCGGCCATCCATGCCGAACACCGCGCCGCCGACGATGGCGCAGGCCGGCTGCTATGCCGGCGCGCTGCACTACCTCAAGGCGGTGAAGGAGATGGGCGTCGCGGCGGCCAAGGCCGATGGCGCGGCGACCGTCGCGCGCATGAAGGCGATGCCGACCGATGACGATGCCTTCGGCCAGGGCACCATCCGTGTCGATGGCCGCAAGGTGCACCCCGTCTATCTGTTCGAGGTGAAGAAGCCCGAGGAGAGCCGCGGCGCCTGGGACTACTACAAGGTCCTGCAGACCGTGCCTGCCGACCAGGCCTTCCGTCCGCTCGCGGATGGCGGCTGCTCGCTGGTCCGCAGCTGACCGAGACGACCGGGGCGGGCGGGGAACAACCCCGCCCGTTCCACCGATGATGACACCAGGGAGAGAAGAATGACCGAGTTGAACCGCCGCAGCCTTCTTGCCGCGGGCGCCGCCTTCGGCGCGCTGCCGCTGCACCGTGCCCGGGCCCAGGCCGCCAACACCATCAAGATCGGCGTGCTGAACGACCAGTCCGGCCTGTACCGGGATGTGAACGGCCCGGGTTCGGTGTCCTGCGTACGCCAGGCCATTGCCGATCTCGGCGCCGCCAATCGCGGCCTGAATGTCGAGGTGGTGGTGGGCGACCACCAGAACCGCCCCGATGTCGGCGTGAACATCACCCGCCAGTGGATCGACCGCGACGGCGTCGACATGATCATCGATGTGCCGACCTCCTCGGTCGCGCTGGCGGTGAACACCGTCGTGCGGGAGAAGAACAAGGTCTACATCAACTCCTCGGGCGCGACCTCGGACCTCACGGGCTCAGCCTGCTCGCCGAACACCATCCACTGGACCTACGACACCTACATGCTCGCCAAGAGCACGGGTGGCGCGATGGTGCGCGCGGGTGGCGACAGCTGGTTCTTCATCACCGCGGACTACGCCTTCGGCCATGCGCTGGAACGCGACACCTCGAACTTCGTGCGCGCCGCCGGCGGGCGCGTGGTCGGTGCGGTGCGCACGCCGTTTCCGGGCACGACCGACTTCTCGTCCTTCCTGGTGCAGGCGCAGGCGAGCCGCGCGAAGGTGATCGGCCTCGCCAATGCGGGTGGCGACACCATCAACTCGATCAAGCAGGCCGCCGAGTTCGGCCTGACGCGGCGCGGCGTGAAGCTCGCCGCATTGCTGATGTTCATCTCCGACGTGCATTCGCTCGGGCTGGAGACGGCGCAGGGTCTGGTCTGCACCGAGACCTTCTACTGGGACCTCAACGACCGCACCCGCGCCTTCACGCAGCGTGTGCTGCCGTCCATGCCGCAGGGCCTGCGGCCGGGCATGGCGCAGGCAGGCTGCTATTCGGGTGCGATGCATTACCTGAAGGCCGTGCTGGAACTCGGCGTCGCCGCGGCCAAGGCCGACGGCGCGGCGACGGTCGCGCGCATGAAGCAGATGCCGGTGGACGACGACGCCTTCGGCGCCACCTCGATCCGCGCGGACGGGCGCCGGATCATGCCGGCCTATCTGTTCGAGGTGAAAGCGCCGGGCGAAAGCCGTGGCGCGTGGGACTACTACAAGCTGCTGCAGACGACGCCGGCGGACGAGGCCTTCCGCCCGCTCGCCGAAGGCGGCTGCTCGCTCGTGCGCAGCTGATACCCCACTGACGATCCCCGGGCGGGGCAACGACCCCGCCCGGCAATAACGACAAAGACGCAACGTCCTACGGAGGTCTCGCCCGATGTTCCCAACCCGCCGCAGCCTGCTCGCCGCCGGTGCCGCCACGGCCGCCATCGCGCCCCTGTCGCGCGCTCGCGCCCAGGCGAACACCGTGCGCATCGGCGTGCTGACCGACATGTCCGGTACCTATCGCGACAATACCGGCCCGACCTCGGTCGCCGCGACGCGGGAAGCGGTGGCGGAATTCGGCACCAGCCACGGCTTCACGGTCGAGGTGCTGGAGGCCGACCACCAGAACCGCCCCGATGTCGGATCCAACATCGCGCGGCAATGGTACGACCAGGGCGTCGATCTCATCCTTGACGTGCCGACCTCCTCGGTCGGGCTCGCGGTCACGCAGATCGCGAAGGAGAAAAACAAGGCGTACATCAATGTCGGCTCGGCGACGGCCGACCTGACCGGGCCGGCCTGCGCAGCGACGACGCTGCATTGGGCCTACGACACCTACATGCTGGCGAAATCGACCGGCGGGGCGATGGTGCGCGCGGGCGGCGACAGCTGGTTCTTCATTACTGCCGACTACGCCTTCGGCCATGCGCTGGAACGCGACAACGCGAATTTCGTGCGCGCCGCGGGCGGGCGGGTGCTGGGGCAAGTGCGCACGCCCTTCCCGGGGACGACGGATTTCTCCTCCTTCCTGGTGCAGGCTGCGGCCGCGCGGCCGAAGGTGATCGGCCTCGCCAATGCCGGTGCGGACACCGCGAACTGCGTGAAGCAGGCAGCGGAATTCGGCATCTCCCGGCGCGGCATCAAGCTCGCGGCGCTGCTGCTGTTCGTCAACGACGTCAACGGCATCGGGCTGCAGACGGCGCAGGGGCTGGTCTGCACCGAGAGCTTCTACTGGGACACCAACGACAAGACGCGGGCCTGGACGCAGCGCGTGGTGCGCCGCACGCCGACCAACTATCCGAACATGATCCATGCCGGCTGCTATTCGGCGGCGCTGCATTTCCTCAAGACTGTCTCGGCGATGGGCGTGACGGCGGCCAAGGCCTCGGGCCTCGACCTCGTGAACCGCATGAAGGCGACGCCGTCCGAGGATGACTGCTTCGGCACCGGCACCATCCGGGTCGATGGGCGGCGGCTGATCCCCTCCTTCCTGTTCGAGGTGAAGGCGCCGTCCGAGAGCCGCGGCCCGTGGGACTTCTACAAGCTGCTGCAGACCACCCCGGCGGCGGAGGCATTCCGCCCGCTCGCCGATGGAGGCTGCCCGCTGGTCCGCACCTGACGACGGACCCGCCACCGTACATTGCGCGAAAAGACGCAACGGCAACCCAAGGGAGGAAGAACAGTATGACCGATATAAGTCGCCGGACCGTGCTTGCGGCCGGCGCGGGGCTTGGTGCCCTGCCATTGTCGCGGGCGCGTGCGCAGGCGGCGAACACCATCAAGATCGCCCTGCTGTGCGACTTCTCCGGCACCTATCGCGACGTGACCGGACCCAACGAGCTCGCCTGCGTCCGGCAGGCCGCCGCGGAATTCGCCAATCGCGGCTTCAACATCGAAGTCGTCTACGCCGACAACCAGAACCGCGCCGATGTCGGGTCCAACATCACGCGCACCTGGTTCGACCGCGATGGCGTCGATTGCATCGTGGATGGTGGCGCGTCCTCGGTCGCGCTCGCGGTCAACGACGTCGTGCGGGAGAAGAACAAGGTCTATGTCAATTCCTCCTCGGCGACGTCGGACCTGACGGGGCGGGCGTGTTCGCCGAACCTCGTGCACTGGACCTACGACACCTACATGTTGGCGAAGTCCACCGGCGGGGCGACCGTGCGGGCGGGCGGCGACAGCTGGTACTTCATCACCGCCGACTACGCCTTCGGCCATGCGCTGGAACGCGACACGGCGACCTTCGTCCGCGCCGCGGGCGGGCGCGTACTCGGGCAGGCGCGGACGCCCTTCCCGGGGACCTCGGATTTCTCATCCTTCCTGGTGCAGGCGCAGGCCTCCCGCGCCAAGGTGATCGGGCTGGCCAATGCCGGCAGCGACACGATCAACTGCATCAAGCAGGCCTCGGAGTTCGGCATCACGCGACGGGGCATGAAGCTCGCCTCGCTGCTGATGTTCATGCCCGACGTGCATTCCCTCGGCCTGGAGCAGACACAGGGGCTGATCTGCACCGAGACCTTCTACTGGGACCTCAACGACCGCACGCGCGCCTTCACCCGGCGCGTCGCGGCCAACCTGCAGCCGAACGTGCCGCTCTGCATGAACCATGCGGGGGGATATGCCTCGGTGCTGCATTACCTGAAGGCGGTTGCCGACATGGGCGTGGCGCGCGCCAAGGCCAATGGCGCGGAGGTCGTCGCGCGGATGAAGGCGATGCCCTGCGACGACGACTGCTTCGGCCCGGGCCGCATCCGCGAGGACGGGCGGAAACTGCACCCCGCCTATCTTTTCGAGGTGAAGGCGCCTTCGGAGAGCCGCGGCCAGTACGATTACTATAAACTGCTGCAGACGACCGCCGGGGACGAGGCCTTCCGCCCGATGGCCGAAGGCAATTGTTCGCTGGTGCGTGGCTGAACAGGACAGGGTGCCCGGCGGGCAGGGGGCGCAGAATCCCACCCGCCGGACGCCGGCAGGCAACAGGGAGAGAATAGGGTCATGGACATCAACCGTCGCAGCCTTCTCGCCGCGGGTTCCGCCGCCGCGGTGGCACCGGTCTCACGCGCCCGCGCCCAGGGGCAGACCATCCGCATTGGCGTGCTGACCGACATGTCGGGACCGTACCGCGACACCACCGGGCCGGGCAGCGTGGTGATGACGCAGGCCGCCGCCGCCGAGATGGCCAATCGCGGCTTCACCATCGAGGTAATCTCCGCCGACCACCAGAACCGTCCCGATGTCGGGGCGAACCTGGCGCGGCAATGGTACGACCAGGGCGTCGATGCCGTCGTCGATGTGCCGACATCCTCGGTCGCGCTGGCGATCAATCAGATCGCGCGGGAGAAGAACAAGGTCTTCCTCAATTCCGGGGCGGCGACCTCGGATCTGACCGGGGCGCAGTGCAGCCCGAACACGGTGCACTGGACCTACGACACCTGGATGCTCGCCAAGGGCACCGGCGGGGCCATCGTGCGCACCGGGGGTGACAGCTGGTTCTTCATCACCGCTGACTACGCCTTCGGCCACGCGCTGGAACGCGACACGGCGAATTTCGTGCGCGCGGCCGGCGGGCGGGTGCTCGGCCAGGTGCGCTATCCCTTCCCATCGACCACCGATTTCTCGGCCTTCGTGGTGCAGGCGCAATCATCCCGCGCCAAGGTGCTGGGTATGGCGAATGCCTCCACCGACACGGTGAACACCATCAAGGCGGCGCGGGAATTCGGGCTGCACCGGTCCATGAAGCTCGCGGCGCTGCTGATGGGGGTGATGGACATCCACGCGCTTGGGCTTGAATCGGCGCAGGGGCTGCTGCTGACCGAATCGTTCTACTGGGACCTGAACGACAGGACGCGGGCGCTGACGCAGCGCGTGCGGGCGGCCAACCAGAACCGCCCGCCCGCCATGGTGCCGGCCGGCTGCTATGGCGCCACGCTGCACTACCTCAAGGCCGTGGCCGACATCGGCGCCGCGGCCGCCAAGGCCGATGGCCGCGCCGCGGTCGCGCGCATGAAGGCGATGCCGACCGATGATGATGCCTTCGGCCCCGGCCGGATCCGGGAAGATGGTCGCAAGATCCACCCGGTCTTCCTGTTCGAAGTGAAGAGTCCGGGTGAATCCCGCGCACCCTTCGATTACTACAAGGTTGCCGCCACCACCCCGGCGGAGGATGCCTTCCGCCCGGTCAGCGAGGGCGGCTGCTCCCTCGTGCGTTCGTGACAAGGACCTGATCGTCGATGCTCGAATTCCTCGAGACCATTACCGGCGTACCGACGCCGCTGCTGTTCGGGCAATTGTTGCTCGGGCTCATCAACGGCGCCTTCTATGCGATGCTCTCGCTTGGCCTCGCGGTGATCTTCGGGCTGCTCAACATCATCAACTTCACCCATGGCGCCCAGTTCATGATGGGCGCCTTCGTGGCCTGGATGCTGCTCGCCTGGGCAGGGCTCGGCTATTGGTGGGCGCTGGTGCTGGCGCCGCTGATCGTGGGTGCCACCGGCGTCATCATCGAACGTCTGATGATCAGTCGATTGTACAAGCTCGACCATCTCTACGGCCTGTTACTGACCTTCGGCATCGGGCTGATGATCGAAGGCGTCTTCCGCAATGAGTTCGGCTCCTCCGGCCTGCCGTATCGCATCCCGGCGGAACTGGCGGGGGCGTGGGACCTCGGCTTCATGTTCATGCCGATCTATCGCGGCTGGGTGGTGCTGTTCTCCCTGATCATCTGCCTCGCCACCTGGATCGTGATCGAGAAGACGCGCCTTGGCGCCTATCTTCGCGCCGCGACGGAAAACGCGGCGCTGGTGCAGGCCTTCGGCGTGAACGTGCCGCGCATGATCACGCTGACCTACGGGGCGGGCGTCGCACTCGCCGCCCTGGCCGGCGTGCTGGCGGCGCCGATTTACTCAGTCAACCCGCAGATGGGCACCAACCTCATCATCGTGGTCTTCGCCGTGGTCGTGATCGGCGGCATGGGCTCGATCCTCGGTTCCGTGCTGACCGGCTTCGGCCTCGGCGTCGTCGAGGGACTGACCAAGGTCTATTGGCCGGAAGCCTCGGCCACCGTCATCTTCGTCATCATGGCGATCGTGTTGCTGACGCGACCCGCCGGACTTTTCGGGAGGGCCTGAGCCATGGCATCCGAGACCACCGCCGGGCCGATCCCGTCCACCGCCGGAGAGGCGCAGGGCTTCCTGGGCTACAGCCGGGCGCAGTTCGTCGCGCTGATCATCCTGGTCGCGGCGCTGATCGCCGGGCCTTACTTCCTCTATCCCGTCTTCCTGATGAAGCTGCTGTGCTTCGCGCTGTTCGCCTGCGCCTTCAACCTGCTGATCGGCTATGTCGGGCTGCTGTCCTTCGGCCATGCCGCCTATTTCGGCATGGGCGGCTACATCGCCGGCTATACCGCCAAGGCCTGGGGCTTCACGCCGGAGGTCGCGGTCATTGCCGGCGCGGCCGTCGCCGGCATCCAGGGCTGGATCTTCGGGTGGATCGCCATCCGCCGACAGGGCATCTACTTCGCCATGATCACCCTCGCGCTGGCGCAGATGGTCTATTTCGTCTGCGTCCAGGCGCCCTTCACGGGCGGTGAGGACGGCATCCAGGCGATCCCGCGCGGGCGGCTGTTCGGCGTCATCGACCTCGGGCCGGACATGACGATGTACTGGTTCGTCGCGGCGGTGTTCCTCATCGGCTTCCTGATGATCCACCGCATCATCCATTCCCCCTACGGCCAGGTGCTGAAGGCGATCCGCGAGAACGAGCCGCGCGCGACCTCCCTCGGCTACCGCACCGATGACTACAAGCTGGTGGCCTTCATCCTGTCGGCGACGATCGCCGGCGTGGCGGGTGGGGTGAAGTCGCTGGTCTTCGGCATCGCGACGCTGACCGACGTGCATTGGTCCATGTCGGGCGAGGTGGTGCTGATGACGCTGGTCGGCGGCCTCGGCACCGTCTTCGGGCCGATGGTCGGTGCCGCCGTCATCGTGACCATGCAGAACTACCTGGCCGAGATGGGCGCCTGGGTCACGGTGATCCAGGGGGCGATCTTCGTCGCCGTGGTGCTCGCCTTCCGCCGCGGCCTGGTGGGTGAGATCGGCAACCTGCTGCGGGTGAAGCTGTAGGGCAGGGGTCCGGAGGGGCGCCGCCCCTCCGGATTCACCCCCGGCGCGCCAGCAACAGGCCCGCCGCCACGTGGTACAGGATCGCGGGCCACAGCAGTGGTCCGCCCAGCGCGCTGAACAGCGCAATCACCGCCAGCGGCACCGCCACGAGGGGTTGGAACAGCAGGATCGCGCGCCGTGCCGTCGCGTTCGGCCAGCGCCAGCACGCCGCCGCGAAGGCGATCAGCCCCAGACCCGCGACGCGGCCCAACATGACGACGCCTGCCGGCAGGTCATGGCCGAGGATCAGCCACGCCACGAAGGATGGGTTTGCCGCCAGTGCCAGGCCGGTCAGCGCCTCGACCCCAACCGCAATGGCGTAGAACTGCATCGCCGGCAGCCTCACCTCACGGTCCGCTGCCCTGTTGCATGCGCTGCACGAAATCCTCCACGTCCCCGATGATGCCCCCGACCAGCGGAACGTTGCGTGCCGCCAGCAGCCGCTGCAGGTCGTGCAGCGCCTCCGGCGTCACCGTGCTGGCGCCGAGATCGACCGTCAGCTTCACCAGCCGCCCGGTGAAGGCGAAGGGCACCTGGTAGTCGTTGTCATCGACCGACGAGCCGGTGTCGATGCCGATATCGAAAGTCTCGTCCAGCGTCATGATGATGGGGATGGTGCGCGGCATGGACCGCGTCGCCATCTGCTGGCCGTCCACCGACAGGACGCCGGTGCCGCCGCGCCCGAAGGGCAGGGGGAAGCGATCGGCGGTGGAGGGCTGCCAGTCAAAGACGATAGTGTGGCGGCCGGGTGTCGGCGCCGGGCCCTGCCACCGCCCGCGCGCGATGTTGAGGAAGTTGTAGGTGAAGGTCGGCCGCCCCCCGACCAGGTACAGGCCATAGCCGCCGAACCGCCCGCCATGGGTGACGAGCATGCCGTTCGCGCCGCCCTGCGGCACCTCGATCTCGGCGGTGATGCGCCAGGCGCGGTTCAGCAGGTTTGGCGCCGAGGCGTCCTGGAGCGAGGAGACCGGCGAGGTATAGACGAACTGCGTGCGCCCCGCCGCGGGCCCTGGCCGCTCCACCAGGAAGCGGTCGAGCGCCGATGCGTCGAGCGGCAGCACGCGGTTCCACGCCGCTTCCGCCAGGAACAGCCCCTGCATCATGCGAAGACGCTCTGGATACTGGTCCGCGACGCTGCGGAACTGCGTCGGATCGTCAGCCAGGTTGTAGAGTTCCCACTGGAAGCCGTTCAGCACGTCGGTCGGGCGTGGGGCCATGCCGTTCCATGGCGGCGCGACGGGCGTGGTGTTGGCGAACCACCCGTCGTGATAGATGCCGCGATTGCCCATCATCTCGAAGTACTGGGTGCTGCGGCGGGTCGGTGCGTTCGCGTTCGCGCGGTCGAAGGTATAGACCATGCTGACGCCATCGAAGGGGCGCTGCGCGATGCCGTTGATCGAGGTCGGTGCCGGTATGCCGGTGGCTTCGAGGATGGTGGGCACCACATCGATCACGTGATGGAATTGCGTGCGGATACCGCCGCGATCGGTGATGCGCCGTGGCCAATGCACCACCATGCCGTTGCGCGTCCCGCCGAAATGCGAGGCGATCTGCTTGGTCCAGCGGAAGGGCGTATCGAAGGCCCAGGACCAGCCGACGGCGAAATGCGGGTAGGTCTGGTCGCTGCCCCAGCTGTCGAGGTATCGCAGTTGCTGCGCCACCGGGATCTCGACATTGTTGAAGAAGCTCGACTCGTTCGGCGACCCGTTGAGTTGCCCCTCCGCACTCGCCCCATTGTCGCCGGTGACGAAGATGATGAGGGTGTTGTCGAGCTGCCCGAGATCCTCGATCGCTTGGATGACGCGCCCGATCTCGTGGTCCGAATAGGCCATGTAGGCGGCATAGACCTCGGCCTGGCGAGCAAACAGCCGTCGCTCATCGGCCGACAAATCGTCCCAGCGGCGCAACTCGTCCGGCCAGGGCGGTAGTTGCGCATTGGCGGGGATGACGCCGAGCCGCCGCTGGTTCGCGAAGACGCGCTCGCGCATCACGTTCCAGCCTTCGTCGAACTGGCCGCGGAAGCGGGCGATCCATTCGGGCGTGGGGTGATGCGGCGCATGCGTCGCCCCTGGCGCGTAGTGGATGAACCAGGGCCGGTTCGGCGTGATCGCTTGCAGCGTTGATATGTGGCCGATCGCATCGTCGGCCATGGCGGTGATCAGGTTCCAGCCCGGATTGCCATTGAAGGGCTGGATCGGCGTGGTGTTGCGGTAGAGGTTTCCCGGCTGCCATTGGCTCGTGTCGCCACCGGCGAAGCCATAGAATTAATCGTAGCCCTGGCGCACCGGCCAATGCGTGAACGGCCCTGCCGGGCTGGCTTCTGCCGGCGGGATGTTGTGGTTCTTGCCGAACCAGGCCGTGGCGTAGCCATTCAGTTGCAGCGTGGCCGCTCCATGCGCGGTCTCCGGCGAGGTGGTGGCGTTGTAGCCGTCGTAGCCGGTGGCCATTTCCGACACGACGCCGTAGCCCGCCACATGGTGGTTCCGCCCGGTCAGCAGCGCCGAGCGCGAGGGCGAGCACAGCGCCGTGGTGTGGAACTGCGTGTAGGTCAGGCCGTTCCGCGCGAGCCGTTCCAGCGTCGGCGTCGGGATCACCCCGCCGAACACCGAATTCGACGCGAAGCCCGCGTCATCGAGCAGGATCAGCAGCACGTTCGGCGCGTTCGCCGGCGGCGCCACCTGCGGCGCCCAGGCGGGCGTGCTGTCCACCGCGTTCGGCATGATGGCGCCGGTGAACGGCGGTGTCGGCACCGGCAGGAAGCGGCTGTCGGGGAATACCTGGGCGTTTGGCGCGCCGGGCGTGCCGCGAACCTGCTGGGCCGAGCCCGGCAGCGTGGTCCATGCCAGTGTGCAGACGGTGGCCATCAGGCCGCGCGCGAACTTGCCCATCGGTGACATGTGATGCCCTCCATTGAGGAGAGGCGGGGCCGTCCTCCCCACGGCATTTTCTCATAACGGTTCCGTTATGCCATCTGAAACCCTGTCCATTCCCGGCAACCCTGCTGCCGTCTTGCCCAATGCGCCGACCCGCGCGACGCTGCATCGCAGCATCGATCGCGAGGGCAGGCATGGCAAAGGCGTTCCATCTCGGCTGGTTCCTCCAGGGGTCCTCCGTCCAGGCCTGGGGCGAGCCCTGGACCGGGAACATCGGCACCGAATGGATGGTGCCGGAGTTCTTCATCGAGATGACGCGCAACCTCGAACGCGCCTGCTTCGACTACGTGCTGCTCGAGGATTCCTCCTACATCGGCGAATCCTACGGCGGGTCGCGGGAGATCTACCTGCATCACGGCCTGTCCACCCCGCGCCAGGATCCATCCATCGTCGCCGCCCTGCTGGCGCGGGAGACGAAGTCCATCGGCATCGTCACCACACTCGGCACCTTCGCCTATCCGCCCTATCTGCTGGCGCGCCAGATCGCGAGCCTCGACCAGATCTCCTCGGGCCGCATCGGCTGGAACGCAGTGACCGGCTCCTCCGACTTCGCCGCGCGGAACTTCGGTCTCGACGGCATGCCTCCGCACGACGAGCGCTACGACATCGCCGATGAATACATGGAGGTGGTGCGCAAGCTGTGGGGGTCCTGGGAGCCGGGTGCGATCGTTGCCAGCCGTGAGACCGGCGTGCTGGTGGATCACAGCAAGGTCCATGCGATCAATCATGAGGGTCAGCACTTCAAGGTCCGCGGCCCGCTGAATTCGGGCCCTTGCGTGCAGGGCCAGCCCGTCATCGCCCAGGCCGGCGGCAGCCCGCGCGGCCGCGCCTTCGCCTCCCGCCATTCAGACACCATCGTCGCCATGGTGAAGGGCACGGCGGGGATGAAGGCCTATCGCGACGACATCCGCGCCCGCATGGCCGGTCATGGTCGCAATCCCGATGACTGCAAGGTGCTGTTCCTCGTCTCCCCCGTGCTTGGCGACACCGAGGAAGAAGCCCGCGCTCGCCACAAGCGCCGCCTCGCTACCACCGAGGAGCAGATCGCCCGCCGCCTCGCGCATCTGTCCAAGATCACCAATCTCGATTTCGGTTCCCTGCCGCTCGACAAGCCGCTCGGTAGCCTGACCACCAATGGGCACCAGCAATCGCTCGATGAGTTCCTCAAGAAGGCCGGCAACAAGACGCTGCGCGAGGCAGCCGAGATCTATTCCGACGCAGGTTCCATCCCGCTGATCGGCACCCCGGCCCAGGTCGCGGAGCAGATGGGCGCGGCGATGGAGGAGATCGGCGGCGACGGCTTCCTCGTCACCACCAACGAGACGTCCCGCCGCGTCATCGCCGAGATCGCCGACGGGCTGGTGCCGGAACTCCAGCGCCGGGGCCTGGCGCGCCGGTCCTATGACCACGCCATGTTCCGCGACAACCTGCTGGCCTTCTGACCGGCCGGCTGCCCACCCCGCGGGCAGGACGGCGATGCCGCCCGATCGTTCCGCCACGGAGGGGCTTGCGCAATCGGGCTGCGCCGCGCTTCCTCACGCCATGAGGAAGTCCAAATCCGCATGACCTCCGCGCTCGAGGTCGCTGGCCTGACGCTCGACTTCCGCCAGGATGGGCGGAACCTGCGGGTGCTCGACGGCGTCTCCTTCCGCGTCGAGCCGGGCCGGACGCTTGCCATCGTCGGTGAATCCGGCTGCGGGAAATCCGTCACCGCGCTCGCCGTCATGGGCCTGCTGCCGGCCACGGCGCGGGTCGGCGGCGCCATCCGCCTCGCCGGCCGCGACCTGACCGCGCTGCCCGCCGAGGATCGCCGGCGCCTGCGCGGCGGCGAGATGGCGATGATCTTCCAGGAACCCATGACCAGCCTGAACCCCGCCTTCACGGCAGGCGAGCAGGTCGCCGAGGCGCTGCGCCTCCATCAGTCCCTCGACAAATCCGCCGCCTTCGCCGAGGCCGTGCGCATGCTCGACCGCGTGCGCATCCCCGATGCCGCGCGCCGCGCGCGGCAGTATCCGCACCAGCTCTCGGGCGGCATGCGCCAGCGCGTGATGATCGCCATGGCGCTCGCCTGCAGGCCAAAGCTGCTGATCGCGGACGAACCCACCACCGCGCTCGACGTCACCGTGCAAGCGCAGATCCTCTCCCTGCTCGACGAGATGAAGCGCGAGACTGGCACCGCCGTCATCCTCGTCACTCACGATCTCGGCGTCGTCGCCGACCACGCCGACGAGGTCGCGGTGATGTATGCCGGCCGCATCGCTGAGCAGGCCCAGGCTGCGACCCTGTTCGCGCGGCCCGAGCATCCCTACACCGCCGGGCTGCTCGGCGCGGCGCCAGGGGAAGGTCGGCCGGGCGAACGCCTCGCCAGCATCGAGGGCACGGTGCCCGATCTGCGCAGCCCGCCGCGGGGTTGCCGCTTCGCGCCGCGCTGCCCCTTCACCGTGGCGCGCTGCACGACCGAAGCACCGCCGCTCGTGGAAGTCGCCACCGATCACCGCAGCGCGTGCTGGCGCGCGCCGCTTGATGGGGTGCTGGAAGAAAGCGCGGGGGAGGGAACTCCCCTGGACCCCCTCCTTTCTCTGTCTGTCACGCAGGTGCGCCCGGCGCAGCAGCAAGGCCCATCAGGCCCATGACGGGACCGTTGCTCCAGCTTGACGGCATCGCCAAGAAGTTCCCGGTCCGGGATGCGCTGGGGCGGCGCGCGGGCGCGGTGCATGCGGTGGACGGGGTCTCACTTGCCGTCGCCGAAGGCGAAGTCCTTGCCATCGTGGGCGAATCAGGTTGCGGCAAGTCCACCCTCGGGCGGCTGATGCTGAACCTGATCGCCCCGGACGCTGGCACGGTGCGCTTCGCCGGCGAGGATCTGACGAAGCTCTCTGCATCCGCGCTGCGCGCCCGCCGGCGCGACATGCAACTGATCTTCCAGGACCCCTTCGCCAGCCTCGATCCGCGCATGACGGTCGAACAGGCCGTCGCCGAACCACTGCGCCTGCACCGCATCGTCCCGCGCAACCAGGAACGCGCCCGCGTCGCCGACCTGCTCTCCCGCGTCGGGCTGCGGCCGGAACTCGCGCGCCGCTGGCCGCATGAATTCTCCGGCGGCCAGCGGCAGCGCATCGCCATCGCCCGGGCGCTCGCCTCCCGGCCGAAACTCATCATCGGCGACGAACCCGTCAGCGCACTCGATGTCAGCGTCCAGGCGCAGGTGGTGAACCTTCTGTCCGACCTGATCCGCGACCTCGGTCTGACCTTCGTGCTGATCAGCCACGACCTCGGCGTGGTGCGCCACATCGCCGACCGCGTCGCGGTCATGTATCTCGGCCGCATTGTCGAACAGGGGCCGGCGGACCAGGTGCTGACCGCGCCGAAGCACCCCTACACCCGCGCCCTGCTGGCCGCCGTCCCCGGTCATGGCGCCAAGGCCCCACCCATCGAGGGCGACGTGCCATCGCCCATCTCTCCCCCTCCGGGCTGCCGCCTCCACACCCGCTGCCCCTTCGCCGAGGATCGCTGTCGCATGGTGGTGCCGGAACTGACCGGCGCGCCGCACGCCGTCGCCTGCCACCTGGATGGCCGCCTGCCGACGCCCGAACCGCGCCCGGATCGCCTGGCCGGTGGCGAAAGGCTGCGCCGCCTGCAATCCTTCTTCCGGGCCCCAGGCCCGCAACCGGGAGTGCCGCAATGAAGAACACGATCCGCGTCGCGCTGGCTGCCGCCGCGCTGCTTCTTCCCGCCATCGCGCCCATGGGGTCTGCGAGCGCGCAGAACCTGCGTATCGGCCTGCGCGAGGACCCCGACATCCTCGACCCGACCCTGTCGCGGACCTATGTCGGGCGCATCGTCTATATGGCGCTGTGCGACAAGCTGTTCGACATCAACGAGCGGCTGGAGATTGTGCCCCAGCTTGCCACCGGCTTCCGCTGGGAGAACCCGACGAACCTGATCGTCACGTTGCGTGAGGGCGTCCGCTTCCACGATGGCGAGATGATGGACGCCGAGGCCGTCCGCTATTCCATCGACCGTCACCTGACCATGCAGGGTTCCTTCCGCCGTTCCGAGATCTCGGAGGTGGAGCGCGTCGAGGTGGTCGATCCGCGCACCGTGCGCATCGTGCTGAAGACGCCATCTGCTTCCTTCCTCGCGGCGCTGACCGACCGCGCCGGCATGATCGTCAGCCCCAAGGCGGCGGAGGCACTGGGCCGCAACTTCGGCACCCGCCCGGTCTGCGCCGGGCCCTTCCGCTTCGTCGAGCGCGTCGCGCAGGAACGCATCGTCGTCGAGCGTTTCCGCGAGTACTGGGACGCGGCCAACATCCACTTCGACCGCGTCACCTACCTGCCGATCCCCGACAACACGGTGCGCCTGGCCAACCTGCAATCGGGCGCCGTCGAATTCGTCGAGCGGATGGAACCCGACGACATGAAGACCATCCAGCGCGCGCGCAACCTGCGCGCCATCCCCGTGGATGAGCTCGGCTACCAGGGCATCACCATCAATGTCGGCAACGGGGAACGCGCGAACACGCCGCTCGGCCGCGATGCGCGCGTGCGCCGCGCCTTCGAACTGGCGATCGACCGCGCCGCCGTGAACCAGGTGGTCTATGAGGGGATGTACACGCCGACGCGGCAACCTTTCCCGCCGGCCAACCCCTTCCACGTCCGCGACTTCCAGCCCGAGCCGCGCAATGTCGAGCGCGCCCGCGCACTGCTGCGGGAGGCCGGCGTCACCACCCCGCTCGCCATCGAGATGACGGTGCCGAACAACCCCGACCTGCGCCAGGTGGGGGAGGTGATCCAGTCCATGGTCGCCGAGGCCGGCTTCACCCTGACCCTGCGCGCGATGGAATTCGCGTCCTCGCTGCAGGCGGCGACGCGCGGCGAGTTCCAGACCTACCTGGTCGGCTGGTCGGGCCGCACCGACCCGGACGGCAACATCTTCACCTTCTCCCGCACCGGGGGCGGGCAGAATGATGGCCGCTACTCGAATGCCGAGGTGGACCGGCTGCTCGACGCCGCGCGGGTGGAACTCGACTTCGAAAAGCGGCGCGACCTCTACGCGCAGGTGCTGCGCATCTCGCTCGGCCAGGATGCGAACCGCGTCTATCTCTGGCACCGCAAGAACATCATGGCGCATCAGGCGCGGCTGACCGGCTACCGGCCGATCGCCGACGGCATGATCCGCCTCCAGGGCATGCGGTTCCAATAAGTGGGCATCTGGCTGCTGCGCCGGGTGGGGCAGGTGATCCCCACCCTGTTGATCCTGTCCATCCTGATCTTCGGGCTGCAGCAGCTCATGCCCGGGGATCCGGCGCTGATCCTGGCCGGGGAGGAACGCGGCGACCCCGCGGTGCTCGCGGCCATCCGCGCCGAGCTCGGCCTCGACCGCTCCATCCCCGAGCAATACCTGCGTTGGATGGGCAAGGTGCTGACCGGGGATTTCGGCTTCTCCTGGCGCATCCGCGTGCCAGTCAGCGAACTGATCCTGACCAAGCTGCCGGTGACATTCCAACTCGCCTCCATGGCCTTCATCATCGCCATCCTGATCGGCGTGCCGCTCGGCATCGTCTCCGCCGTCAGAAAGGACACGCCGTCCGACTGGGCGGCGAATGGCGCGGCGCTGTTCGGCATCTCGACGCCGAATTTCTGGCTCGGGATTATGATGATCCTGCTCTTCAGCGTGGAACTGGGCTGGCTGCCGCCCTCCGGCTACGTGTCGCCGACCGAGGATCTGGTGCAGTCGCTCGCCACCACCATCATGCCGGCCTTCGTGCTGGGGACGGGTGTGGCCTCGGTGCTGATGCGCCATACCCGCGCCGCTATGCTCACGGCGCTGTCGCAGGATTATGTCCGCACCGCCCGCGCCAAGGGGCTGCGTGAACGCGTCGTCGTCTGGAAGCACGCGCTGCGCAACGCGCTGATCCCCGTCGTCACGCTCGGTGCCATCGAGTTCGGCCGGCTGCTGGCCGGTGCGGTGCTGACCGAGCAGATCTTCACCATTCCCGGCTTCGGCAAGCTGATCGTCGATGCGGTGTTCAACCGCGACTACCCGGTGGTGCAGGGGGTGGTGCTGGCAACGGCACTGATCTTCGTCGTCCTCTCGCTGATCGCTGACCTGCTCTACATGGCCATCAACCCAAGGCTACGGCAGGCATGAGCGCCACCGTCCCCGCCGCCATCCCGGCCGGCGAAAGCCCGACGCGTCGCGCCATCAAGCGCTTCCTGCGCCATCGCCTCGCGGTGTTCGGGCTGGTCATCGTGCTGGCCTTCATCCTGGTCGCCATCCTCGCGCCGGTCATCGCGCCCTATGACCCGCTCCAGACCTCTTGGTCGCGCATCCGCAAGCCGCCCTCCTGGGATTTCTGGATGGGCACGGATGAGAACGGGCGCGACGTGCTCTCCCGCGTCATCTGGGGCGCGCGGGCCTCGATGATGGCGGGCGTCGTCTCGGTGATGGGGGCGCTGATTCTCGGCGTGCCACTCGGGTTGCTGGCTGGGCTCGCAGGCGGCTGGGTGGATGCGATCATCTCCCGCATCGCGGATGCGATGCTCTCCGTGCCCTTCCTGATCCTCGCCATCGCGCTTGCCGCCTTCCTCGGTCCGGCGCTCGAGAACGCGATGCTCGCCATCGCCATCACCGCATCGCCGGTCTTCGTGCGGCTGTCGCGCGGCATGGCGCTGGACGCCAAGGCGACCGACTGGATCGAAGCCGCGCGCGCCCTCGGCAATCCCGCCTGGCGCACCGCCTTCGTCCATGTGCTGCCCAACATCATCCCGCCGCTGCTGGTGCAGGCGACGCTTGCCATTGCCGAGGCCATCATCGCCGAGGCCGCGCTGTCCTTCCTCGGCCTCGGCATGCAGCCGCCCAATCCGTCCTGGGGGTCGATGCTGAACTCGTCCCAGCGCTTCCTGACCCAGGCGCCCTGGCTGTCCATCTTCCCCGGCGTTACCATCATGGTCGTGGTCCTGGCCTTCAACCTGATGGGCGACGGGTTGCGCGACGCGCTCGACCCCCGCGCCGACAAATCATGATCGAACTCCGGCAAGCTCCCGCCGCGCTGCCGCGCGGGCGGCGCGTCTATGTCATCGGCGACATCCACGGCTCCATCGCCAAGCTGCGCGACCTGCATCGCCAGATCGCCGCCGACCTGAACGCACGCCCGGTCGCCTCGGCGCTCCTGCTGCATCTCGGCGACTACGTGGACAAGGGCGGCGACAGTCGCGCGGTGCTGGACTACCTGATCGAGGAGGATGCCGTCCCCGGCGCCGACGTCCTGAACCTCACCGGCAACCACGAGGAAACGATGCTGGCCGCGCTGGATGGCGACGGCGCGGCGGCTGCGGACTGGCTGTGGGGCGGCGGGCGCGCGACGCTGGAATCCTGGGGCATCGACCCGGAATCACCGCGCGAGGCCTGGCCCGAGCATTTCTCGCCCAAGCATCTGCGCTTCCTGCGCCGGCTGCACCTGCACCATCAGGAAGGGGGCTACCTGTTCGTCCATGCCGGCATCCGCCCCGGCATCGCGCTGGAGGACCAGTCGCGCGAGGACCTGATCCGCATCCGCCACGACTTCCTCGGTTCCGAGCGCGACCACGGCGTCGTCGTGGTGCATGGCCACACGGCGGGCTTCCAGCCGGTGGTGCGCGACAACCGCATCTGCCTCGACACCGCCGCCTGGTCAGGCGGTCCGCTCACCTGCGGGGTGTTCGAGGGGGATCGCCTCGGCTTCCTGCAGGCCTGATCAGCCGCGCCGCACCGGCCCCACAGGTGCTGCCGCCTGCGGACCCGGCGCGACCAGGAAGGACAGGTCCATCGCATACGTGCCGTTCGGGTCGCCGGGATTGAAGGTGACCGGCACGGCCGACATGCTCCGCATCTGCGGCACCGGGTCGAAGGGAATGGGCGGGCTTTCGAACAGCCGCTGCACGCCGCTGCGCGGGTCGGACCACCGCGCCTGCACGATCCAGCGCATCCCCTCCGGACCCTGGTCCCGCCGCAGCCCGGCGAGCGGCACCTGGAAGGTGACGGTATTGGCCGGCGGGGCAACCGGCGGCGTGCCCGGCAATGCCGCCAGGCCCGTCGACCGCCCCGTGAGGCCCGTCACCGCCAAGCCGACCAGCGTGAACACCGCCCCCATGCCGCCGAGCATCGTCGCGACGAACCAGCTCTCCATGAAGCCGGTCATCTGCGCACGCTCCGGCGCCTCGGGGCGGTAGCGGACGCGGATCGTCTCGCCCACCGTGCAGCAGGGCGGGTTGGAGGCGACGCCGCCTTCGACCCGCCGCTTCGTCCCGTCCGGCAGGGTGAAGATGAAGACCGGCGTGTAGGTGCGTGAGGTTCGCCCGTCGCGGTCGCGGCTCGAACGCGAGAGCATCTCGACCACCTGGCCATTGGTCTCGATCGCGCCGCGGCGGAACTCGAACTCCCGCCAGGCGGCGTAGCCGGACCCAGCCAGCAGCCCCACCCCGAGCAGCAGGATCAGCGCGGGAATGATGCGCCGCATCGCTCAGCCCACCCCGCAGGCGCGTTTCGCGCGGTCGATGATCATTATGATTCCTCTCCGCTTCCGGGCTGTCAGCATTGCTCAGCCGCCGGCGGCTGATCCAGCCCGCTTCGACGTGTCGCACCGCGCAGCACCCAGGCGCCAGCGCGTCACGTCACATGGCGCGCCGGCTCGTCAGCCGCGCGGCTGCCCCTTCTTATGCGCCGCCAGCGCCATCAGCCGCCGGTCGCGCCAAGCCGACCGGTCGCCGATCGCGTCCACCGCTAGTGCCGCGCGCCGCGCCTCCGTCACCCGCGTCACCGTCGGGGCGTCGTAGAGGTACGGCGCCTGTTCCTCGGTGATGCCGCCCATCAGCGGGCCGAAGCGCGCGACGTAATCCGCGACGCCGCCCGGCGCGTTCAGGTCGATCGTCTCGAACGGCCCCATGAAGGACCAGCGCAGGCCGAGCCCATCCTTCACGCAGGCATCGACATCCTCGACCGACATCACGCCGTCCCGCACCAGGCGGAAGGCCTCGGCAACGAGCGCCGCCTGCAGCCGGTTCAGCACGAAGCCGCGTGTCTCCTTCATCGCGGTGACCGGCACCTGGCCGACCTTGCCCATCAGCGCGCGCGTGCGCGCCACCACCGCCCGATCGGTCCACGGCGCGCCCACCAGCTCGACCAGCGGCACGAGGTAGGGCGGGTTCACCGGATGCGCGACCAGGCAGCGCGCCCGGCCGGCCAGCGGCTCGGTGAAGGCGCTCGCCGGAATCCCCGAGGTAGAGGAGGCCAGCACCACATCCGGCCCGCACAGCGCATCGAGCCGCGCGAAGGTCTCGCGCTTCACCTCGACCCGCTCCGGCCCGTTCTCCTGCACATGATCGGCACCGGCGAGGCATTCCTCCAGCGTCGCCGCCACGGCGACGCGCGCGGCGACGGCTTCCGGGGCCTCGGTGATCAGCCCTGCCGCGTGCAGGTCGGACAGCCGCGCCCGCACCACGCCCATCGCCGCTTCGGATGCGCCGGGGGCGGGGTCCCAGACGCGCACGGCGTGTCCCGCGCGCGAGAACACCATCGCCCAGGCGCTGCCGATCAGCCCCGCGCCAACCACCGCAATCCGTTCCATGCGAGCGTCCTTACCCCCGTCGGCGCCTTGAACGCGCCGCCCCCTTGGGCGATCTAAGTCCGCGTGAGCGAACATCGCAACGCACCCTTCGTCGCCCCGCCCACCGCGCCGCCGCCGTTCGGCACGCGCATGCTGGGCTTCTTCCTGCTTGGCGGAACCATGTGGATCGCCGGGCTGCTGGCGCTGTTCCGCGCCATCTTCGCGTTGGTGCCGACATGATCTCCGCCTTCTGGCGGCGCTGGCTGCTGCCCTTCACGGTGCTGCCGCTGCTGCCCGCGACGCTCGTGAACCTGTTCGCCGGCCGCGAATGGGCGTTGCTCGGCTGCGTGCTCGGCATCGCGCTGCCGATGGCCGCGACCTGGCTGATGCGGCGCGGCCGGGCAGGGGATGCGCAACTCGCGGCGGGTGCGATGGGTGCGGCGGCGGCCCTCGTCGCCTTCCTTAGTGCCGAGGCCGGGCCCGTCGCCGCGCTGCTGCTCGGCGCCGGCGCCTGGGGCGGCACGCAGCTGCTCTACACCGGCATTGTCGAAGCGCCTGCGCCGCCGCCGCTGGCAGAACCGCCGCCACCCGGCCCGCTCGACGACGCCCGCGCCCGGCTGCTGGCGATCATCGAGACCGCGCGCCGTGTGTCCGAACCGCGCCTCGTGCCCGTTGCGGTCGCCATCGGCGCCGTGCTCGACGAATTCGAACACCGGCCCGAACGCCTTGCCGAGGCGCGGCGCTTCCTCGGCGTGAACCTGGACGGGCTGGAGCGCATCGCCGGGCGGCTCGCGGCCGGCGCTGAATCCCCGCCGGGCCTGCCGGTCCTGCTGCGCGACATGGAGGCCGCCGCCCGCGACCTGCGCACGCGCCTGCGCGAACAGGAAAGCGCGGCGCTGGCCGTTCAAGTGAAGGTGCTTGGCGATCGGCTGCGGCAGGAAGGGTACGGTTGACGCAGCGCGGGCCGGTTCGCCGCCAGCGTGCTAGTGTTGCAGAACGTTAACCCGCCAACGGGAGAACACGTCCATGCTTCGCCGCTCCGCAGTCCTGCTGACCCTGCTCGCCGCCGCCTGCACCCCCCAGGGTCCGCCGCCCACCCTGCCCGGCGCTTCCGAGGCCATGGTCGGGCGCGACCCCGTCGTCGCGGTCGGGCAGGAAGTCGTCGGCTTCTTCCGTGCCCCCCAGGCGAACCAACCGGCGGCCGCGGCCCGCGCCATCGCTGAACTCGAATGGCTGGCGGACACCATGCCGCGCAACCCGCGCTGGCAGACGGCGAGCGCCACCGGCCTCAATGACCTCGCGCAGGCGCGCAATGAAGCCCGCCGCGCGCTTGGCATTCCCAACAACGCGCCGACCCAGGGGGTGATCAACGGCCTGTCCGCTGCCTCCACCGCCATCACGGCGAACAACCAGACCGCCCTCGCTGCCGCCCTGCCGCGCGCCATCTTCCCGCTTGGCCCGGCGGCGACGGTGCAGCGCCTGTCCCAGCCGCCCTCCGTGCCGAGCGTGATGCAGGCCGCCTGGGCGCTGCAGGGCGGTCCTGGGGGTGCTGCCCGCATTCGTTGAGCGTCTGCTTGAAAATACGCCGGACGGCACATTCTCAGGCGGTCTTCTCAGGCCGAAGCCGTTGGGCCGGCCACGCGCCATGCCTCCATTGGGCGGTTGCGCTGGACCTGGGCAATGCTCCCCGGGGAACAGAATCACCGCCGCCACGGACGGCGCTGTTGCGCGTGAGGCGCGCCACGGTGGGTCAGCCAGCCATGTGTTGCGCGTTGCGTTGCGCTGTCCGATTGTTTCGCTGCTTGATCCTCGGAGGGGAAGCCATGGTTCACCGTTCCGCCCTGCTGCTGGCCTTTGCCGTCGCCGCATGCGCGCCCCAGGGCCCGCCGCCGACCTTGCCGCAGAGCCTTGGCGGCTCGACAGCCGCCGTCGGCCGCGACCCGATCGTCGTGGTGGGGCAGGAGGTCGTGGCCTTCTTCCGTGACCCACAGCCGAACCAACCCGCCGCGGCTGCCCGTGCCATCGCCGAACTCGAATGGCTTGCGGATACGCTGCCCAACAACCCCCGCTGGATGACCGCAAGCGATGTGGGCATCAACAGCCTCATTGAATCGCGCTGGACGGCACGCAGGGCACTCGGCATTCCGCAGCAGGCATCAGGCCAGGCGGTGGTCAATGGCCTCGCCGCTGCGGCGCGGGCGATCGATGCCAACGACCAGGCCGCGCTGGCACGTGCCCTGCCGCGCAACGTCTTCACGCTTGGACCGCAGACGACGGTGCAGCGGCTGTCCGCGCCGCCCGCGATCCCGGACGTGATGCAGGCCTATTGGGCACTCGCCGCCGGGGCGTCGCCGGGACGCTTGCGCTAGAGCCGTTCCCGTTCGCGGTGGCTCACGGCAACGACGCTAGCCCTGTGCCGGCGCGAGCGCCGTCACCCGATCGGGATCGGCCCTAGCCCGGTGGCCTTGGTCCGGCCCGAATAGCCGGGCAGGGTGGGCGGCATGATCCGGCTGCTCCTTCTGATTCCGCTTGCTGGCTGCGTCGTCGTGCAGCCGGTTGCCGTGCCGCTGCCGGCGACCCCGGTCTGCGAGGACCCGGCCGCGGGCGCTGCCTATGGCGCGGCGATCGGTGCCGGGATTGGCGCGGCGGCGGGATCCTTCAGCGCCGATGCCGGGCGTGGGGCTGCGATCGGCGCCGGGGTTGGCGCGCTAGCGGGTCTTGCGGCCGGATCGCAGTCCTGCCAGCCGTGAGGCGATGCGGCGCATGCTGACCACGCTGGCCTTGGCGACGGCACTGCCGATCCTGCTGGGCTGCGCGTTGTGGTTTGGCCAGGAGAGACTGATCTTCCTGCCGGACGCCCGCGTGATCGCGGCGCCGCCGGGATGGGAGCGGGTCGTGCTGCGGGGCGCCGATGGGCTCGATCTGGCCAGCCTGGTCACGCGGGCGCCGCCCGACCGGCCGGTCGTGCTGCACTTCCACGGCAATGGAGGCAACGCCGAGGATCGTATCGAGCTCGGCAATATTCTGAAGAATGCCAGATATAGCGTTGTTCTTGCGGAATACCGCGGTTATGGCGGCAATCCCGGCCGGCCCGGGGAAGCGGGGTTCGTCGCCGATGCGGCGTCAGTCCTCGCCTGGGCACGACAGGCCTTTCCCCGCGCGCCATTGGTGCTCTGGGGCGAGAGCCTCGGTACCGCCGTCGTCACCCGCCTTGCCGAAGGGCGTGACGACATTGCTGGCGTGATTCTGGAGAGCCCCTTCACCTCGGTCGCCGATCTTGCCGCCGCGACTTATCCCTGGCTGCCAACCGGCCTGCTGCTTCGCCACCGCTTCGACAGCCTGACCAGCATGCCGGGTATCGCCGCGCCCGTCCTGGTGGTGGCCAGCGCGGGCGATCGGCTGACGCCGCCCGACCACGCACGACGCATGGCGGAAGCGGCGCGACAGGCGCGGGTCGTGGTGCTGCCCGGGACAGCGCATCCCGCGGTGCTCAACGACCCGTCCGGGCAGGCGATGCGCGCCGCGATGATATTTCTTGGAAGTCTGCATTGATTTCGGAGTCATTAGGACTCGCGCACGCCCGACGCATGATACCGTCCGCCTTCGGCAGTCCCGCTGCCCCAGATGCCCGATCGGAGGAACCCATGCGCCATCGCCCCGCCCTTGCGCTGCTTCTGCTCGTCGCCGCCTGTGCGCCGCAGGCGCCGTCGCCGACCCTACCGGCAGGCGTCGCCGCGCCCGGCGCCACGAATCAACCGGTGCTCGGCGTCGGGCGGGAGGTCGCTGGCTTCTTCCGCAACCCGCAGCCCAATCAACCCGCCGCGGCGGCCCGTGCCATCGCCGAACTCGAATGGCTGGCCGACAGCCTGCCCAACAACCCGCGCTGGCAGCGGGCGAGCAGCGTCGGCCTGAACGGCATCCAGCAATCCCGCTGGGAGGCCCGCCGTGCATTGGGCATCCCCGAGCGCGCGCCCGGCCAGGCGGTGATCAACGGCCTCGCCGGGGCAGCACGCGCCATCGATGGGAACGACCAGGCCGCTCTGGCGCGCGCCCTGCCGCGCAACACCTTCCCTCTGGGGCCGCAGGAGACGGTACGCCGCCTGTCCGCGCCGCCGCAGGTGCGCGACGTGATGGGCGCTTGGGAATCACTCGTGACCGACCCGGTGCAGGGGGCGGTGCACTGAGCGCCTAGGGACCCCATCCAGGGGCGTTGCGCCCTTGGATCCTGCCAGCAAGGAAGCTCGCGTCCTGGACGTTCCGGTTCCTGGGGAACAGCCGGGCCTGTGCGCGGTGTGGAACGCGCACCGCCGGCGAGGTTCGAACAGCGCCTGCTGGTGACAACCCTCAGCGCAGCGGGCGCGGCTTCTGCGGGAGCGGGCCGCCACCGCTACCGAGATTCGATTTGTCGAGCGGGCCCGTTCCGCCCATGCCCGGCTTGCCCGATGGCTCTGGGGCATCGTCGCCGCCGGCAAGCCCGCCGAGCAGCGCCCCGAGCCCGCCCGCCGATCCGCCGCCACCGCCCATCAGCGCGCCGAGCATTCCGGCGAGGCCACCACCACCGCCACCACTGGCCGGCGCTTGCCCGGCGCCGCCCATCATCTGCGACAGCAGGCCGCCCATGCCGCCTGCGCCATACTCGGCATCGGATTGTGGCACGCGCCCCTGTGGCGTCAGCCCATTGATCAGTTGCGGCAGCAACTGGGCGAGGATCCCCGCCATCGCCCCACCGCCGCCCTGCCCACCGCCCAGGCCGAGGCGCTGCGCGAGCCCGGCCATCTCATCCTGCCCGAGCGCGCCCGCCAGGCGATCCGGCGAGACATCCTGGTTCGCGCCAGGGCCGATCCAGCTGTCCACTTCCTCCTGCAGGCCGCCTTGCCGCAGGCGCCCCACCAGGTCGCCGAGGCCATCCACCCCGCCGCGCCCGCCGGTCAGCGCGCCGAGCAGCGCGCCGATCCCACCTTCGTCGAACTTGTCCGTCATGGTCGTTCTCCCGTGATGGCAGCGGCGGCGACAATAGCGGTTTGCTGCGCGCCGGGCGCGCTGCTTGCGTGGGCTCCCCTTCACTTGACCACCGGGGCGCCGCTTGGTCGGATGCCCGCCTGTGCCTGACCAAACGGAGGAATCGCCATGCGCGCCTGGGCAGTGATCGAAACCGGCAAGCCGCTCAAGGAAATCGAGCTGCCGACACCCGAGCCCAGCGGCAAGCAGGTGCTGCTCGAGATCACGCATGCCGGCGTCTGCCATTCCGACCTGCATATCTGGGAAGGCGAGTATGACCTCGGCAGCCGCGGCAAGATGCGCCTGACCGATCGCGGCGTGGTGCTGCCGCTGGCGATGGGCCATGAGATCGTCGGCAAGGTGCTGAAATGGGGGCCGGAGGCCAACGGCGCCGGCCTCAAGGTCGGCGACCACATGATCGTCTTCCCCTGGGTCGGCTGCGGCAAATGCGCCGAATGCCTGGCGGATGAGGACAACATGTGCCGGGTCAAGCCGGCCTCCCTCGGCGTCTATCAGAACGGCGGCTATGCGACGCATGTGGTCGCACCCGAACCGCGCCATCTGGTGCCGCTCGGCAACCTCGACCCGTCGCTGGCCGCGACCTATGCGTGCTCTGGCATCACGGTGTTCAGCGCCATCAACAAGGTGATGCCGATGCCGCCCGACGAGCCGATCGTGCTGGTCGGCGCCGGCGGGCTCGGACTCAACGCCATCGCCGTGCTGAGGGCCAAGGGCCACAAGCGCATCGTCGTGGTCGACGTGGCGCAGGGCAAGCTGGACGCGGCGAAGAAGGAAGGGGCGACCGACACGGTGCTTGCCGATGGCCCCGATACCGCCAAGCGCATCGTCGAAGCTGCCGGCGGTCAGGTCGGTGCGATTGTCGACCTGGTGAACGGCACCGACACGGCGCGCTTCGCCTTCGATGCGCTGCGCAAGGGCGGCAAGCTCGTGCAGGTCGGGCTGTTCGGCGGTGAGATGAACATCCCCCTGCCGCTGATGCCGATCCGCGCGCTGACGATCCAGGGTAGCTATGTCGGCAATGTGAAGGAGCTGCGCGAACTGGTGTCGATCGCGCAATCCGGGGCGCTGCCGGCGATCCCGATCACCAACATGCCGCTGAACCAGGCCGATGCCGCGTTGAACCGGCTAAAGGACGGCAAGGTGGTCGGCCGGATCGTGCTGACGGCGAGCGCGGCGTAGCATCGGCGTGTGGCTTCGGAGAGGGGCGCCGTCCCTCTCCGAGCCTCTCCCCGCCAGGGGGCAGTGCCCCCTGGACCGCCGGCATTTGGTGCAGGGCAGGGGACTCCGACTCTGCACAAGGACGTGCGCGGCAAGCACGACGTTCGGAGCGAATTCTCGGCGCCGTGCGCAACGCGCCTTTCGTCCTCACGAAGCGCGCTTTGCCCAATACCAAGTGATGGTTTCCAAAGGCCTCTCGGCCTTTGGTGGGGTGAGGTGCGGAGAGGGGCGAAGCCCTTCTCCGCCTGCTGCCTTCACGTGGTCGGATACCCCGCACCCGTAACCGGATCCCGCGCCGGGTCCGCCGTCGCCGCGATGGCATGCCGTGCGCGTTCGCCTTCCTCCGGCGCACCGTGCAACTGGTCCGGGGGCGCGGAGCCCTGCGGGTAGGCGCCGACTACGAGCAGCGCGCCATCCGTACCGAGGTTCCGATGCCCGGTCCCCGCCGGCAGCACGACCACGTCTCCGGCGACCAGGTCCAACTGCACGCCAGCCTCGCCGCCGAGTTGCACGCGCACGGCGCCATCGACGATCGCGAGCGCCTCATGTGCGTTGGAGTGGTAGTGGTGCCAATCGTAGATGCCGTTCCGCCAGGCGGGGCGCCAGCCATGGGTCCGGAACAGGGCCTCGGCCGCGGCGGGGTCGCCGGCGGGGACGGCACCGCGATGCAGCAGCACGGGCAGGCGCGGGTTGTTCGGGATGGCGCCCCCGTCCTGGAGGAAGATTAACTGCGCGCCGTCGTTGCGGTGCTCATGCATACTGCGGCGCCCTTGTTGGTTGGAAAGCCCTTGCCCATCATGGCGCACCGGGACGAAGGGCTCCAGCACATGACCGATATCACCCCGTTGCGCGATTTCATCCGCGACATGACGCGACTGGCCAATGAGGGCGCGGGCGAAACCCGCTGGCTGACCGAGGGTGCCGCGCTGCTGCGCCGCCTGGTCGCGACCGATGGCTGGCTGCCTGAGGATTGCGCCGAGGCTGGGCCGCGCTATCGCCAGTACCTGCTGCATTGTGATCCGCTGGAACGCTTCTGCGTCGTCTCCTTCGTCTGGGGGCCGGGGCAGAAGACGCCGATCCACAACCACACCGTCTGGGGCCTGGTCGGCATGCTGCGCGGGGAGGAAGTCTCGACCGAGATGCGCGCCGGCAGCCCGATGCAGCCCGGCCAGGTGGACCGGCTGCGGCAGGGGGAGGTGGTGGCCGTCAGCGCCGACACCTACGACATCCACGTGGTGGAGAACGCGCTGCCAGATCGCGCCAGCATCAGCATCCATGTCTATGGCGGCAACATCGGCGCCATCGCGCGATCGGTGTTCGATGGGCAGACGGGGGCAACGAAGCGCTTCGTCTCCGGCTACGACAATGCCGCCGTGCCGAACCTGTGGGACCGCAGCAAGGAAATGGTGGCGGCCTGAACAGCGAAAGGGCCGCCCGATCGGGGCGGCCCTTCGTCATCCCTGCGGTATCGCCTGGCCTCAGCGGCGGTAGCCGCGCCCCGACGGTGCCTGGGCCACTTCCTCGAGGCCGAGGGCGGCGGCCTGGGCCGCGCCGCCGCGCAGGCCGGTGCCAGCGAACATCGCGCCGCCGCTGGTATCCGGACGGTTATGGATGAAGCCGGAGACCGGATAGGTGCGGCCGTAATTCTCGTTGCTGTAGCCGACCTGGACCCGAACCTGGGACCAGTCGTTGTTCGGGGAGGCGTCGACCACCGACACGCCGCGCATGATGGAGCCGCGGCGGATGCCCGGCCCGCCCCAATTGGCGTGGTGGACCAGGACCTCGCGAGAGGAGACGACGCGCTCGACCACCGCGACATGGCCGGCCCGCATGCCGCCATAGCCCGGAAAGGCCATGATGGAACCAGCCTCGGGACGGTTGCTGCGCGCGTAAAGACCGGCGGCGTTGTACCACCATTGCCCGCCATTGCCGCTGATCGCCATGCCGGTCGCCTGCCGTGCATAGGGCACGCAGGAGATGCCGCCGCCGCCGCCATAGCCGCCCGCGTAGGAACGACCGCCACCGCGCCGGGCGCTGCCGCCGCGCGAGGCGACCGCCGTGCGGTTCGCCACCGCGCCATGGCGCTGGTTGGCGCCGCGCTGTGTGGCGTTGGCGGTATTCTGGCGAACCGGGGCTGCCGTTGTGCGTGCCGTGGCGTTTGCAGGTGCCGCGGCGCGTGCCGTCGGCTTCGCGTTGCGAGTGTCGGGCGTTCGGGCCGCCGCGTCTTGCGCTGGAAACCCGAGACCACCCAACAGGATCGCCAAGGCGATCGCAGCCCCCGTCGACTTCATGTGCCCCAGTGCCCCCTGTTCTGGCGCACAGGCCTTACGGCCCGCGCTGAAATCTGGGGTAACAATGGGATTCAGGTGCCGCAACCCGCTCGAGGCGTGACGAGCATTACATTGCGTGATTAGCCAATGATCGTGCCATGCCCAGGGGTAGAAGCGGACAACAGTCCTGTGAATACGGCAGGATTTGGACAGAGCCACAGTGTGGCGGCCGGAAAACAACAACGCCCGGCACAGGATGCCGGGCGTCGCAGACAGAGTCGATGAAACATTTCCTGCCTGGCACCGGGCCAGGCAGCATGGATCAGCGGCAGGCGGTGACCATGATCTCAACCAGGTGGCGAGGGTCGGCCATGTTCGCCTCGACGCAGGCGCGCGCTGGCGCCTGGCCCTCGGCCAGCCACGGGGTCCACAGCTCGTTCATCGCGGCGCGGTCGGCGATGTGCTTGACCCAGATCGTCGCCGTCAGCAGCCGCGTCTTGTCGGTGCCGTTGGCTTCGAGCGCGGCGTCGATCTTGGCGAGGACCTCGGCCGTCTGGCCCTTGATGTCCTTGGACAGATCGTCGGCGGTGATGCCCGCGAGGTAGACGAAGTTGTGGTACTCGACCGAGGTCGAGAGGATCTTGTTGGTGCCCTGGCGGGTGATCTTGCTCATGCCGGCCGCTCCTTGAGGTTCTGCGCCCCTGCCGCGGGCGCGATGACGCGCGAAAGGCGCGGGCCGGTTCTAGAACAGGATTCGCAGACCGGGAATGACCCCCGCAGCGGGATCGGCGGGTCAGTCGGGCTGTTTGAAGGCGGCGGCAGCGAAGCCGCGACGGGTGGGGTTCATGGCGTCACCCTTCGTCATGACGGTGCAGGCGGAAAAGGAAGCGCTTCAGGGCCCGGCGGCGCCGCGATGTATGCCGCCGCAGAGCGGGCAGCGCGCCCCGGCATTGGCGAGCGGCAGCATGTCCTGAAGTGCCTCGCAGGCGATGAAGCTGCCGCCGGGATCGCCGCAATTCCGGCCCGCCGGCCGCGGCACCACCACCGGCGTCGCGTGACCCGCGCCGCGGGGCACGGCCAGCAGCGGCAGGGCGGCGAGTGGAAGGAGGCGGCGCGTGACCATTCGACGTCTCCTCAATGACGCACCAAGTCTACTGCACCGCTCGCCTTATCGGAATGAGTCGATTCGAAGATTCGCCTCAGGCGACACGATAGGTGCTGCCGGAGGCGGTCGCGCCGATCATCGCTTCATAGACCGCGACGCCATGGATCGCGTCGGCCAACGGAAGCGGGTAGGGCGCGCCACCGGATGCGGCCACGGCGAAGGCGGTCAGCTCGGCGGCCTCGATGTCGGTGACGGGGAAGACCTGCTCCTGCGGCGTCCCGTCGCGGCGGCAGGTGACGAGGGATTCGTGGCCATGCAGCACGGCCCAGGCGTCGGTGCCGAACAGCCCGACGCGCCAGAAGCGCGGCGCAAGGGCAAGGGTCGCGAAATTCGCCGTCGCGCCGCTTTCGAAGCGGAACAGCCCGGCGGTGGTGTCGTCGAGCCCGTTGTCGATCACCCGGGCGTGCGACTGCACAGTCACCTCGGCGACGCGCCCGGCGAGGTTGATGAACATGTCCACCATGTGGATGCCCATGCCGCCCATGCCGCCGAGCGGACTCTCGGCGCGGTTCGCCCGCCACATGCCGGGCTTGTAGGCCGCAGCCCCCGGACCGCTGAACTGGCCCTCGACATGCAGCAGCGTGCCGAGCCGCCCATCGGCGAGCATCGCCTTCATCTCCGCGACCGCGGGCAGGAAGCGGCGGTTGTGGCCGAGTGCCATCACCACGCCGGCGGCGCGGCAGGCGGCGACGGCGGCCTCGGCACTCGCTTTGGTCATCGTGAAGGGCTTCTCGACGAAGACATGCTTGCCCGCACGCGCCGCCGCGACGACCTGTTCGGCATGCATCTGATGCGGGGATGCGATGGCGACCGCCTTCACCGCCGGGTCGGCGAGCACGGCGGCGAAGTCCGGCAGGATGCGGATGCCCTGGCGCGCGGCCCAGTCGGCGGCGCGTTCGGGCCTGCCGGTGCAGCCGGCGACGAAGCGGATGCCCGTGTCGTTTTTCCCCTGCACGCTGTCGACCAGCGTCTGGCCCCAGCGGCCCATGCCAATGATGGCTGCGTCGAGCATGCTCACTCCTATGGAATCAACGATTGGCGTGGTCGGGCGGGGGGCCTTCGAGCACCGCGGCGATGCGGTCGAGTTTCGTCCAGCTCCAGGCGACGACCAGCAGCGACGCCGCCACGGCGACCAGTGTCGGCCAGCGCAGCCCGAACATCTCCCCCATCGCGCCGAGCAGCAGCGCACCAAGGGCCGGGCAGGCGCGGGTGATCAGCCCCCACAGGGACAGCACGCGTCCACGCATCGCTGGGTCCGACGCGCTTTGCGCCAGGGTCTGCACGCTGATGCCGTGCACCGATCCAGCCGCGCCCATCAGCGCGGCGCAGAGCACGCCGATCGGAAACCAGCCTGTCGCGACGAAACCGGCGGTGGACACCGCCAGCGCGCCGACGCCGAGCACCGCGAGCCGCGTCGTTCCGCCGAGCTTGCCGCGCGCCGCGACCGACAGGCCCGAGATCAGCGCACCCACCCCGAATGCCGCGGTCAGAAGCGCGAGTGATTCCGCGCCGCGCCCGAATTCGCGCTCGACATAGGGGGGCAGGATTTCCTGCACGCCGCGCAGCAGCACGGCGGACACGGCCGCGAAGCCGAGGATCGGCCCGAGGCCCGGATGGCGCGCGGCATAGCGCACGCCGTCCACCATCTCCCCGAACAGGGACGAGGTCGCGGCATGGCCGCGCCGGGCGGCGGCCTCGACCCGCAGCATCGGCGTCGTCGCCGTCGCGAACAAGTAGGCGAGGGCATTGAGCGCGATCGCCGGCCACACGCCCGCCACGGCGATGATCGGTGCCGCGATCGCGGGCCCGATGAAGCGCGCCACGTTGAAGGTCAGCGAATTGAGCGCCACCGCGGCGGGCAGGTCGGAGGCCGGCACCAGCCCGGGCATCAGCGATTGCCGCGCCGGCTGCGCGAAGGAGGAGCAGATGCCGCCCACCACCTCAAGCGCCAGCAGCACGCCGATCGTCATCATGTCTGCCGCGACCAGGCTGGCGATCAGCGCGGCATTGGCGCCGATCGCCGCCTGGCTCCACATCGTCATGCGCAGCCGGTCCGCGCGGTCCGCCACCGCGCCGGCGAAGGGGCTGACGACCACTGCCGGCGCCAGGTCGCAGAAGGCCACCACGCCGACCCACAACGCGCTGCCCGTCAGTTCCCAGGCGAGCCAGGACACCGCGATGCGATGCACCCACAGCCCCGTCCAGGCGGTCAGCGAGGCGCCGAAGAAGATCTTCGCGTTGCGGTGCGACAGCGCGCGGGTAAGCGTGGAGAGGGAGGCCATGGCGCGGCGGGCCGCGCCGTCAGTTCCTGCGGCCGCGCGCGGTGGTCGGTGCGGAGGGATCGACCGGCTGCGGGCCGGCCTGGGCGGCGCGGATGCATTCGCGGGTCAGTTCCTCGCGCCGCGATCGCTGGTTGTAGCGGTCGGATTCCACGCGCAGCGTGGGGATGTTGTTGGTCGCATCCGTCATGAACATCGCGTCGTCGTTGCGCGCGGCCTGGCCACGGTCACGGAACAGCACGATGCGTTCGGCCTCCGCCTCGCAACGCTGACGCAGGTTGCTGTCCTGGCCGGCGCCGGCCGTCGCGGCGCGCAGCGAGCTCGGCGCATCCGCATTGGCGCAGGCCCCGAGCAGAAGTGCGGCGAGAATGGTCAGCCTGGGGGCCATGCGGATCATGGGGACGCTCCGGAGGGAATCGGGCGCGACAATAGGCGCCTCAGCCCGGTTTCGTCGAACCGTGCCGCGGCGTCCAGCGGCATCGCCGCGGCTGCGCGCAGCAGTTCCGGATGCAGTTCGATCCCCTGTGGCGTCATGGCGTAGAGGCCCATCAGCCAGCGCGCCCGTGACATGATCTCGACCAGGGCCAGCAGGCGCAGGCACAGCGACAGGCCGCCGAGGGTGCCGAGGTCGTAGATGGCGTCCACCGCCTCGGCCCAGCAGGCCGCGTCGGCATCGGCCAGCAGCATCTCCTGCGGGGTTCCGTCCTCGCGGCGGAACAGCAGGCGACGCGGCGGCCCCCAGCGTTCCGCCGTGGCCGCGTCGCGAGCACGGTCCCAAGCGGATTCAAGGTCGCGCGGGGCGACCGGGGGCAGGGTCTCGGGCGGCAAGGGGACGGCGTAGGCGATCACGCCTTCCGGGCTGCGCGCGACCTGGATGGGTTGAGGCATCGGCGCAAGATGGGGGGGCAGGCGACTGGTTGCCAGCCCGCTCGGTCCCGCCATCGCCGCGGGCGGGCGCTCAGCCCTGGCTGGAACATCCATCAACGGGCGGGCGGCGGCGCGCGACCCGCTGGGGGTTGAGCGCGATGGGCATTTCCCAGGGTCTCGCGGGCACTGCCACGGAGCTCAGGGGCTGAAAACGACGACGGCGCCCGAAGGCGCCGCCGAAGTGTCAGATCTTCCGACACTGCCCCCCAGGGCTGAACGTCAGGCCTGCTGGCGGCGCCGCCGCGACACCAGGCCGAGGCCCGCGAGGCCGAGGCCGAACAGGGCGAGCGTCGCCGGCTCGGGGATGCGCACCGGCGGGCCGGACGGCGGGGTCTGGACGTCGTTCCCGGCCAGCAACAGGTGCGAGATCCCAGGCTGCTGCCCGCCATTGTTGAGGAAGTTGATGTCAAAAGTCCCCGTGCCGGTGTTCGGCGAAACCGTCAGCAGCACGTCATTGAACTTGTAGGCAGAGCCGTTGTTGCCGCCGAACAGCGCTACTGCGAGGTCGATGGTGATCGGCAGGTTCGGCGTCCCTGGCTGTTCGAACCAGGAGACGCTCCAGGTGCCGCTATTGCCAGCGCTCGCAGTGACGACGAAGGAGACGCCGCCGATCCCGGCCGGCGTCCCGGCGTCGTCCGACTTGTCGAGGTATACCAGCCCCGCCATGCCCAGGACCCCGCCCATGGACGCGGTTTCGGCGGCCGGCCCGCCGCCTTGCGCCACGTTGTCCCCGCAACTCACGGGCGCATAAACCGTCCCCCCAATCGTCAGCGACACGTCTGACGTCAGGCAGGCGGCGGCGCTCGCGTCGCTGGGAGCAAGAAGCGGGGCCAATGCGATCGCGCCTGCCGCCAACACTGCCACATGCTTCAGCATGATCACTTCTCTCCTAAAGGTCGGTGCGCGGGGGGCACCAGCGCGCCAAAAAACCAATCCCAATCGGTCGAATGCATTCGCTGTGCCAGGGTGCAACCATCAGAAAACAAAGGAGAGAAGCGAAATCAGATACCCCCGCTCACGGACGTGTAAATTCATCCGACGGGGGGCATATGCCGCAAGCGGCGAGGCTCCCGTCGCCGGCATTTGCGCCGCCAGCGGCTGCCGTGGCTCGTCCTGCTCTTTTCGTCGGGCCGCCATTCCAACATGACCGACACCGGCAACCTCTCCAGCCCGCCCTTTTTTGGCGGTGAGAGGCGGAGATGCCGCACCGGCATGAGCCGTCCGATACCCTGACCGCCTTCAGGCGTCCCGCCACCGGCAAAGGACCATACCCAGGCCGAGCAAGCCGGGCGCGGTACACGGGCAGCAGCGATTGCCGACGCATGGTCAAAGGTCGTTGCCGTCTGCATGGTTTTGGTTTGCGCGTGACAGCGCCACCCGCACCGCGCGCGGATGCGTCCTGTAATGACACCGGGCGTACAGGCAGGGTGCGCGCGGCCACGCCGGGGCAGGAAGGTCACCATCAAAAAAGTGTGGGAAACCCCACCCGAGGCGCTCTGCCGAACGGGTCTGTCGGTATTCTTTACGCTCCATAAGATATTGAAAAATCGATATTTTTGCTCAAAAATCCCCTTCCACGGCGGCCATGCGGCGGTCTCGATCTTGCATAGGTGACATCGCGCCCAATCCTGGGCGCCAGGTGATCGGGAGGCGCGTATGAACCGCCTTTCCAAATTGACCCCGGCAGCGACCGCGGTCCCCAGCAGCTTTGAGTTTCCGCGCTTGGTGGCGCTCGGCGCAGTGGTCGCCCTGGGTGCGTTTGTGAGTCCGCACGCCGCACAGGCATCCCTGGTTCTGGTTCAGGCCAATGGGACTGCCGCGGCTACGGTGGCGCAGAGCTTCGTTGACCTCGGTGCTCAAGGCTTCGGCAATGCGCCAAGGTTGTTGACCCTGCAAACCAACGGCGTCGAGACCGGAAGCGTAACGCCGGTCAACGTCGTGAATGGCGATGCCATCAGTGGCGCGAACAAGTCCAACACCCCGACACTCGCGTTCCTGGGCTGGACCACCGGCAGCCAAGTCGGCATTGGCTTCAACAGCGATCAGACTGGCGGCAACGGCATCACCATGCAGAGCCTGACGCTGACGATTTTCAACGGCACCACGCCGCTCGGCAGCTTCAATCTGGCGGCATCGTTGACGCCACTGACATTCACGCAAGCGGATTTGGCGTTGCAGCAAGGCAACGGCAATGCGGTCTTCAATTTTGGTCTCACCGCGGCCGAACAGGCGCAGTTCAATACTATCAGGGCCATGGCCGGCTCGAACGGCTTCTTCGCAGGGCTGGGCGCCCAGCTCGGCTGTCCGGCCGGCGCTCCTGCGGGGTGCCTGCAGTCGGACGATGGGCCGGACTCCTTCGTCGCCTTCGTGCAGTCGAGCAATGGTCCGAGTCCGAGTCCGGGTCCGATTCCGGAGCCCGCCACGCTGGCGATTTTTGGCGCGGCCCTTCTTGCCCTGGGTGGCGTTGGCCTCTGGCGGCGTCGCACACGCGACGCGATGTAAAGGAAGCCGACACGTCAACGGAAGCGGCGCTGGCACGAGTGCCGCTTCTGTTTCAGGAGCGGTACGCCGGCGGGGGTCGCCTTTGTCAATCCCGCCGATGATACCGGCTTGCTGCGCTGCATCGCGAGGACGATCGCTAAGCAGGCGGGCGGCTACGCGCGATGTGACGGCCCCTTAAGATTCGGCATAGAGCGCGCCGGTCAGGTCGGCGACCGCGCAGACCGAGGCGATCAACCGCTCACCCGCCACGCCGAGTGGCTGATCGAGAAGAACGGCTTTCGCAGCCCGCTCGACGCCCCCGGCACACCCGTCAGGCGCGCCGCATAATGCAAGCCCGTGTCCAGGGAACCGAGCGCGGACAAGCATGATTGGCTCTCCTACGGCTCGGCCCGAGGGATGGAAAAACCATCGCGCCCATTTGCAATTCGCGATGTCCAAAAGAATCTACTATGCAATGGCGTAATGCGCTGAAAGGAAAGAAAACATGGGTGCTGCGACATGCCCTGAGCCATTAGTAAAGATCGACTGACACGGAAGCGTAAGCGGCAACCGTTTGTCCTCACTCATCGGCAGGCTTGGGGTGGGCGGCTTGACTTGGCGATTCCGTCGGGCCGTCATTCCAACGTGACCGACACCGCCGACCTCACCGCCACCCAGGCCCTGGCCGCGATCCGCGCCGGGCGTCTGACCGCCGCCGCCTATCGCGACGCCTGCCTCGACCGCATCGCGGCGCGGGAGGGCACGATCCGCGCCTTCGCTTGGTTCGACCCGGCCCTGGCGAGGCGGGCGGTGCCCGCCGAGGGGCCGCTCGCCGGCATGCCGGTTGGGGTGAAGGACGTGATCGACACGGCCGACATGCCATCCCAGTACGGATCGCCGATCTGGACGGGGCATCGGCCGCGATCCGATGCCGCCTGCGTGGCCGCCGCCCGCGCCGCCGGGGCCGCGGTGATCGGCAAGACCGTGACCACGGAATTCGCCACCCGGCACCCAGGGCCGACCGCGAACCCGGCCAACCCGAAGCACACGCCGGGTGGCTCCTCCTCCGGCTCCGCCGCCGGGGTGGGGGCCGGCTTCTTCCCGATCGCCTTCGGTACCCAGACGGCGGGTAGCATCATCCGCCCCGCCGCCTTCTGCGGCGTCGTCGGCTTCAAGCCGTCCTACGGCACCCTGCACCGGGCGGGGATGAAGGTGATGAGCGAGAGCCTCGACACGATTGGCGTCATGGCCCGTTCGGTTGCCGATTGCGCGCTGGCGATGACGGCGATGACCGGGTTCGATTTAGGCACGCCGGACGCGAAGGCGCCGCGCGCGCCGCGCCTGGCGCTGGTCATGGGCCCGGCCGCAGACCAGGCGGCGCCGGAGACGCTGGCGCTGATGGAACGCGCCGCCGAGGCCTGCCGCCGCGCCGGCGCGACCGTCACGCCGGTGGTCCTGCCGCCGGTCTTCGAGGCCGCCTACGCGGCCCATGCCCATGTCATGAACATGGAATCGGCCGAGGCGCTGGGCTGGGAGATGGCCCATGCCCGCGCGCAGGTCTCCCCGGTGCTGCGGGAAAGGATGGAATGGGGCGCAGCGCAGCCACGGGCCAAGCTGGCGGAAGGCCGCGCTGCCTTCGCCGCCGCCCGCGCCGCCTTCCCCACGGCGATCGAGGGCTTCGATGCGGTGCTGACGCCCGCCGCGCCGGGGGAGGCTCCCGAAGGCCTCGGCTGGACCGGCGACCCGGCCTTCAACAGCCTGTGGACGCTGCTGCACGGCCCCTGCGTGACGGTGCCGGCCGGCACCGGGCCGAAGGGGCTGCCGCTCGGCGTGCAACTGGCGGGGCGCATCGGCGAGGATGCGGCCCTGCTCGGCTGGGCGCAGTGGGTGCGGGCGGCGCTGTAGGCGTCAGCCCGCCTTGGCGGTCCCCGGCAGGCCTTTCAACGCATCGGTGGTGTCGAAGTCCCGCAGCACCGCATCGTCGGCCATCTCGACCTCCACCATCCGGTCGGCGTGGCGGCCGATCAGGTGGCGGGCGCCGACATCGCCGCTGATGGTCATGATCTCGTCCAGGAACTCGCGGCTCCAGAGCATCGGATTGCCCTGCTTGCCGCGAAAGGTTGGCATGACGATCGCGCGGCCTTCCTCCGGGTCGAAGGCAGCGATCAGCCGGTCGAGCATCGGCCCGGCCACCAGCGGCATGTCGCCGAGGCATACCAGGAAACCCTCGGCATCCGTCGGCAGGGCGGCGAGCCCGGATTTGAGCGAGGCCGACAGCCCCTCGGCGTAATCCTCGGCATGGGCGATCAGCACCGGGCGATTGGCCAGCGCCTCCTCGACCCGGTCGCGCTCATGCCCGGTCACCACCACGACGGGGCGGGCGTGGCTCGCGAGCACGTTGTCCACCACCCGTGCGACCATCGCGACACCCTGGGTGTCGGCCACCAGCAGCTTGTTGAGCGGGGCCATCCGCCGAGACCGCCCGGCGGCGAGCACCACCGCGGCGACCCGGCGCGCGCGGCGCGGCGCAAGGGCGGGCGGGGGTGTGCGCGGCGCCTGCTCACGCGGCAGCGGGCGGACCTCGATCTCCTTCAGCAACCCGCCGACGCCCATGGCCATGATGTCGCGCGCGGTGACGGCGAGGCCGGCGAAGATCCGCTGCAGCACCCAGTCGAAGCCATTCAGCTTCGGGCTGCGCGCGCAGCCGGGCAGCACCATCGCCGGGATGTCGCCGATGCGGCCGAGGCAGAGCAGGTTGCCCGGATCGACCGGCATGCCGAAATGCTCGATGACGCCGCCGGCGCGCACGATCGCCGCCGGGCCGACATCGCGCCGGTCCACCACGGCCGATGCGCCGGCGATCAGCAGCAGTTCCGCCCCGGCGCGGCGCAGCCGGCCGAGCGCTTCGGCGACCGGGCCTTCCTCGTGGCGGGCGCGCTCGGCGGGCAGCATGCTGCCGCACAGGGCCTCGACGCGGGTGGCGGTTGCCTCCACCGCGCCTTCCATCACGCTTTCCTTGTCCTTGATGCCCGGGATCTCCGTCAGCACCAGCCCGACCTTCAGCGGGCGGAACGGATGGATCGCCAGGGGCGACCCGGCACGGCGGGCGACCGCCTCGGTGACGGACAGCACCGGGCCGGGGACGGCGAAGGGGATGATCTTGATCGTCGCCACCATCTCCTTCGCCGAGACCATGGTGTGGTTCGGCAGGGTGGCGACGGTGACGCTTTCATCCACCGCGTTGATCGCATCAATCCGCTTGGCGTCCAGCACCAGCAGTCCCGCCGTCTCGGCGAGCAGGTTGACGCGGCCGGTGGCGGCGCGCGACTTGGCGAGATGCGGCGCGAGCAGCAACTGCGCCAAGCGATCGGCGGCCTCGTCCTCGGGCACGTCGCCGGCCTCGAGCCGGGCGGTGATCACCTCCCGCTTGCCGGCTTCCCGGATCAGGGCGATCGCCTCGTCGTCCAGCACCGAGCCCTTCTTCAGGACCTTGCCGGTGAGCCGCAGCGAATGGGCGAGGATCGCGCCCTTGGCTTCCTCGATCGGCGTCGGGCCGAAGATCATGCGGTGGCTCCGCCCGTCCGATGACGGGAACAGGGTTCAGGGTCGCGGACCATAGCCGTTCGGCGCATCCTGCATCAGGGCGAGGTCAGGCAATGGTCGCACGGGGGCAGGATGATGCGGCCGATCGGACCGGGCCGCAGCTTCACGCCGTCACGCCGATGCTGACCCGGCCGTCGGCCGGGGCGGACAGGGGGCGCGGGTCGCCGAGGGTCGCGCCGCGCCGCGCGGCGACGATCTCGGCCATCACGGACAGCGCGATCTCGGGCGCGGTGACCGCTTCGATGTCGAGGCCGACCGGGGCGTGGATGCGCGCGATCGCCGCATCGCCATGGCCGAGTTCCTTCAGCCGCGCGACACGCTTGCCATGCGTCCGCCGGCTGCCGAGCGCGCCGACGTAGAAGGCATCGCTGTTCAGGGCGGCGTCGAGCGCGGGATCGTCCAGCTTCGGGTCATGCGTCAGCGTCACCACGGCGGAGCGCGCATCGGGCTTCAGCACCGCCATCGCCTCATCCGGCCAGTCGGTGTTCAGCGTAACGCCGGGCAGGCGTTCGGCGGTCGCGAAGGCGCGGCGCGGATCGACCACGATCATCTGGAAGCCGAGCGGTGCTGCCATCGGCGCCATCGCCTGGGCGATGTGCACCGCGCCGACCACGATGATGCGCAGCGGCGGGTTGTGCGGGTGGATGAACCAGGGCTCGCCGTCGATGGTGACGCTGCCCGCCTTCTCGCTGCCGAGCGCGGCGCGGGCGGCTTCGGCCAACGCGTCGGAGACGGCATCCTGCGGCCAGAGATGCTCCGCCCCGTCGGTCAACCGCGTCAGCAGCACGACGGGCCGCTGCGCGGCGCGTTCGGCCTGCAGCCGTGCGAGCGTTTCCGCCTTCACGACAGCGGCTCCACGAAGACCTTCACCTTGCCGCCGCAGGACAGCCCGACTTCCCAGGCACGTTCGTCCGAGACGCCGAAATCGAGCAATTGCGGCGTGCCGGACGCCATGGCCTGCTTGGCGGCGTCCGCCACCGCGCCTTCGATGCAGCCCCCCGAGACGGACCCGGCAAGCCGGCCCGAGGCAGTGACGGCAAGGCGCGAGCCCGCCGGGCGTGGGCTGCTGCCCCAGGTCTCGACCACGGTCGCGATGGCGACCTGTTCCCCTTCCGCGCGCCAGGCGGCGGCGGTGGCGAGGATGTCCTCGGATGTGTCGTTGGCCATGCCGCAGTTCCTCCGAACGTCGCGTCGAAGGTAGATGGGCGCGCGCTATGGCGAAAGAAGGGATGGCCAGTTGCAGCCCGCCGGTACCGAGGCGGGGTCAGCCGGCCGTCCTTCCAGTAGCGCTGCCAAGGCCTTCGCCTGGCGGCAATTGAACGCGATCGGCGGGCCGACACGGAGCAGGAAATGCTGCGCGGCGGGGTTCAGTACCCAGTTCATCGGCGCCGCCTCGGGCGTTCCCGCGTCCTCGCCGCGCCGGTAGGGCCTGGGGCGCGGCAGGGCGATGTGGAACAGCCGATCGGGCTCGCGTCGTTCCGAGTCCGGTTCCGCCCGGTCGCCGCACATTGCGCGGCGCAGGCTCAGCAGCATTGCCTGCCCGTGCGCCCCGCGGGTGGCATAAAGGCCGGCGAGCGGCGCCAGCAATTGCGGCAGCGACGATCCGCCCGCCCCGCGGCTGGCGAGGTCGGAGGGATTGATGGGCGTTGGTTCCCAGCCGCAATGCATGGTCCGGTTGTGCAGCAGGCGATCGTCGGTCTCCTGCCTAATGTCGGAATCGAAGCGCGTCGCCGTGGCGAGATCGACCCAGCCATCGGCGTCGTTACTAATCAGCACAACGATCGGCAGCACCTTGGTCCCGATCCCTGGCAGGCGCTCGATCGCCGTCGCCAGTTCCAGCGCCGTCCGCGCGCCGTAATTCTCGAAATACCCACCATCCAGCACCTGCTGCTCGGTCCCCTGGGACTGATACCGGCCCGCCGGGGAGATGAACGGAAACCGCGCCGCGTTCAGCACAGCCGTTGAAAGCCGGATATCGATCGCCTGACGCGATTCGACCTCGGGCTGCGCGCGCAGGATAGCCTGCACCGCGCTCTGCGAGCGCCGCCGCGCATTCTCGTCGCGCAGCACCGACACCGACTGGATCACACCGTCTTCGCGCGGCGTGTCGACTGTCGGGGCCACCATGGCGGAGAGCATGTCCTCCGCCGCCATCCAGTCATGCTCGGGGTCGAAGCGGATGCTGGAGGTGATGGTCCGCCGCCCGGATTTCCGCTCGGTCCCGTTCAGCAACAGATGCGGCAGCGCCGGGGAATCGCGGCCATTGGGGCGCCGCAGCGCCAGGAAGCCTCCCTGCGCGACGGCAGGCGTGGCGGCGAGTCCGGCCCTATCCATCCAATGCCGCTCGAAACTGCCTTCAAGCGCAATGCCGCGATCGCCGCCGAAGGGCCACAACGGTCCCCACACCGGCATCAGCGTGTCATTGAGGAAGAAGGTCGCGATGCTGGGCGCCAGAAGGTCGGCGCCGGCCATGCCGATCACGAGGTTCCGCGTCTGCGACCGCTCCCACATCGCCCGGTAGCTGGGTGCGGCCACTGGGTCCTCGCTCGCCCCCGGCTCGGGTCGCGGGAACAGATGCTCGCGCAGGGCGAGAAGATAGCTCGCGGCGCCGAGCGCCCCGCCGGACACGGCGCTGATGCCGAATAGATGCGCGCCGAAGCGCCCCTGCGTCTCGAGGTCAAGGACGCGCATCGCGCTCAAAGTCCAGACCGCGGCGCGGCTCGCACCGCCTTCGGTGGCCACGATGATCAGCGGCATCCGCTGCCCTTCGCGGTCGCGCATCAACTCGCTCCGCGCGGCATACCACGCCTCGACGGCGCATCTCAGATCGACCCGCCCACTCGCCATGGCATCGCAGTTCCCGCCGCGGAACGCCACGCGGTCCGTCACGGTCACGCCGTTCTCGAGCAGGGGCCGCACCTCGTATCGGCCCGGCGCCTCCCAGCCGCCGAAAGGTGCGTAGGTCAGCACCGCAAGCGCGGCGACGCCGAGCCAGCGCGCGGCCGGCCGTAGGCCGGACCGGTCGCGCTGGAGAAGCAGGCAGAATGCGGCCAGGATCAGCCAGCACAGGTCGCGCAGCACTGCCAGCGTCAGGCTCAGCGGGCCGATCGACAGGGCCATGGCGGCCAGTGCGGCGGCCGGCGCATGCAACTGATCCACCCAGTTCGGCCTGAAGCCGACGACGGCGCAGGCGGTGAAGGACAGCAGCAGCAGGAACAGCGCCATCGGCCAGCCCATGGGTGCCGCCGCCAGCAAGGAGGTGGTGTGGCAGCGCCACATCCACACCGGCGGCGGGCGGCGCGCGACAAGCTTCCCATCCTTGCGACGTTTGGCGACATACCACAGCGCTGTGCCGATGCCGAACAGGCCGACCACCGTCACCGCCACCAGCGACAACCGCGGAAAGGTCCCGATCGCGATCCACGTCACCAGGACGGGCGAGGCTGCGATCAGCAGCGCGAGGGCCCAGGCGCAGCGCGGCAGCGCCTCAATCGGCCAGTCGAGTTGGCGGCGCGGCTCGCCCTTGCGATGGTCATCCACCGCATGGGGCGCGTTGACCGCCGCGCGCGTCCAGTACCACCCAAGGAAGCCGAGCAGAGCCGATGCCAGCGGCATGCCCCAGGGCCGCCCCGCATTGATGCCCGACGCACCCAGCCCGCCATCGACCAGCATGTCGGGCATCTGCGGCGCGATGAATACCAGCACGGCAGCCGCCAGCGGCACGCCCAGCCCAACCGGTTCGCGCAGGAACTGCGCGATGAGACGACGCAGGAACACCGCCGCGACCATCGTGCCCAGCCCCAGCAGGGCCAGTAGGACCGGCCACATGTCGGACCAGTCCAGCGCATCGAGCCAAGTCCCGACGCCGGTCAACATGCTGCGCCTCCGCTGCTAGGATCGGCAGCGAGCGTATCCAGTCCCTTATCGAAACGACAATACCAAAGAGTGGCAAATCACGCCGCCATCCTCCCGCGCTGCGCGGCGTGGCGATCGGAAAGCGTCGCCACCAGATCGCGCAGGCTGTTCAGGTTATGCACCGGGCGGAAGTCGTCCACATGGGGCAGCATCGCCCGGATACCTTGCGATTTGGGCTGGAAGCCCACGAATCTCAACAGGGGATTGAGCCAGATCAGCCTGCGGCAGGATCCGCGCAGGCGTTCCGTCGCCTCAGCGAGGCCCTTCGCCCCCTCTCGGTCCAGCCCATCGGTGATCAGCAGCACCACCGCGCCCTGGCCGAGCACGCGCCGGCCCCACAGCCGGTTGAACAGGGCGAGGCTCTCCCCGATCCGCGTCCCGCCCGACCAGTCCGGCACGATGTGGGAGATCATCTCGAAGGCGACTTCGGGGTCGCGGTGCTTGAGTTGCCGCGTCACGTTCGTCAGCCGCGTGCCGAACAGGAAGGTGTGGACGCGGTCGCGGTCATTCGCGACCGCATGCAGGAAATGCAGCAGGATCTGCGCATAGCGCCCCATGCTGCCGCTGATGTCGCACAACACGACCAGCGGCGGCGGGCGCGTGATGCGCCGCCGGCGCGCGAGGTCGAGGATCTCGCCCCCCGTGCGCAGGCTGTCGCGCACCGTCGCACGCAGATCCGCGACCGGGCCGAAGGGGTCGGGGCGGAAGCGGCGCGTGCGCCGTTCGTCGAGCGGCAGGGTCAGCCGCTTGATCTCCTGTTTCGCGGCGGCGATCTCGGCCGCCGACATCGCCTCGAAATCCATCTGCTGGAGGCGTTCGCGCTCGCTGACCGTGAAGGTCATGTCGTGCTGCGGGGGTGGTTCCTCCGGCGGCTTCGGCTTCGGCCGGTTCTCCTGCATCGCCTCGGCAAGGCGGCGGGAGACGGGCGGCGCCTTCTCATCCTTCGGCTTGTTGCCGTCCATCATCGCCATGGCGGCGGCATGCGCGGCGGCTTCCGGGTCGCGCCAGAACAGTTGGAAGGCCTGGTCGAAGATCTCGAAATGCTCGCGCTTGTGGACCATCACGGCGCGCAGCGCGGCATGGACCTGGCGACGTTCGGCAAGGTCGATCGCGGTCAGCGCCTCCAGCCCCGCGATCGCCTCGCCCGGGCCGAGCGGCAGGCCCGTCCGGCGCAGCAGACGCGTGAAGGCGAGCAGGTTGTCCGCGAGATGCCCGCCCGGCGCCGTCGCCGCGCCGGCAGCGCGGGCCTGGACGGCGCCGATGATGCGGGAGGCGTCGCGATCCGAGCTCATGACGGCAGGTCCGGGGAAGGGGCAGCAGCCCCGGTCGAGGCGTGTCCAGGCGGGGCGGGGCCCCTGAAGGTCACGCCGCGACCTCCCCGATCAGCCGCGCCGCCTCCGCACCCTTCAGCTTCGCGATGTCGTCCTGGTACTTCAGCAGCACGCCCAGCGTTTCATCGACCGCGCCAGGTTCCAGTTCCTTGGCGTCCAGAGCGGCGAGCGCCTGCGCCCAGTCGATCGTCTCGGCCACACCCGGCAGCTTGAAGTAGTCGCCCTCGCGGACCTTCTGCACGAAGGCGACGATCTGGGTGGACAGCTTCTCAGGCAGCCCCGGCGCACGCACGCGCAGGATGGCGCGTTCGCGCGCCGCGTCGGGATAGTCCACCCAGTGATAGAGGCAGCGCCGGCGCACCGCGTCGTGCACTTCGCGCGTGCGGTTGGAGGTGATGATGACGACCGGCGGCGTCGCCGCACGCACCGTGCCGAGCTCGGGGATGGAGATCTGGAAGTCGCCCAGGATCTCCAGCAGGAAGGCCTCGAAGGGTTCGTCGGCGCGGTCCAGCTCGTCGATCAGCAGGACCGAGGGCTCACCTTCCAGCGCCTGCAGCAGCGGGCGGGATTGCAGGAAGCGACGGTCGTAGATGCCGCGCTCCAGCGCGTCGCGATCGGTCTCCCCGGCGGCTTCCGCCAGGCGGATCGCCATGAGCTGGCGCGCATGGTTCCACTCATAGGCCGCGGCCGAGAGGTCGAGCCCGTCATAGCATTGCAGCCGCACCAGATGGCGCGGCAACATCTTCGCCAGCACCTTGGCGATCTCGGTCTTGCCGGTGCCGGGCTCGCCTTCGAGGAACAGCGGGCGTCCCATGCGCAGCGCGAGATGCACCGTCGTCGCCAGCGCGCGGTCGGCGATGTAGCCGCCCGCGGCGAGCAGCGCCTGGGTTTCCTCGACGCTGCCCGGAAGCGGCCCGGACATGGCGCCGCTCAGCGCCACAGGAACAGCAGCACCAGGATGACGAACCAGACCGCCCCGCCGCCCCAGGCCAGCAGTGGAATGCCAAGTGGCGCTTCGGGCAACAGGTCGAAGATGGAGATCCCGGCGGGGGTGGCCGGCAGCGGGCGCGCAACGGCCGGTGCATGCTGCCCCTCGGCGGCGACGGGCATCGGTGCTTCGGCCGGCGGGGGCGGGGCCACGGCGGCGGCGAAGCGGTCGAAGAACTGGTCGGACATCTGCTTGGCGGTGCTGTCGATCAACCGCGCGCCGAGCTGCGCCATCTTGCCGCCGACCTGGGCCTTCACCGTGTACTTCAGCAACGTCTCGTCCGGGCCGAGTTCCTCCAGCGCCACATCTGCGCCGCCCTTGGCGAAGCCCATCGCCCCGCCATTGCCCTCACCGGTGATGGTGTAAGACGACGGCGCGTTGATGTTCTCGAGCTTCACCTTGCCGCCGAACTTCGCGGCCATCGGGCCGATCTTGAGCGCGACCTTGGCCTCGAAGGCATCCTCGGCGGTGCGGGTGACGGATTCGCACCCGGGGATCGAGGCGCGCAGCATCTCGGGATCGTTCAGTGCGTCCCACACCCGCTGGCGCGGGGCCTGGATGCGACGCTCGCCGCTCATGTCCATCGGGTATCTCCTGTCCAGCGGGCAAACTAGGGCCGGGGGCGGGGGCGGAAAAGGGGGGCGGACCTCTTGTGGCTCCGGCCCGGGTCCTGCAAGGACGGGGGCGAGGGGCCTCGGCCCCGCCAGGGAAGGGGGACCGAGCGACGATGCGTCTGGCCAGAGCCTTGTGCGCCATGGTGCCGACCACCGCTGCGACGCTGGCGCTGTTGGTGCTGACCGCCGCGCCGGCCGCCGCCGAAGCGGCGAGCGGGGCCGACCTGTCGCTGGCCTGGGGCATTCCCTTCGTGGGGATGCTCGCATCGATCGCGCTGATGCCGCTGCTCGCCGGGCACCTGTGGCATCACCACTACGGCAAGATCGCGGCCGGCTGGGCCGTGCTGCTGGTGGTGCCCTTCGCTATCGCCTTCGGCCCAGTCCGGGCGGCCGATGAGGTCTGGCACATCGTCCTGCAGGAATACATCCCGTTCATCGCCCTGCTGCTCGCACTCTATGTGACCGGCGGTGGTGTGCTGCTGAAGGGATCGCTGGTCGGCACGCCCGCGACCAATGTCGCGCTGCTGGCCTTCGGCACGCTCATCGCGTCGGTCATGGGCACCACCGGGGCGTCCATGCTGCTGATCCGCCCGGTGCTGCGAGCCAACGCCTTCCGTCGGCGCAAGACGCACACCTTCGTGTTCTTCATCTTCCTGGTCAGCAACATCGGCGGCTCGCTGACCCCGCTCGGCGATCCGCCGCTCTATCTCGGCTTCCTCAAGGGCGTGTCCTTCTTCTGGACGACCACGCATCTGTTCGCCGAGTTCCTGTTCTGTGCGGTGCTGCTGCTCGGCATCTACTACGTGCTGGATTCCATCGCCTGGGCCCGGGAGAAGTCCCACGCGCCGGCACCCGGGGCGCGCGAACCTCTCCGCGTCGAAGGCACCGTCAATCTCTGGCTGATCGGCGTGGTGGTGCTGATGGTGCTGGTGCAGGGCGCCTGGCAGCCGGGTGACGTGACCCTCTTCGGCCAGCATATTGGCATCGAGAGGCTGGTCGGCGTCGGCGTCTTCCTCGCCGTGACCTATGCCTCGATGCGGTTGACCGCACCTGCCCTGCGGGAGGCGAACGGCTTCGCCTGGGGCGCGATCCTCGAGGTCGCGAAACTGTTCGCCGCCATCTTCGTCACCATGGCCCCGGTGCTCGCCATACTGCGCGCGGGGATGGACGGTGCGGCCGCGCCGCTCGTCGCGCTGACCTCCGATGCCGCCGGGCAGCCGATCCCCTGGGTGTATTTCTGGCTCACCGGGGCGCTGTCCTCGTTCCTCGACAATGCGCCGACCTACCTGGTGTTCTTCAACCTGGCCGGCGGCGATCCGGGGATGCTGATGACGGAAGGGGCGCTGACGCTGGCCGCGATCTCCTGCGGCGCGGTGTTCATGGGGGCGAATTCCTACATCGGCAATGCCCCGAACTTCATGGTGAAGGCGATCGTCGAGGAGAACGGGGAGCGCATGCCTTCCTTCTTCGGCTATTGCGGCTGGGCGGTGGTCTTCCTGGTCCCGCTGTTCATCCTGGTGACGCTGATCTTCTTCTGAACCGGTCGGTCCGGACCCAGCGCGCGCGGCCCGTATTTCCGGGAAGTGCGACAAAGCGGTTGATTCGTTTCGATCGAATCTTTCTCATGGTGAAGGGAAACATCGCGACAAGAAGCAGGAGGCACGTCCGTGTACCGTAGAACTCTGCTGGCCACTGGCCTTGCAGGCCTGGGGGCGCCTGCGCTGGCCCAGCCTGCCGGCGCACGCACGCTGCGCTTCGTCCCCTTCGCCGACCTGAACAGCATCGACCCGATCTGGACCACGGCCTTCAATGTCCGCGACCACGGCTACCTGGTCTACGATACGCTGTTCGGCACCGACGCCGAGTTCAACATCCGCCCGCAGATGGCGGAGGGCGCGGCGGCCAGTGCTGACGGGCTGACCTGGACGCTGAAGCTCAGGGAAGGGCTGCGCTTCCACGACAATGAGCCGGTCCGCGCGCCCGACGTCATCGCCAGCCTGGCGCGATGGTCGAAGCGCGACGGCTTCGGCCAGAGTTGGGCCGCCGCCATCGCCGAGATGATCGCGACCGACGACCGGACCGTCACCTTCCGCATGCAGCGGCCCTTCCCGCTGTTCATCGCGGCCCTCGGCAAGCCCAGTTCCGTCGTGCCCTTCATCATGCCGGAACGGGTGGCGCGGACCGACGCCTTCCAGCAGATCACCGACGCTACCGGTTCCGGCCCCTATCGTTTCCTGCGCGACGAATGGCGGCCGGGCCATGGCGCGGCCTATGCGCGCAACGAGCGCTACGTGCCGCGCGACGAGGCGCCGTCGGGCACCACCGGCGGCAAGGTGGTGCATTTCGACCGGTTCGAGCTGCGCCACATCCCCGATGCCGCCACGGTGGCGGCGGCGCTGCAGACCGGGGAGGTGGATTGGTGGGACCAGATGCAGCCGGACATCGTGCCGACCATCCGGCGCTCCCGCGGGGCGCGGGTGTTCATCCGCAATCCGCTCGGCACCTTCATGACGATGCGGTTCAACTGCCTGCATCCGCCCTTCAACAACGCCGCCGTCCGCCGGGCGGTCGTACTGGGCATCAATCAGCGCGACTACGGCCTCGCGATCATGGGCAACAACACCGAGCTTCACGACGTGTGCCCCAGCTACTTCACCTGCGGTACGCCCTATGGCGAGCTGGCGCCGATCGCCGACTTCAACGCGCCCCTGCGCACCGGCGATATCGAGGCTGCGAAGGCGGCACTCGCACGGTCGGGCTATTCCGGCGAGAAGGTGATCGTGATGCAGCCGAGCGAGATCCCCGACAACGTCGCGATGAGCCAGCTCACCTACGATCTCATGCGGCGGATGGGCATGAATGCGGAGCTGCTGGCCACCGACTGGGGCACGCTGGTGCAGCGGCGCGCCAACAAGGCGCCAGGACAGTGGAACGCCTTCTGCACCGGCTTCACCGGCGCCGACCAGATCGACCCGGCGGTGAATGTCCAGATGCGCGCCAATGGCGCGGATGCCTGGTTCGGCTGGCCCGACGTGCCTGCGATCGAGGCCGCCCGCGCGCGCTGGTTCAATGCGACCCGGCGCGAGGACCAGCTTGCCGCCGCGCTGGAGATGCAGCGCCACGCCTTCGCCGAGGCGCCCTATGCGACGCTGTCCACCATCCGTTTCCCCTCGGGACTGCGGAACGAGGTGCAGGGCGCGCTGACCGGGCCGGTGCCGGTGTTCTGGAACGTGCGCAAGGCGTAGGGCTTCCCTGCGATCGCGCGGGGTGGCGGGTGCGGGGCCGGTCATTCGACGCCCCGCCCCAGCCGGATTAAACTGGCGCCATTGCCTGTCGAGGATGGTTCTCCATGCCCTATGTGATCGCCGACGACCTGCCCGATGAGCCTGCGGGCGTCCGTTTCCGCCGCCTGCTCGACCGGCCGGGGATCCTGCAGATGCCGGGCGCGCATCTCGGTATCGCCGCGCTGCTGGCGAAGAAGCAGGGGTTCGAGGCGCTGTACATGTCCGGTGCGGCCATGTCCGCGACCATGGGCCTGCCCGACCTCGGCATGATCACCGTCGATGACGTCGCCTGGCACATCCGCCAAGTGGTGCGCGCGGCCGCCCTCCCGGTGCTGGTCGATGGCGATACCGGCTATGGCGAGGCGCTCAACGTCATGCACATGGTCCGGACCTTCGAGGAAGCCGGGGCAGGGGCCGTGCATCTCGAGGACCAGTTGCTCCCCAAGAAATGCGGGCATCTCAACGACAAGAAGCTCGCCAGCGCGGAGGACATGGCCGCCAAGGTCGCCGCGGCCCGCAAGGCGCGGAAGAACCTCGTCATCATCGCCCGCACCGATGCGGCGGCGAGCGAAGGCATGGACGGCGCGGTGGCGCGCGCGAAGCGCTACCTCGACGCCGGCGCGGATGCGATCTTCCCCGAGGCGCTGACCACCCGCGACATGTTCGTCGAATTCGCGAAGCGCATGCCCGGCATGAAGCTGCTCGCCAACATGACCGAGTTCGGCCGCACGCCCTTCTTCACCGCCGCCGAATTCCAGGAGATGGGCTACGCGATGGTGATCTGGCCCGTCAGCCACCTGCGCATCGCCGCGCGCGCGATGGAGGAGCTGTATGTCGCGATCCGCAAGGATGGCGGCACGCAGAACACGGTCGGACGCATGCAGACGCGCGCTCAGCTCTACGAGACCATCGGCTACCACGAGTATGAATCGCTCGATGCGAGCCTGATCAAGACCATCGTGCCCGAAGGCATGCCGCAGGGCTGAAGTACGGCGCGTTTCCTTTCGGAGAAGCGTGAAACCCTTTCGCCGGCTGGACGTTGGCGGATCACTGGATGCGGCGCGTGGGCGCCGGATCCGGGTCATCCGTGCGGCTCATGGCGAAAGGATCCCTCATGCGACCTCTGCTCCTTGCAACCGCGGCGCTGATCGGCGCGAGCGGCGCTGCATCCGCGCAGCATCTCAGCGGCATCTATGTCGGCGGCGGTGCGATGCTCAACTTCGTCCAGAGCAGTGACGTCACGCTCGGGGCGGGTCTGAACGGCAGTGCTGCGACGCAGGGCATGGGCCGCAACGGCACGGTGGATTTCAATCTCGGCTACGGCGGCGTGCTGGCTGTCGGCTATGGCTTCGGCAACGGCCTTCGCGCCGAGCTTGAAGGCAGCTTCCGCTACAATGAGGTGGACGGCATGTCCGGCTTCGGCGGCGGCGGCAGCTTCGGCCAGTTCCGTGGCAGCCAACGCACCTATGGCGTGATGGCCAATGCGCTGTACGAATTCGATGTCAACCCGCGCTTCCGCCCCTATCTCGGCGCGGGCGTCGGCTGGATGTGGACCGAATGGCACGCGGTGCGCGGCACCAATTCCATCGCGCGGATCGGTTCGGACGACACCGACAGCAACTTCGCCTACCAGCTGATCGCCGGCTTCGCCGTGCCGCTCAGCCAGCGATGGGCGCTCACGCTCGACTACCGCTTCATGCAGGTGCTGGACTCCGAACGCGACGGCCTTGCCGCGCGGGTGGCCGCGCCCAATGGCGTGTCGCGCGGCAAGATGAGCTCGGACAACTTCAACCACTCGGTCCTGCTTGGCGTGCGCTATGCCTTCGGCGCGGCGCCGCCCGCCGCACCTCCGCCGGCCGCAGCCCCCGCGCCGGCGCGCACCTTCCTGGTCTTCTTTGACTGGAACCGCGCCGATCTCAACGACCGCGCCCGGCAGATCATTGCCGAAGCGGCGCAGGCGCGCAGCCGCCAGCCGGTCACCCGCATCGAGGTGAATGGCTACACCGACACCTCGGGCTCGGCGCAATACAACCAGGCGCTGTCGGTCCGCCGCGCCAATGCGGTGGCGGCGGAACTGGTGCGGCTCGGCGTGCCGCGTGGGGAGATCGTCGCCCAAGGCTTCGGCGAGACGAACCTGCTGGTATCCACGCCCGACAATACGCGGGAGCCGCAGAACCGGCGCGTCGAGATCATCCTGCGCTGAACCGGGCCGTGACGGGGTCGGGCGACGACAGCGCCCGGCCCCGCCTCAAGCCACCAGGAGATTGCCGAGCGCGAAGCGGATCGTCGATTCATCGGCGACCGGCGGTCGCCCGAGGAACTCGCACAGGTCGGCGATCTGCTGCGGGATCTCGCTCGCCTGGTAGAAGGCGAGCGGCGTCCCGTGCTTCATGATTGATTCGATGGTGAACACGATCGCCTCCTCCGAGCAGGTGATGCCGTGTTCCTGTGCCTTGGCGCGCAGCAGCAGGGCGAAGTCCTGCGGGCTCGGCCCATGGACGTGGATCTTGTAGGGCAGGCGGCGCAGGAAGGCGCCATCCATCAGGTCGCGCGGGGACAGGTTGGTCGAGAAGACGAGCAACTGGTCGAAGGGGATCTGGAAGGACTGGCCGGTGTGCAGCTTCAGGAAGTCGATGCGTCGGTCCATCGGCACGACCCAGCGGTTGAGCAGCGCATCGGGGCGCACCAGCTGGCGGCCGAAATCGTCGATCAGCAGCACGCCGTTCATCGCCTTGACGTGCAGCGGGGCCTCGTAGAAGCGGGCCGTCTCCTCGAATTTCAGGTCCAGCATGTCGAGGCTGAGTTCGCCACCGGCGGCGACGAAGGGCCGCCGGCACGGCACCCAGCGCGGGTCGAATTCGTCGGCGAACAGGCTGCTCGTGGTCCGCCCGCCGCCGGTGCCGAGCTGGCGATGCACCGACGGGTCGAAGACCTTCACGATCTGGCCCGCGACCTCGAAGCAATGGGGCACCAGCACCATGGCGCCGAAGGCCTTCACCATGCGCTCGGCGATCGAGGTCTTGCCGTTGCCCGGCGCGCCGTAGAGCAGGATCGACCGGCCGGCATTCGCGGCGATGCCGACCTTGGCGAGCAGTTCCTCCTCGACCACGAGGGGGTTCATCGCCGAGGCGACGGCCTGCGCGGTCACCACCTCCCCGCGGATCGTCTGGCGCAGGACGCGGCGGGAATATTCCTCGAGCGAGACGGGCAGGGGGCCGATATAGGCGCTGTTGGCGAAGGCCTCGACCGCCATGGATCGGCCGCGCGGGGTCAGGTCCACGCGCAATTCGCCGGCAACGATGCCCGGCTTGAGCTCGACGATGCCCTGCCCGCGCGCCGTTTCGATCAGCACGGTCGCGAGGCGCCGCGAGATGGCCAGCGTCTGGGCGATGGAAGCAGTGCTGCCCTGGCCGGTGTTGCTGAGGTACTTCACCAGCATGTCGAGCACGATGCGGGAATCGATGCCGAGCTGGGCGATGCTGTCGGGCGGCGCCGGCAGGCCTTCCTGCAGGTCGGCGACGGTGTGGGCGCTGAGCAGGCCCATCTCGACCAGCACGTCGCCGAGCGCACGCCCAGTCCTCGACTGCACCTCCAGCGCGTCGTTCACCTCATGGCGGGACAGCAGTTCGAGGGCGACAACAAGGTCACTGAAGCGCAAGACAAGCCTCCGGGGATGCCGCTGCGGGAATCACGGTGTCGTGCGAACGCTATCCGGCGCGCGCCCGCCGGTCCATCACCACGACCGCCCGGCCGGTGAATTCCTCGCCGCGCCGAGGGGTCTTGCGCCGCTGGCGCGCCGGACCCAACCCTCATCGGCACAGATGCCTCCCATCCTGATCGGCTCCGAGATCTACCGCCGTTCCAGCTACGGGCCGAAGCACCCGCTGGCCATTCCGCGCGTCTCCGTGGCGCTCGACCTGATCCGCGCGCTCGGCTGGCTGCCGCCGGCGCAGTATCGCGACAGCCCGATAGCGACCCCCGGCGATCTCGCCCGCTTCCACGCACCGGACTACCTCGACGCGTTGCAGCGGGCCGAGGCCACCCAGGAGGTGACCGCCGAGGAGCGCGAGCGATTCCGCCTCGGCGCCGACGGCAACCCGATCTATCGCGAGATGTTCCGCCGCCCGGCAACCAGCGCGGGGGGCACGATGCTCGCGGCCGAACTGACCCGGGATGGCGGCATGGTCCATGTCCCCGGCGGCGGGACGCATCACGGACGGCCCGACCGGGCGAGCGGCTTCTGCTTCCTCAACGACGCGGTGCTCGGGCTGCTCGGCTGGCTGGACCAGGGGCTGACGCGCCTCCTCTACCTCGACATCGACGCGCATCATGGGGACGGCGTGCAGGATGCCTTCCACGACGACCCGCGCGTCTTCACCCTGTCGGTGCATGAGGATGGGCGCTGGCCCTTCAGCGGCGGCGCCGGCGACCGGGCAGGGGGCCATGCGCGGAACATTCCCGTGCCGGCCGGCTTCAACGACAGCGAGATGCTGTGGGTGCTGCATGAGGCGATCCTGCCCATCGCGCGGCACCTCCGCCCGCAAGCCATCATGGTCCAATGCGGAGCCGACGCGCTGGAGGAAGACCCGCTGGCGCGACTGTCCCTGTCCAACAATGCGCACCGGGCGGTGGTGGGGGCGGTGATGGGCCTCGCGCCGCGGCTCATCGTGCTCGGCGGCGGCGGGTACAATCCCTGGTCGGTCGCGCGCTGCTGGGCCGGGGTCTGGGGCCGGCTCACCGGCCAGGCCATGCCGGATCGCCTGCCGCCGGCGGCCGAAGCCATTCTGCGCGGCCTGACCTTCTCCCGTGCCGCGGGCCGCAACCCGCCCGAGGCCTGGTTCACCACTCTGGCCGACCCGCCGCGGCCGGGCGTGGTGCGCGCCGTCGTCCGCCGCGCCGCGGCCCAGGCGATGGAGGACCTTCCCGGCGCGCCGCCGGCCGTGCCATGACAGGGGCATGATGTTCCGCCGCGCCCTGCTGGCTGCCCTTCTCGCCGCCCCCGCTGCCGCCGTCGCCCAGCCGGGCGTGGACCAGCCGCAGGCGCGCCTGCCGACCGAGCCCCTGGTCATCCAGACCCGCGACGGCCGGCGGCTGCCCTTCACCGTCGAAATGGCGATCCGCTCCGATCAGCAGATGATCGGCCTGATGTTCCGCCCCGAGGTGAAGCCCAACGAGGGCATGCTGTTCGACTGGGGCAGCCCGCGCGAAAGCAACATGTGGATGCGCAACACCATCTCGTCGCTCGACATGGTGTTCATCGCCGCGGATGGGCGCATCCATCGCATCGCGGAACGCACCGTGCCGCTGTCGCTCGCGACCGTGTCCTCCGGCGGGCCGGTCCGGGCCACGCTGGAACTGGCGGCCGGGGTGACGGAACGGCTGGATATCCGGGCCGGCGACCGCGTGCTGCACCCGATGTTCGGCACCGCCCCCTGACGCGGGCCGGGGTATTCGGACCGGCTGGCGCTTGCCCCCGGGCCGCCGCTTCCATAGGGTGCGCCGCGACGGGGCGTAGCGCAGTCTGGTAGCGCACTTGGTTTGGGACCAAGGGGTCGCTGGTTCGAATCCAGTCGCCCCGATTCGACTTCCGAGGACATGAGCATGTCGCAGAGCAGGGGCCTGGCCCGCATCTTCCAGCCGCCGAAGTCGGCGATGCAGTCGGGCCGCGGCAATGCCCATGCCTGGGTGCTGGAATATGCGCCGTCCGAGGCGAAGGTGCTCGACCCGCTGACCGGCTGGGTCGGCTCGGGCGACATGCGCCGCCAGATCCGCCTGGAATTCGCGACGCGGGACCAGGCGCTCGCCTATGCCGAGGCGCAGGGCATCGCCTATGAGGTCGAGGTCCCGGCCGCGCCCGTGGCGATGAAGCCCAAGGTCTATGCCGACAATTTCCGCTTCGGCCGGTTCGATAACTGGTCGCACTGACCGCGCTTGCCCGTGGTAGGACCGCAACGGGCGCCCTTAGCTCAGTTGGATAGAGCATCGACCTTCTAAGTCGAATGTCGGGGGTTCGAATCCCTCAGGGCGCGCCAGATTTTCACTGCCCTGGAACAAGATCGGGCTCGGGCCGCTTTCGGCACCAAGCAGACATCCGTGCGTCATCCGGCGAGTTCATGACGATCACCCATCAAGGGCATTTGGGCTTGGCCACGATGAAAGTCAGTCGCGGCCGCAGAGGTAGGCGCGGCAACTGCTACTCGGGGTAGACCTGAGCCTCCTCCGGTCCGGCCCTATTGAAAAGGATAAATACCAAAGGGTTGCCGGGCTCGGACATCGCATCGCTGCGCTGGCCCGTGATCTGCCCGGCCACGCCGCTTCGATACTCCGCGACGACTTCGCCGAAGCTGTTGCGCTGAATCGCAACCTTTTGTCCGGGTTCGACCCGGTCGTTGAGCCGAACCAGATGTTCAACGAGCCCGCCCGCGCTGGCCAGGACCGGAAACGCGCTGTTCCCGACGAAGACAGTCACGTCTTTGCCGGTGCGACCCATCGGCCCGCCAATGATGCCGTGGTGCTTGAGGACGTTCATCGTGCCTTCGACGAAGAGCGAGATCATCGCGGGATCCAGCACGCGCGCGGCGCCGATCTCCGGCGTGAAGGACGGGATACCCGCATCCAAGAAGGCGTTGTGCAGGACGCCAGGGTATACGTGATTGTCGAAGATCTGGCCGACCGGATACAGTTCCAGCATGGCCCTGACCTCGGGCACATCCATGCCGCCAATATTGAAGGCAGTGACTTCGAAGCCGGTGGTCCCGGTGTGGAAGTCGATCGCGAAATCGGCGTTCGGTCGCAGCAGGCGGTTGAAGAGGAGCCCGGCGTGCCGGCTGGGCGCAGTGGCGCCGTTCTCGTTCCCGGGCCATTCCCGGTTCATGTCGATCAGATCGATGCCGCGGCCCTGGTTGGGCCATCGGCGCTGCATGCTTTCCAGGGCCGGCCGGGACACGTCCGTGACTGCCATCACCGTGCCCGACATCCGCGCGGGGTCGAGCTGGTTCATCACGGTCTGGACCGTGTGCACGGAACTCATCTCGTCGCCATGCACGCCACTGACCAGGATGCCGCGCTTGCCCGGACGTGCTCCCTTGGCGACCGTCACGGACACATACCAGTGCTGTCCGGTCGGCATCTCAACGCCCCGGAAATGCAGGAGATGCTTCCTGCCCGGCTCCAGGTCGTTGACATCGAGTGCGCTGACGACCCTTTTCCCGCCGATAACATCGCCGGTGTAGACCGTTCCTGACGGCGGACTGGCGGCGACCGCTGCATCCCGGGCATTCGCGGCACCAGCGTTGACGGCGACGGCAGCCGTGGCGCCGATCGCGGCAACGGGCGCCAATATCAGATCGCGGCGGTCGATGCCTTTTGCGGATGTGTCCGGCATGACGGGCCCTTTGTGACTGTGAAGGCAGCGGTCAACGTCAAACGCACTGTTAGCATGCGGGCACTGCATGCACATTGGCCGCATGTTCCCGCGGGAAATGCGGGTTTGCCGCTGAACTCTCGGTGATACGCATGTCTGGCAGAAGCCAGGCCGGGACTTGCGGTCGCGCTGCGAGGCACACATGGCGGGGCATCCGCACCATCAAGGCGCAGGTCTAGCCGCCGCCGGCCCGGGCGGATTACACCTCCGCGAAACGCCGGCGACCGCAGGCCACGAGGACCCCCGCCCATGTTCCAGTTGTTTCGCCGGATGATGCCGCGCGAGGAGAACTTCTTCGAGATGTTCGCCCGTCATGCCGAGGCCATCGTGCGCGGCGCCGGCGAACTACGCGCCATGCTCGAGGGCGGGGAGGCGGTCGCCCGCCACTACCCCGCCGTGCTGCGCGCCGAGGACGATGCCGACGCCATAACGCGCGAGGTCGTGCAGGCCGTGCGTCACACTTTCGTCACCCCCTTCGACCGCGGCGACATCCAGGCGCTGATCAGCCGGATGGACGACACGCTCGACCAGATGAAGAAGGCGGCGAAGTCCATCGTCCTGTTCGGCATGGTCGAATTCGCCGACGACCTGCGCCGCATGGGCGATGCCATCGAACGCTGCGCCGCGCTGCTGCGCGACGCCGTGCCGCTGATGGCGCGCATCAGCAGCAATGCCGGGCGCATCAACGAGCTCTGCGAGCAGATCCGCCAGGTCGAGGGCGAGGTGGACGACATTCACGATTCTGGCATGACCGCCCTGTTCCGCGCCGCCAAGGACGGCGACGCGCTGCGTTTCATCGCGATGCGGGAGGTCTACGACCAGCTCGAGAAGATCGTGGACCGCTTCGACGATGCGGCGAACGAGATCGAGAGCATCGTGGTCGAGCACGTCTGACCGGACCATGGATGCGACACTCGCGCTGCCACTGCTGATCGGCCTGATCGCCGTCGCGCTGGCCTTCGACTTCCTGAACGGGCTGCACGACGCGGCCAATTCCATCGCGACCATCGTCTCGACGCGGGTGCTGAGGCCGCACTATGCGGTCGCCTGGGCGGCCTTCTTCAACTTCATCGCCTTCCTGTTCTTCGGCCTGCATGTGGCGCAGACCATCGGCACGGGCATCGTCTCGGCGGCCATCGTCGATCCACGGGTGATCTTCGGTGCGCTGTCGGGCGCGATCGCGTGGAACCTGATCACCTGGTGGGCGGGCATCCCGTCCTCCTCCTCCCACGCCCTGGTCGGGGGCATCCTCGGGGCGGGCATCGCCAAGGCGGGGGTCGGCGCGATCGTCTGGTCAGGTCTCGGCAAGACGCTGTTCGCCATCGTGCTGTCGCCGGCCATCGGCATGATCCTCGCGATGGTGCTGATGCTGGTGGTGTCCTGGACCTTCTCACGCACCACGCCGTTCAAGGTCGACACCACCTTCCGCTCGCTGCAGTTCGTCTCGGCCTCGCTCTACTCGCTCGGCCATGGCGGCAACGATGCGCAGAAGACGATGGGCATCATCGCGGTGCTGCTGTTCTCGCAGGGCATGCTCGGGGACAGTTTCCACGTGCCCTTCTGGGTGGTGCTGTCCTGCCAGGCGGCGATGGGGCTCGGCACGCTGTTCGGCGGCTGGCGCATCGTCCACACCATGGGATCCAAGATCACCCGGCTGACGCCGATGCAGGGCTTCTGCGCCGAGACCGGCGGTGCGATCACCCTGTTCGCCGCGACCGGGCTCGGCGTGCCGGTCTCGACGACCCACACCATCACCGGAGCGATCATCGGCGTGGGCGCCATCCGGCGGACCTCCTCGGTGCGCTGGGGCGTGGCGAGCGGCATCGTCGTCGCCTGGGTGCTGACCATCCCGGCCTCGGCGCTGATCGCCGCGCTGACCTTCGCCCTGGCGGGATTGTTCGGATAAGCGGATCAGTCAGGCGGATGGAGCCTGCAAGGCGGGAACAGGCGCTGCCGACAGCCGATGGTTGACCAGCCGCCAGCGCCGGCCCGACCTTGTGACAGATCCGCGCGACCGGATGAGGAACGCCTATGACCGATGCTTCGTCCGACTGCGGCCTGCCGATCGGGACGCCGGTGCTGACCCCGACCGGCCAGGTCGCGGTGGAGGACCTCGCGCCCGGTGCCCTGGTGCTCGCCATCTCCGGCACCTCCGCGCCCTTCCAGCCGGTGCTCGAGGTGCGCCGGCTGCGCTGGGCTGGCCCGATGGTCCGCCTGTTGGCCGAGGCGCTGGACGACGGCGCCCCGCAGGAGGACCTGCTGCTGCCCCCGGGCCAGGCCCTGCTGCTCGACGGCGCCCTGGTCGCCGCGGAGGCGCTGGTCGATGGCCATGGCATCCTCTCGGTTCCCGCCGATGGGCCGATGGAACTCGTGCAGGTGACACTGGCCGGGCATGACGCCCTTCTGGCCGCCGGGGCGGCGGTGGAATCCGCCCGGCCGCATCGCGATGCGCCGGATTGCGCGCCGCGTCGCGCGCCGGACGCCACGCTGCGCGCCATGCTGTCCTGGCGGGCGGAACGGATGGGCTGGGCCAACCCCGAGCCCGCAACGCCGGTCCCGCGCGTCGGCTCGCTGCGCGACCGGCTGGCGGCGTCCCCCTTCGCCCCCGCGATTCCGCTTGTCCTGCCCGGCGGGGATCCCGAGGAGACGGAAAGCGGGATAGACTGACCTCGCACGTCCAGGAGAGATCGCCATGACCGAGCCCTGCATCGTCGGCTGGGCGCACAGCCCCTTCGGCAAGCGCGAGGACGCACCCGACCTCGAATCCTTGATCGCAGGCGTCGCACGCGCTGCCATCGAGGATGCCGGCATCGGGCCGGAGGACATTGATGCCGGCTTCGTCGGTGTCTTCGGGGAAGGCTTCACGCCGCAGGGCTTCCCGGCCTCGCTGGTGCTGCAATCGGTGCCGGAACTGCGCTTCAAGCCGATCACGCGATACGAGAACGCCTGCGCGACCGGCTCGGCCGCGATCCATGGCGCGCGGGATTTCCTCGCCGCAGGGCGTGGCCGCTTCGCGCTGGTCGTCGGCGCGGAGAAGATGACCTCGACCCCCGGCCCGAAGGTCGGCGACATCCTGCTGACCGCGTCCTACCGCAAGACGGAACAGGACATCGAAGGTGGCTTCGCCGGCGTCTTCGGCCGCATCGCCGAAGCGTATTTCCAGCGCCATGGCGACCAGTCCGACGCGCTCGCCGCCATCGCGGCGAAGAACCACAAGAACGGCGTGGACAATCCCTGGGCGCAGATGCGCAAGGATCTCGGCTACGAGTTCTGCCGCACCGAGAGCGAGAAGAACCCCTATGTCGCCCGCCCCTTGAAGCGGACTGACTGCTCGCTGGTGTCGGACGGTGCGGCCGCGCTGGTGATGACGGATGCGGAGACGGCGAAGGCGATGAACAAGGCGGTGCGCTTCCGCGCCGCCGTGCAGGTCAACGACTTCCTGCCGATCGCCGCGCGGGACATCGTCCGCTTCGAAGGGGCGAAGGAAGCCTGGGCGCGTGCCTATGCGCAGGCCGGCATCACCGTGGCCGACCTGTCCTTCGTCGAGACGCATGACTGCTTCACCATCGCCGAACTGATCGAATACGAGGCGATGGGCCTCGCCGCCGAAGGCAAGGGCGGCCGTGCCGCACTGGAAGGCTGGACGGCGGCGGGCGGGCGGCTGCCGGTCAATCGTTCGGGCGGGCTCAAGGCCAAGGGGCATCCGATCGGGGCGACCGGGGTGTCGATGCATGTGCTTGCCGCCATGCAGCTCACCGGCGGCGCCGGTGCGATGCAGCTTCCGAAGGCCGATCTCGGCGGCGTCTTCAACATGGGCGGCGCGGCGGTGGCGAATTACGTCTCGGTGCTCGAAAGAGCCCGCTAGGCGATGCCCGTTGTGGCCACGCGGCGATTCGCCGCCGCGCGCGCCCATCCCGTGAATGGAGCGTTAAACTTTCACGAGAATATTGCGACACTGTAAATCGCGTTATAGTTGATTTGGGTGGCTGAGCCCCACTCGAATCAAGGAATGCGCGATGTCCGGAACCTGGTACGCCCCCGACGGCACGCCGCGCGTGCCGAACGGCCCGACCGGCGGCGACGATTCCTACATCGGCTCCGATGCCCAGGACGTCTGGCCCAACGACGAAGCCAACCTCGTCAACCAGATCCATGGCGGGGAGGGCAACGATACAATCGACGGCCGTGGCGGCGACGACTTCCTCTACGGCAACGAGGGTGACGACCTGCTCCTGGGCGGGGACGACAACGACGCGCTGTCCGGCGGGGCGGGCAACGACACACTGTATGGCGGGGCGGGCGACGACGTCCTCAACGGCATTCCCGGCGACGACACCGCCTATGGTGGCGACGGCAGCGACACGGTGGAACTGGCCGGTGGCGCCGCCGGCCATCGCTGGGAATGGGTCGAGAGCGCCAGCGGTTGGAACGTCATCGACACCGACCTGTCCGATGGCGATGACGGGCGGGACTTCATCGCCGGCGACATCGAATGGGTCACGTATGGCGAAACCGGCGAGACGCTGCAGACGCCCTGCTTCGCCGCGGGCACGCGCATCCTGACCGATCGGGGGGAAGTGGCGATCGAGACCCTGCGCAGCGGCGACATGGTCGTCACGCTCGGCCTTGGTGGCGCCTGGCTGCGGCCCGTGCGCTGGATCGGCCGCCGCCGCGTGGACACGCGCCGTCACCCGCGCCCGGCAGAGGTGTGTCCCGTGCGCGTGCATGCCGGGGCGCTCGGCCCGGGCATGCCGTGCCGCGATCTCGTCGTCTCACCCGACCACGCGCTCTATCTCGATGGCATGCTGGTCCCGGCCATCGCGCTGGTCGATGGCGCGGCGATCCGGCAGGAAAGCCCAGTGGCCGGCCGCATCGAGTATTTCCACGTCGAGCTGGATCGCCACGACGTGATCGTCGCCGACGGCGCCCCGGCGGAATCCTGGCGCGACTGCGGCAACCGCACGCAGTTCGACAATGCCGGCCGGGTCGTGACCCTGCATCCGGACTTCGCCGCCACGACGTCAGAGGTGCCCGCCTGCGCGCCCTGCGTCGCCGCCGGTCCGCGTGTCGAGCGCATCCGCGCCGCGCTGGCGCGGAGGGGAGATCTCGCGCATCGCCGGCATGGCTGAACAGGCGCCGCGGCCCGGTGCGCCCGCGGCGTGCCCGCTCGGCCTTGCGGATTGCGCGGTCGCGACGGCGCCGTCGCGCTTCCGGGCAAGACCCATACTTTCTTTCCGCCTCTCCGCTACCCCCCAGGA